>JBBIQB010000105.1:9870-11218 GCA_037442545.1 Bellilinea sp.
CCAGCTGTTGCGCCGCCCAGCGCACCGGATCGGGGAAGGGTTTGGTGTAGGTGCAGGTCAGCGCGGTGGCGACCGCGGTAAAGTACCGGCGCAGGTTGAATTGATCCAGAAAAGCCAGGGTTGCCCGTTCCCCGCGCGCGCTGACCACCGCCAGCGGCAGGCAGGGGTGCAGTCGCGCCAGCAGCCCGTCCACCCCCGGCACCAGCGTAAAGCGCCCGGGGTGATCCTTGCTGCGGCGTTGGATGAAATTGATCGCCCGCGCGGCTTCGTCGTCCAGGTGCAGCCGGTCGAGCGCCCCGTACACCCAATTGCCGGGGGTTTCCATGCCCATTACCAACCGCCGCGCCAGGCGTTGCGCCCGGCGCGCGCCCAGCGGGCGCAGCAGGCGAGCCGCGCGGGCTGCCCAGCGGTCGTCGGTGTCGCTCAGCGTGCCGTCCACGTCGAAGCACACCGCCCGGATGCGCGCGACATCCAGCGCCATACTACCGTCCGCCCGCCATTGCCGCCGCGGCAAGGCGCTGGATGTCGGCGCCGTACGGCGCCACCAGCCACAGCGTGCGCGTTCCCTGGCGGACAAAATAGATCACCCCGTCTGCCGTCTCGCTCCACTGCTGGCTGTCCGGTGGGCTGCCCGGATCGGCAGGCCCCCAGCGCAGCCGTCCGTACCCGGTAAACGCGCTGCTGAACTCGCGCGCGTCCCGTTCGCTTTCCCATGCGGTCAGCAGCGCCATCAACGGCAGGCCGGCTTCTTCATCCCACGCCACAGCGTAGGCGTCACCCTGCCAGCCGGCAGCCGCCTGACGCGCCTGTGGATCGGAAAGCTGCCAGTCGGGCGTTTTGCCGTGTGCCAATATCAGGTAGGTGTACCACTCGCCCATCACCCCGCGGTCGAGCTCGCTCAGGCGGCGGTCTAGCGCTTGGGTCAAATCGGGCAGGATGACCACCAGCGGGCGGTCATCCGGGTATTTTTGCGGGTGCAGGATCATTTCGGTCGTCAGCGGCGGGTTGGCAAAGGCGGCATCCACCGCCGCGAAGCCGCCCTCCTGGAACAAGCTGAGCACAAATTCGCTTCCCTCGCGGTAGGGGAAGGCGAAATCCTCGCGCAGAAACGCGGGGGCGTTATCCAGCACCGGGCTGGAATAGTTGGCGTAAAACTCCTCGATGTCGCGGTTATCTTGCTCGCTGCCGTGCAGATACAGCCAGTATTGTTCGGTCAGGCTGGCATCGCCCTCGATTAGCGCAGTGATTGCCGCGCAATATTCGCTGTCCTGTTCGCAGTCTTCCTCGTTGAGTTTCAGCCCGTCGCGCAGGTCGTAGGTTTGATCCTGCAGAACGTGGGTGAACTCGT
>JBBIQB010000106.1:0-11203 GCA_037442545.1 Bellilinea sp.
CCTGCGGGCGGGAAGTGGAAATCAAAGCAGGTCGATACGCAACGCCCGGCAAGGTTAAAGGAGCGGAGTACGAAACGATCTGCTCTTTTGGATCGCAATTGCTGGTGGATGACCTGGCGGTGATTACCGCGCTGGGGGATGTGTGTGACCGGCTGGGACTGGATACGATTACCGCCGGGAATACGCTTGCCCTGGCGTACCTGCTGTTCGAACAGGGAAAATTAACCGCGCAGGAAACCGGCGGCTTGGAACTGCACTGGGGTGACCCCCAGCCGTGTTTTCAACTGCTCGAATTAACGGCGCGAAAGGAAGGTTTTGGCAGCCTGCTGGCGCAGGGCAGCAAAGCCCTGGCAAGCTATTGTGGAGACCCCGACCTGGCAGTCGAGGTCAACGGGCTGGATATTGCCATGCACGATCCGCGCGCCTTCAGCGGTCAGGCGCTCTCGTATGTCCTCTCGCCGCGCGGCGCCTGTCACAACCAGAGCGATTATTTCAATGTTGGACTGGGCGGCACAATCGATGAGATTGGGATCGTATACCAGGAGCGCTTCGAATCGAGCGGCAAGGGGGAGCAGGTCGCCCGCCATCAGCACTGGCGTTCGATTACCAACAGCCTGACCCACTGCATTTTTGCGGTGGTATCCCCCGGTGAAATCCTATCCCTGGTGAACGCTGCTCTCGGCGTAGATTGGGATATGAAGACCCTCTTGAAAACCGGCGAGCGCATTTGGAACCTCAAGCGATTGTATAATTTGCGGCTGGGCTGGTCGCCCAGTAATGAACGATTGCCCAAATTGCTGCTGCAGCCGCTGGTCGAAAGCGGGCAGGAGGGCAATATACCGGACATGGGCTTGATGCTGGCTGAATATTACCAGTTCAGCGGTTGGGAGCCTGCCAGCGGTTACCCGCGGGAAGAAAAATTGCGGGATCTGGATCTGGACGGCTTGTTGCCCGCATAGCCTCGCATGTGACTCGTCAGGGATTGACCAGCAGGCTTCCGGTGCGCTGGAAGTTGCCGCGCCCGGTGACCCAAAGGATGCGGGCATTCTGGCTGCCCGGAAGATCATACACCACGACCCCCGAATAAGCGGTATTGATAATCACTTCCAGATCGGGATCCGTATCGATGTTTGCCAGGGTGGGAGCAGGCAAGCCGCCGTTCCAGTTGCCGTTGCGACCGGGCGGTAGGTCGATTTCGTATAATGGCGCGCCAAAAGCATTCAAGATGTGCAGCTTGCCGCTGCGGTTGCTGCCTTTTTGAGTCCAGGAGGTGAAAATCACCTCTGCCAGACCATCGTTTTCGAGATCGACAACCACCGGCTCGGAGGCAAAGCGCCAAAAGCCCTCCGCCGGGTTGTACACGGGGTAGGGCCAGTTGCCCTTTTTGGTTTTATCCAGCCAAAAGACGTGCATGCGTCCATCGTAGGCGGGGAAGAGGATTTCCATCAACCCGTCGCCATCCAGATCCGCTACTACCGGGTTTGGCTGGGCGCTTTCGATCACGGTGTAATTTTCGGTCAGTGGCGTGCCGGTGTCCACCGGTGTGGAACGCCAGTCGAAACTGCCGTTGTGGTAGCGGGTGCGGTCGGCATTGAAGATAAACAACCCGGTATAGCGTGACAGGTATGGGTCTTGGGAACAATCGTACACATTTCCAGCGACAACGATTTCATGGCTGCCGTTCCCATCCAGGTCGGCGATGATCGCCGGGCTGTGGGCAAAATTTGGGCGATATTTTTCGCTGCGCGGGGAACTTTCTTGACAGCTGCCCCAACCGCGAATTTCGACCGCCAGGTCTTCCCACACACCGACCTGCCCCCAAACGGTTCGACGGCTGCCAGGATAGACCGAGGTGTTGGAAGCCAGCGGCGCGCCGGTGGGGTGCAAGCCGAGGATGTAATGCACATCGCTGGGGACGATGATCTCCAACGAAGAATCGCCGCTCAGGTTGGCTACCGCGGCATTGGCATTGAAGACGCCATAGGCATACCCGGAGTTTTCATGGGTGATCTGCGGCCAGTTGGCGCGGGTGCTGCCGTTCGCTTCCAACACCCAGGTGCTGGTGCGGCTGCCAATCGCTGCCGTGACCAATATCTCCCGGTTGCTGAAGTTGTTTTCGAGATCGGCGACCAACAGCCCGCGCAACTCGCTGGTCGATGGACGCGCCTGCCATTTGAGAGTCCCGTTCAGGTTGATTGCGCTGACCCAGCCGCCGTCCTGGGCAACCACGATCTCGGTGCTGCCGTCGCGCTCCAGGTCGGTCAGAACGATGCCGGGCCAGGTGCGCCCGCCGGCGGGATCGAAACGCCACTCTAGACTGCCATTGACCCCGTCCAGCGCCCATAATGAATAGGCAGAGGCAATCACTTCCATCTGTGGGTCGGCGTCGATGTTGATCGCAGCCGGCGACGAGTACCAACCCGTTTCGCACCAAGAGGAATAGCAGCCCCCGTACGCCCATTTGAGGGTTGGTGCTCCCAGCGGCTTGGTCAACAACGGCAAATAGAGGGTTGTGCCCGCGTCTTGCGTCGCCTGGGCGGAAACCGGGGCGAAGGTTAAGGGCAAAATCAGGACGACCAGCAACGCCAGGATGATCCCGGTTTGCTTCATTGCGGTTACCCCTTGCGGGTGTTTTCTTCGATGTCCATCAGGACATAGATGCCTTCGGCAATGGCTTGGAGACTGACGAAAAGGAATAAGCCGGGTACCAGGATCAGGAATGCCTGGATCAGGGTGGGGATCAGGTCAACCAGGCTGGGGTTGGCTGGCGAAGTCAACGTCACCATGATGGCGCTGACAAAAAACACCAAAAACAAACCAGCAATTGCCAAAACAACCCAGGATCGAATGTTTGCCCAGGTTGCTACCCGGGTCAGACGGTGGGGACGGTGGTACAGATCCTGAGTTTCAGCGGTTTTTTCGGAGGGATTAAGTTGCATTACGGGTGTTCCTTTCGGTGAGGGTATCGCTGGATCCGTCCATCTGGCTATGCTTGCCGCTGGATGGTAGACCGTACCGGCATGACTTTATTGTAAGCCATTCTTCCCAGAAAAACCCTATGCGTTTTGTAAGGAAAACAAAATAGCCGCCCGGCGGCGGCTATCGGGTTGTGGACGGAAGATCAAACCTGGAAACGCGAGACGATGCTTTGCAGGCCAACGGACATTTGCGCCAGAGATTGGCTGAGTTGATGCACCGCCGCCGTCTGGTGGTTGACCTCATCGGCAGCCGCGCTGACTTCTTCCGCCGCGGCGCTGTTTTCTTCGGAGATCGCGGCAATTTCCTCGACCGAGCGGGCAACATGGTCGGCTGCGGTGGCGATTTGCTGGGTCGAAACGGCGTTTTTCTCCAGGATTTGATTGAAATCGAAAACCACCAGGTTGAGTTCGGATGACAGGCTCTCCATCTGGTTGGACAGATCGATCACGTCCTGGACTTGTTGGTGTACTCCCTGCACCGAGGTGACGATCTGGTCCAATTGCGAACTGGTCTGGTCGGTGCGGGCAATGCTGGTGGTTACTTCGCGGGCGCTGGTGGTCATGGTTTTGACCGTTTCTGTGACCGCCGCCTGGATGGCGTGGATCAGCCGGCGAATTTCGCGCGTGGCTTCGCGAGAGCGTTCGGCGAGCTGGTAGATTTCATCGGCAACCACAGCAAAGCCTGATATTCGCAATTCAAAGGTCTTCAAGCTGGACACATTCAACCCAACTTGCACGACCCCGGGCTGGTCGGAACGTGAAACGCCGACGAACTTGAAAATTAGATTGTCGAAGGATCTTTTTTGGGACTCCTGACAATAAACCGCATCCTTTTGATGAATCAGCGCGCGAAACGGGTATGCCTGGGCGGTTGGGTCGTCTGGAAAGCGCCAGCCGGTTAGACTTGAATCGTTGCTGTATACGACCACCCCGTCCGCGTCGGTAGCCAGGATCATATCCAGACCGGTCTTGGCAGCCACCGTCTGCCATTGGGCAGGGTATTCGCCCCAACCGGCACTCAGCAGTGTGTTAATGAAGTGGCATTGGGCGATCATCATGCGATCCAGGATGGTTTCACTCAGTTTTCGAGATTGGGTTTGAGCATGCGCCGCCTCGATGGCGGCATTAATGGCAAGAATGTTGGTTTTGGTGGCAATATCATCGATGGTCTCGATGATCGAGCTGATTTCCGCTGACTGTGTGCCGACGTTCTTGACTTTAAACTCCAGGTCGTTTACATGCTTCTGGATGGCATTCAAGTTGCTCAAGGCTTCCCGGATGGCAGCGGCACCCTCTTGTGCAGATTTGTTTGCCAGACCGGAGTGTTGGTTTACATTCTCGATGGTTTCGACCAGTTTGGCGACCGAATCTTTCAGCAGAGTTGCTGCCTGGGAAGTCTTCAGAATGGCGTGTTGTTGTTGACCCGATTGGAGCACGATTTGTTGCGTTGCACGGGAGGATTGGTCAACCGCCTGCGATGTCTGGTTGAGGCTGGTGGTTTGCTGGATGATGCTTTGGGCGACTTTTTGGATGGTGCCAACCACCTGGTGGGTGGCTTCCTGGCTGATTTGGGTGGATTGGGACAACTGGCTGGCGGTAGTTTGCACCTGCTGTGAGCTGGCGCTGATTTGATGGATGACTTCGCGCAGCCGTTGCGCCATTTTTGCGAACGACTGCCCAAACTCGTCCTGATCGGATTTGGATTGGAACTGGATGCTCAAATCTCCATCGGCAATGTGGCGTGAGATCTTCGCCATGGATTGGAGGTAACACGCGGTGTCATTCAATGCGCGGGCGACGATACCCAGTTCGTCTTCGCGACGGAGAATCTGGATTTTTTCGTTTTCGGTCAAATCCCAGTGCAAAACACCGTGTTGGAGATTTTGCATTCCAGCGGCAATTTTTTGCAACGGACGATTCAGGTGGCGCGTGAGCAGAAAACCCAGCGTCAGACATAGTAACACGCCAAGCAATCCGGCTGCCCAGAGCGTGATGCCTAAAAATGTGTAGGTTTGCTGACTGGCAGAATCGATCTGGCTGGCGTTGCGAGCCATTTGCTGCACGAGCAGATCGAGTTTTTCGACCAGGTTCTGGTATTGGATTTGCAATTCGAGGTTAAATTCATCCTGAGCGGCGGCAACATTGCCCTGCCAGAGAGCGTTCATCACCCTGGTGGCGCTCGCGTTGTACTGATTCCAGTTCTGTTCGAAGGCGGCGAGCGAATTGCCGAGATTGCCTTCCCCCGCTTCGCCCTGGCTGGCTTCGGCAACAAAGTCCGACAAGGACGCGTCGATTGCGGCAATCGAGTCGGCGACCTGGATTTTGTAGTCCGACAATTTTTCCGGGGAGAGGATCAAGCGATGCAACGTGCCGTGCAGCCGGAGGACATCATTCTGGATGCTGCTCAGGCGGGTGGAAGGTTCGATAAATCCGGCGTAGATGGCTCTCGATTCGCCCCGAAAATAACGCGCCGAAAGGAAGCCGGTGGCTGTGCTGATGAGGATGAGGATGCCGACCAGGATAAAAGCGCCAAAAAATTTCGTGCCTGTTCGCATGTTGGCAACCCGCGACTCAATTTGGTTCATTTAATTCATCCTGCCATCAATAAAATGTGTAACCATAGCCATAATAAACCGGAACACCGGAAAATGCAGTAAAGCCAGCGTAAAAAAAACGGGAGCACATGTTAAAATTGGCGTACTCCCCAAGGATGGCATGATGAAAAAAATTCGAGCGGTCTTGATTGGCGCGGGTCAGCGCGGGGCAGAAGCCTATGCGCCGTACGCCCTGGCGCGCCCGGACGAGATTGAGTTTGTGGCTGTGGCGGAACCGGATGAGAGCAGGCGCGGTGCGTTTGCCCGAGCGCACCGCATTCCCGTCGAAAACCAGTTTGCCTCCTGGGAGGAACTTCTCCAATACCCACCAATGGGCGAAGCGGCGATCATCGCCACTCAGGACTGGCTGCACACCCAACCGGCAGTTGCGGCGATGCGCAGCGGTTATCATATCCTGCTCGAAAAACCAATGGCGACCAGACCGGACGAATGCAGGCTGTTGGTCGCGGTCAGCGAGCAGACTAGCCGCCAGATGCACATTTGCCACGTGCTGCGTTACACCCGTCATATGCGTTTGATGCGCGAGATTGTCCAATCCGGACAAATTGGGGAGGTGATTAATGTCGATCATCGCGAGAACGTGTCTTTCTGGCACATGGCGCATTCGTACGTGCGCGGCAACTGGCGCAGCAGCAAGGAGTCTAGCCCGATGATTTTGGCGAAGTGTTGTCATGATCTGGACGTGCTGCCCTGGGTGCTGGGTGATTATCCGCTGGTACTAAGCAGCACGGGTAGCTTGAAACATTTCCGGATCGAGAATGCCCCGCCGGGGTCGCCGGAGCGCTGCCTGGATGGGTGTCCGATGGAGAACGAATGCCCCTATTCCGCCCGGCATATTTATATGGAGATGTTGCCATTCTGGTATTCGTATAGCCAAACAAGTAATAAAACTTGCGAGCAATGCATAACCAATCAATACACAAAAAATCCAAACCTGGTTCGATGGGCAGCGCGCGTATTTTCCGCCTTGCGGCAGGTAACAGATTATCAGGGCTGGCCGCTGACCGTGCTGACCCGCACGCCGGATGGCGAGAGTATACTTCAAGCCTTGCATGAGGGACCTTACGGGCGGTGCGTATACCGCTGCGACAATGACGTAGTTGACCACCAGGTCGTCAGTATGGAATACAAAAGCGGATCCACGGTAACACTGACCATGCACGGGCACTCGCATATAGAGCACCGTTCGACGCGAATCGAAGGCAGCCGAGGGTGGGTGCAAGGTGTTTTGGGCAATGGGGGCGGGTGGCTCCAGGTGGAACATCACCGCAGCCGGACAAAAAAAGTGTACGATACCAGTCCGCCGTTGGGTGAGGGTCACGGCGGCGGCGACACCCAACTGATGGCGGATTTTGTTCGCAGCGTGCAATGCGATGACTACCCAACAGATGTTTTGCAAGCCGCCCGTGAAGCCCTGGCGAGTCATCTGGTTGCCTTTGCCGCCGAGACAGCACGTCTGGAAAAACGCACAATCCACGTGGAAGATTACTACACCGGGTGACGAACACTTCCGAATTGAATTGGAAATATTAAGTTGACAGGACTTGAAGTCTTTGAGTTTTATTGTAAAATAAATCTAGATTGTGAACGTAGAAAAACCAAATAAATACCCGAACCGGCAAACCCATCGCGAGGTGGGGGCGCAAAGTTATGGGTCTGAGTGATCAGATTGCCAGACTGCCGAAGGTGACCATTCCCTTCCGCAGTTTTTTTGTTCTTAATTTCAGGAAGGGCAAAAAGGGAGGTGGGTATACATCGAAACTCTATCCAATTTGAAGCGCTTATGGTGTCCAAATCTATTCAATCATCAATAAGGCTGGAGGAGGATTATGTTTAAACGTTTGGTTTTTTCAAGCCTGTTGATCCTGGCATTGTTCGCGACCATGATTCAACCGGCAACCGCTAATGATGGGGGGCCCCTGGAGCCCCTCTATCCGGTTTACTCTACGGATACCGGGGAGATGATCGACGAAACCCCCCAGTTATGGTTCGTTGAATTCAACGGCTCGCCCACCGCGGATGGCGGCAGGTTGACGACAATCCGCGCGGAAAAACAAAACTTCCGCGTCAATGCCAACCGCGCCGGGGTGGAATTTACCGAACGCTATTCCTTCGAGCGGCTGTGGAACGGGATTTCGATCCAGATCAGCCCCACCGAACTGCCCAAATTGTTCCGCATTCCGGGGGTAAAGGCGATTTACCCGGTTGAGACGATCCTGCTGCCCGAACCGGTGGATAATCCCAGCCCGGAACTGATTAGCGCGTTGGCGATGACCGGCGCGGATATTGCTCAGAGCGAGATGGGCTTTACCGGCAAGGGCGTCAAGGTCGCGGTGATGGATACCGGTATCGACTATAACCATCCTGATCTGGGTGGATGTTTTGGTCCCGGCTGCCGCGTGTTCACCGGTTGGGACTTTGTCGGCGACCTGTTCAATGCAGACCCCACAAGTCCAACGTATAATCCGATCGCTGTGCCCGATCCTGACCCGGATGACTGCGGCGGACACGGAACGCACGTCGCGGGGATCGTTGGCGCGAACGGCGTCATCAAAGGTGTTGCGCCCGAGGTATCCTTTGGCGCATACCGCGTGTTTGGCTGCCAGGGTTCGACCACATCCGACATTATGATCGCCGCGATGGAACGCGCCCTGGATGACGGCATGCAGGTTCTGAACATGAGCCTCGGCTCTGCCTTCCAGTGGCCGCAGTACCCAACCGCCCAGGCAGCCGACCGCCTGGTGAAACGCGGTATGGTGGTTGTGGCTTCGATCGGCAACAGCGGCGCCAATGGTGTCTATTCAGCAGGTACGCCGGGTTTGGGTAATCAGGTGATTGGGGTTGCCTCCTTCGACAACACCGATATCTTCCTGCCCTTGTTCATGATTAGCCCGGACGGAACTGCGATCGGCTATGCGCCCGCTACCGGCTCTCCGTTGCCGCCGACATCCGGCAGTTTCCCAATGTCGCGCACCGGAACGGTGACCAGCACAGCAGATGCCTGCGCCGCCTTACCCGCAGGCAGCCTGAATGGTACGGTTGCGCTGATCCGGCGCGGCGGATGTACCTTCTATACAAAGGCATTCAACGCTCAATCAGCCGGCGCGATTGGTGTGGTTCTCTACAACAACGTCGCGGGGCGTTTGAGCGCGACGGTTGCCGGAACGCCGGCAATCACCATCCCCGTGGTGACGGTCTCCGACACGGAAGGCGCATTAATCAACTCCCGGCTGGCATCGGGAGCAGTGAATCTGACCTGGAGCGACCAATCCGGATCCTTCCCCAACCCGACCGGCGGGCTGATCTCCTCGTTCAGTTCTTACGGCTTGGCGCCGGATCTTAGTGTGAAACCGGATATCGGTGCACCCGGCGGTTTGATCTATTCGACCTATCCGCTGGAGCTGGGTGGATACGCCACCCTGAGCGGCACCTCGATGTCCGCGCCGCACGTGGCTGGTGCTGTGGCGCTGCTGCTGCAAGCCCGCCCGAATACACCCGCCGGTGTGGTGCGAACCATGCTGCAGAACTCGGCAGATCCGGCGGTCTGGTGGGGCAATCCTGGTCTTGGCTTCCTGGACAATGTTCACCGCCAGGGTGCCGGCATGCTGGATATCCCCAGCGTGATTTTGTCCACAGTCAAGGTGGAACCTTCCAAACTGGCGCTAGGTGAAAGCCAGAGCGGTCCGGCTGTGCGGACGCTGACGATTGCCAACGAAGGCAATACGGATGTCAGCTTCACGCTCTCGCATGTGCCCGCGCTCGGTACTCACGGCAGTACGTTTTCCCCAGCCTTCAACATCAGTTTTGCTTCGGTTTCCTTCAGCCAGGAGAAAGTGACCATCAAGCCGCGAACCAAAGCGCGAGTCACGGTCACCGTAACCCCGCCCGCATCACCTGACAAAGGGCAGTACGGCGGCTATATCGTGTTGACCCCGCTGAATGAGGGCGGTCAGGTGTACCGGGTGCCGTATGCTGGTTTCATCGGAGACTACCAGTCGATTCAGGTGCTGACGCCGACTCAGTTTGGCTTCCCGTGGTTGGCGACGCTCTTCGACGGTTCGTACTACAAACTCACCGATGATCCGATGTGGTGGTTCTCCATGCAGGGAGTTGATATTCCTTACCTGCTGGTGCACCTGGATCATCAGTCACGGAAGTTCAAGGTGGAAGTCTACCAGGTGATGAGCAAAGGACCGGATCGCTACTGGTTCCATGCCTATGACGATTCGTTCTTCCCGCGCAACAGCACCTCGGCAGGCTTCTTCGCCTTCCCATGGGACGGCAAGACATTCGCCGGAGCCAGCACTTTTGAAGTGCCGGATGGCGTCTACTACCTAAAACTCTCGGTGCTCAAAGCCCTGGGTGGTCCCAACAACCCGGCGCATTGGGAAACCTGGAATTCGCCGCGCTTCGAAATCGATCGTCCCTGATCGCTGCGCCCTGTGACCAAAACACCAGCAAGTTTCGGCTTGCTGGTGTTTTTATTGCCGGTCGGTCGGTAGGTTTGTTTTGGTTTACTCCAGGTGAATGACCTGGGTGGCAGCCCGGTTCAGCCGGTCGTGAATCGCAAGCCCGAGCTCTTTTTGACCGAAATCGGTGATTAGAATCACCTCAATTCCAGCCTGTTCGAGGGTGCGCATACCGGCGAATAAATTCGTCGCGATCTGACTAAGATCGAGAATGGAGCCCAGGGTGATGATTTCAACATTCAAATCTGAATACTGGTGGATTTCCTCGTTTACGGTCAGCACGCCAGCCTTGATGTCTTCCAGAATATGTGCCTGGAGCAGCGCGCGAATCCGTTCAACCGCTGCCTGGCGGTTGTTGGAAGCAACCAGAATTAACCGGGCAGCGGGCGAATAATGCCGATCCAGCATTCCTGGCGACGAGGGTTGTTCGGAATATCCACCGGGCTTGGATCGGGACGCCAGGTGTACTTCACCAATTACGCGCTCAAGGTTTTCGCGGGTTATTCCGCCGGGGCGTAAGATTACCGGGGGATCCACGCTCAGGTCGAGCACGGTCGATTCAAGCCCGATCGGGCATTTACCGCCGTCCAGGATCAATTCCACTCTGCCAGCCAGATCATCCCAGACATGGGACGCCTGGGTTGGGCTGGTGTGACCAAAGCGATTCGCCGAAGGGGCGGCAATGGGCGTATCTGCTGCTCGCAGAAGAGCTTGGGCAACCGGGTGAGCCGGAGCACGCACGGCAACTTTCTCGCCGCCGGCGGTTACGGCAAGCGCAACCGTCTCCTTGCGCGGGCAAATGAGGGTGAGGGGGCCGGGCCAAAATTCGCGAGCCAGCCGTTCGGTTTTGGCAGGAATTCTCACAGCCACGCGCTCGATCCAGTCGATGCCTGCAATATGGACAATTAGAGGGTCGTTGGCGGGTCTGCCTTTGGAAAGAAAGATGCGCTGCACCGCGTGTGGATCGAGCGCGTTGCCGCCCAAGCCGTACACGGTTTCGGTTGGAAAGGCGACCAGTTCGCCTGCGTTGATCGATTGGGCGGCTTTGCGAATGATCTCAGGCTGTGGATCGCGCGGATCAACCGCCAATACCTGGGTCGGAATATTGATCATGGTTTTGCCCAGATACCCAATTGTGCCT
>JBBIQB010000107.1:0-11150 GCA_037442545.1 Bellilinea sp.
GACAAAAGTCTACTCCCTTTTGGAGATCCTCGTCTTATCCCGAACTCACGTTATTATAGGTTACCAGCAGGAACTCAACTTCCGGATGGCATCAGGGTTGTTGCAGATGGTAAGACTGTCATACCATCTAGTCCGCATCCTGCTACCCATCATACAATATATCCTTCAAATAGAATGAGTTTTGACCAATTTTCGAGGAACTTTCGGGAATTACCTTGGATATATGCAGGCAAACAATGAGCGAAACAATGGATGAAAAATGGCAAAAGGTATTAGAGACTCATTACGAGTTTATTAATGCTGTTCAGGATTTTCTAAACAGCGACAATGATCGAATCAAGATAATGAAACAGGCGCTACGAGGGCCTCACCGAACAACAGCAATTTACCTTCTACCTTACATACAGGCTGAAGAGTTACAGTCATTGTTCCCGGAATTAATACTTCTTTCAAGTTTCTCCCACGGAGGTATCAATGTAGTAAGAGAATCGGTTTTAAGATTACCAAGGCAATGGGTTTTGGATCATATCGAAGAGGCATCTGAAATGTATTTATCTGATGGTGGCTTTGATGAATACCGAAGGTTTTTGGAACTGTTCTTCCTGCTTGATCGCAATCTTACTGTTAGATTAGCACGAAGGGCATACCAAAGTTCAGATTATGATATTCGTGAAGCAGGAGAAGATTTTATAAGAAGGACTGGAAATTAAGGAAGTCACTTCCGCTCGCTTTCCAAATGTCATGTAATTTGAGTTAGCTCGGCAAAGGCTGTATACCTGTTACTATGCACCTTAAGAACAGAATACTTCAGAGAAAAACGTGAAATGATTTGCAAGAAGCTGACACATACAATCATCTCGGCGCGGGATTAGTCCGCGCTGATTATGACGAAGCTGAGGTCGGTGGGTACGACCCTGAGGGCAAGCCTCGTAGATAAGACTACCGCCTCAGCGCCATGAGAGGTCTCGAATAAGCAGGTCGCCGGTCATGCGGCGCAAAACGAACTAGGCTGAGAGACTCGTGGCCCCTGAGGTCGCCTCGCTTCGGGAAATGCACAAATGGAGGTACTGCAATGGCCTATTACTGTGGCATCGACGTCGCCAAGCGCAAACATGCCGTGGTGATCCTGGATGAACGCGGCCAGGTGTACAAAGCCGTGTTTGAGGTGGAGAATACCCATACCGGGCTGACCTTTTTGGTCGACGCGCTCGATCAGTTGGGCGGCGAGGTGACCGTCGGGCTGGAAGCCACCGGGCATTACTGGCTGTCGCTGTACGATGTGCTCACTCGGTATGGTTTCTCGGTGGTGGTCATCAACCCCATGCAGATCGCCGCCTACCGCAAGAGCGGTGTGCGCAAAGTGAAAAACGACCGCACGGACGCCGTCTGGATCGCCGATTTTGTGCGCATCGCCAATGTCCCCGCTTCCTCCCGCAACATCCCGGTCCTGCTGCAACTGCGCGAACTCAGCCGCTTCCGCTTCTGGCTCTCGGAGCAGATTGGTGACTGCAAACGCAAGCTGGTGACCATCCTCGACCGGGTCTTCCCGGAGTACGAGAAGCTATTTTCGAGCGTATTCGTCCAATCCTCGCGCGCGCTGCTGCAAGAAGCGGTCTCTGCCCAGGAATTCGCGGATCTCGATCTGCAAGAACTGACCGATCTGCTGGTCACCACCAGCCGGGGACGATTTGGCCAGGAAAAGGCAAAACAGGTCCAGGCACAGGCCAAACAGTCGATCGGGGTGGGTTTCCTGGCGGACGCCGCGCAGGTGGAAATGCGCTGCCTGCTGGCGCAGATTGATCTGCTAGAGACCCAGCAAGCAGAAGTGGATGCCGCCGAGGAGGCGCCGATGGCGCAGATCCCGCAGCACATCACCAGCATCCCGGGGGTCGGGGCGGTCACCGGAGCGGCGATTTTGGCGGAGATTGGGGATGTAAACCGCTTTGAGAGCCAAGATAAGCTGGTAGCCTATGCGGGCATCGATGCCACCGTGCACCAATCCGGGCAGTTCCAGGCAACTCAAATGCACATGAGCAAACGCGGCTCGCCGTATCTGCGGCTGGCGCTGTGGCAGGCGGCCTCGATGTGCATCCATCACAATGAAGAACTGAAGATTTACTATGAGAAAAAGCGGAAAGAGGGAAAAGCGCACGGAACCGCGCTGGGGGCTGTCTGCCGCAAGCTGCTGATCCGAATTTACACGATCCTCAAGGAGAACCGCCCGTATGAGGTTCGGAAAGCCATAATTGCCTCTTGACTCCTAATAGCAGGTCTTATATCCCGATGAATGCGCCCGCAACAAACAGCACAATCATCGCAACGATCATGCCCCCCAACACGAGCGAGTAATTCCTGGGGTGAATTCGACCCTCGCGATCCATTTTTCGCGCCAATGGGAACATGCGCCAAAAGAAGGCAAATGTTGCAAGTCCCAGCGCAAGCAGACTCAAGCGCTGCAGATTAAGGTCGGCGAACATCACGATAAAACTCAACAGAACGAGAAAAATCAGCTTTGCCCCCGCCACCCAATAGACCAGATAACGCACCAGGTCATGGATCTCGGGGTACTGTTTGGACTTCTCCCAGGCAGAGAACACCCCCAATGCGTTGGCTTTTTTCGATCCCGGGAAGAAATACAACGCCACCACATTGGAAATTTCCAGCAGAATAAAAGCCAGCAGCACGATCCTTGTCATGATTAATTTCTACTTTAACTGCTGGATAATTTTTTGATAGGCATGCCAGGCGGTCAGCATGGCTATGGGCACGCCAGCCGGGGCATACGCCCATTGTCCGGCTTTATAAACATTCGGGAGCGCGGTAAAAACCGATTTTCCAATATCGGTGAGATTATAAATGACCGGCGGTTCGTTTTCAAAAGACCATCCGGTGATCGCCCCTTCCGAACTACCCGATATGGTGTTGATGGTTACTGGCGTGGAGGAAAACCTGAAAAGGATATCCCGCTCGATATCCTTGTAAAGGGTTTTCGATAGATTACTTAAAATCCTTTTTTCCACCCGTTCCTTGAATTCATCGTACCAGCCCGCGGTTTCGATATTTTTGACCATCTGGTAGTCAAAAAGGCAGCTGACCATCATACCGGTCTGTCCTTCAGGAGCCAGCGAACGGTCGCGCAGAACCGGGATGGATATTTCGTACGTGTTCAGATCGCAATAGCTGTCGAGCCACTCGATCACCTCGCTTTTTGATACCCGGTCAAAATCATTAAGGATCTGCACCCGCCGAGTCCGGCTCGTTTCACCCAACCCCTGCCGGGAGGGGGTGAAAAATAGGTGTTCCCCGCCGTGTTCATTAAAGTATGCTGGTGGGCGGTTGACACCGATAAACAGGAGAAATACGGATTCTGCCCGTTTCTCTACTTCCAATTGGCGATTAATTTGGGGATTCAACCCGACCGCATCCAGGCTGCGATAGAACGTTTTGAGATCCGCTGCCCAGATCAAACGGTCATACGGGTATTCGTTCCCTTGATGATCCACGACCTTCGATTGAGATGGAATGACACGGGTGACCTTGCTGTTCAATTTGATCTGTCCACCCCATTCGTTCACTTTTTTCACCAACAAGTCCTTCAACATACCGGTTCCGCCCTTTGGGTAAAAATAGTCCAGGTAAACATAAAAATACCCAAGGGCAAAATATGTGGGCGTATTCTTGAAAAAGTGCTGGATGAGGATGTCGATGAGGGATTGATTGCGGGTCAACCGAGAAAGAAAATCTTCCATCGGCATCTTGTACTGATTGAACTTTCTTAAAGCCCGCAAGAATTTAAACGTCCATGGCAGTAATTTTCTTAAGACATATTCCTTGTTGCTAAACACATCGCCGAAATACGGATTATCAAATTCATAGATCACTCGGGTGTATTCGGATAACTCATTCACCGCAGCGATGATCTTGTGGATATCTTTCTGATCATCCGGATATAGCTCCGTCAATATGCGCTGGTATTCTCCCAGATCATGAATCGAACTTACTCGAAAAAGATGGTCTTCGATGCCAATCGAGATGGTATTGTTAAAATACTCCCACTCGATGCCCAATTCCTTCAAGATTGGTTTTACAATGCCTGAATTGACCAACGCTCTTGGGCCCGAATCAAAATAAAACCCGTTGTAATGTAGTGTGCCCAGCAACCCTCCGCATCTGTCGTTCTTTTCCAACAGCAACACCTTGTATCCGGCTTTCGCCAGGTATGTTGCCGCTGTCAGACCTGCCATCCCTGCCCCGACAATTACGATTTTCGCATCATTTTTTCTCATGGAATCCACCCAATGCTAAACTGATCTCCCATAATTTTTCTGCAGCCGCCATGTCCAATGCTGGAGGGGCGGGTTCCTCTTCGGTGGTCAGGTTGAAAAACTTCCCCGAACTCCGTGCCACTTCATCCGAAACACCCAGGTAATACAATGCTTCAGCAGCATTATCCACGGGCTGCGCATTGCGATCCACCAGTATTTTTTTGAAAAATTTATACAGCCTTCCATTGTTTTGTCCACTGTTGGTTTTCACGTTGCCGGGATGCATGGCATTAATCGTTACCCCGCTCTCTTGAAAATACTGGTTGAGTTTGAGCATAGAAAGCAATTGTGCCAGTTTGGCGGATGCGTAGCTTTTTATGCCCGAATAGCGCCTTCGCTTCCACCCGAGATCATCGAAATTCAGACCAAACACAGCGAACCGGTAAGCCTCGGAATTGACAAATAAAATTCGTCCACCAGCCTGATTGCGGAATTTTTCTTTGAGAGAATAATTCAAAATAAAAGTACTCAGGTAATTGGTTTGAAATACTGCCTCCAGATGATCCGCCGTATCGATCCTGATGGTGTTGTAAATACCGGCATTGTGAATCAGGACATCAATACTCCGATCCATGTTCAACAATTCATCCGCTGCCGAATGAATATCCGACAAATTGGAAAAGTCAGCCAGGATATAGTCGCAATTCACGTTGTATTCGTTCTTCAGAGATTCGCAGAGCATTTTCGTTTTTTGCTTGTTTCGATTGATGACTAAAAGGTCTGCTCCGTGTGAGGCATATTTTTTTGCAGTGGCATAACCGATCCCGGATGTAGCACCGGTTATCACCACCAGGCGATGGCTGAAATGATCTGAGCAGATGCGGGGTTCAGATCTTAAATTACGCAACATGGCAAAGATATTTGACCATTTATACGCTTTAAGATACCGATCCAAACTGCCTCCAATTCATAAACATCTTCAAACGCGCCGGTATAAAATCAATTGATTATATCGAAATCCACTCATTTCAAGGTGTTCAACTGTCCCGGGAGTGGATAAAATTTAACGTATAGAAACTTAAAAACGTTCTTTTTCTTCCGCTGTAAAAATGAAAGTTGATTTGCGCCAATCACCGAATGAAGCGGCTGATGACAAAAAATAGTTCAGCCGCAATCAATTCGCTCAACCTCCCCCCTAATCGCGGGAGAATCTGGCGGAGACGCGCTTTCTCTTCATGCAAGGGAAGAGAGACCAATCACCCCCTTCCGGGGGCTGCAACCCGCCGTGTTAAAAGAAAAAGGCTCCTCGAGGAGGACTCGAACCTCCAACCTAGCGGTTAACAGCCGCCCGCTCTGCCGATTGAGCTATCGAGGAACGCGCCCATTATTATAAGATCAACACGGGGGAGTGTCAAGGAATCGCATGACAGATGCATGACACCTGACACCTGCCTGCCACCTTGACAAGTCGCGAAACTTGTAGATAATAAACTCAACCTGATCCGCCAACCGGCTGTGACGGAGGAAAGTAAACCGGCGGAAGCCGCCAGGGAGGCGCGGGCAAAGACTGCAACCCGCGCTGGATGGAAACCGGTCGAAGTTCCCTCCCGAGCCGCGCGGGTGAACGCTCTTCGCGAGCCACTAGTCCGCGCCGCACCGCCAGCGTTAACCGGCGCGCCAATCGCCGCCCCCACCAGGGTGACCGTTGGGCTGAGCGGGCTGCCCTGCGGCAGCCAAGCAGGGTGGTACCACGGGAATCGCTCCCGTCCCTTGCCCGGGACGGGATTTTTGTTGCACCCACCAATCCACTGCGGAGGTATGAATGAGCGACACCGCCAACACAATCGAAGAACTGCAGCGCATCCTGCGCGACGGGCTGGACGCCCTTCACAGTTTGCAAGACGAGGACGGGCTGGCTGCCTGGCGCACCGCCCACCTGGGGCGCAGCGCGCCGGTGATGCAGGTCTTCGCCCGCATGGGGGGTATCCCTAAGGAACTGCGCCAGCAGGTCGGGCAGCAAGCCAACCAGGTCAAAACCGCGCTGGAACAGGCGCTGGAAGAACGCAGCGCCGCGCTGCATCATGCCGCGCTGCAGCGCAAACTGACTGCCGAACGCCTGGATATCAGCCTGCCAGGGCGCCGCCCGCCGCTGGGGCGCGCCCACCCCGCCACCCAGGCGCTGGAGGAGATTTGTGCCATCTTCATCGAGATGGGCTTTCAAATTTACCGCTCGCCCGAGGTGGAAAGCGACCAACTCAACTTCGAACTGCTCAACATACCGGCTCACCACCCGGCACGCGATATGTGGGACACCTTCCACACCACCACCCCCGGCGTGATATTGCGCACCCACACCTCGCCCGGGCAAATCCGCGCCATGCACGAGATGGCGCCCAACCCCATCCGCGTCATCCTGCCCGGCATGGTCTACCGCTTCGAACAGGTCAACGCCAGCCACGAGATGCAGTTCAACCAGATCGAACTGCTCGCCGTCGGGCGCGGCATCACCTTTGGAGACATGAAAGGCACGCTCGAAGCCTTCGCACGGCGCATGTTCGGCGAGCACGCCCGCACCCGCCTGCGCCCGTCCTACTTCCCCTTCACCGAGCCGAGCGCCGAGGTGGACATGGAATGTTTCATCTGCGGCGGCAAGGGCTGCGCGGTGTGCCGCAGCGGCGGCTGGTTGGAGATCGGCGGCTGCGGCATGGTACATCCGGTGGTACTGCAAAACGGCGGTTACGACCCGGCGCTTTATTCCGGCTTTGCCGCCGGGCTGGGACCCGAGCGCATCGCCATGCTCAAACACCACATCGAGGATATCCGCTACTTCTGGCAAAATGACATCCGTTTCCTGGAGCAGTTCTGATGAAAATTCCGCTTTCCTGGTTGAAAGACTACATCGATATTGATCTACCGCTGCTGGAACTAGCAAAAACCCTGACCCAGGTCGGGCTGGAGGTCGAGGAAATCCTGTTGGTTGGACTGCCCGACCCCTACGCAGGCGCGCCCGCCGCCGCCCCGCGCGAGATCAAGGTCAGCGGCATTTCCTGGCAGGCGGACAAGATCGTCGTCGCCCAGATCGACGAGGTGCTGCCTCACCCCAACGCCGACCGGCTGGTGCTGTGCCGCCTGAACGACGGCACGGGTGAGATCATCGTGCTCACCGGCGCGCCCAACCTGTTCAAGTACAAGGGCATCGGCGCGCTGCCCAAGCCGATCAAGGTTGCCTACGCCCGCGAAGGCGCACGCATCTACGACGGTCACCAGCCCGGGCAGGTATTGACCACGCTCAAGCGCGCCAAAATTCGCGGGGTCGACTCGTTCTCGATGGTCTGCTCGGAGAAGGAACTGGGCATCTCGGACGAACACGAAGGCATCATCGCGCTGGATGACAACGCCCCCACCGGCGCGCCGCTGGTGGAATACATGGGCGACGCCGTGTTCGAAGTCTCCATCCTGCCCAACATGATCCGCAATGCCAGCCTGGTGGGCGTGGCGCGCGAACTGGCTGCCGTGACCGGCAAACCCTTGCGCCGCCCGTCCGCCCAGCTGCCTGCGGATGCGCCCGCCGTGCGCGGCAAAGCCGCCATCCGCATCACCCAGCCGGAGTTCAACCCGCGCTTCGTGCTTGGGCTGGTGGAGGGCGTCACGCCGCAGCCCAGCCCGTACCAGGTGCAGCGCCGCCTGCGCCTGGCTGGCATGCGCCCGATCAACAGCGTGGTAGACGCAACCAATTACGTCATGCTCGAGCTGGGTCAGCCGCTGCACGCCTTCGATTACGACGTGCTGGCGCAGCGCGCCGCGGGGCAGCCGCCGACCATCCTCACCCGCACCGCCCAGCCGGGCGAAAAACTGACCACCCTGGACGGCGTGGAGCGCAGCCTGGAGCCGTTCACCGTGCTGGTGTGCGACACTGCCGGACCCTTGTCCATCGCCGGGGTGATGGGCGGGCTGGAAAGCGAAGTCTCGGCGGCAACCCGCACGGTGCTGCTGGAGGGCGCGGCGTGGAACTATATCAACATCCGCCGCACGGCTTTCTCGCAGCGGCTCAATTCCGAAGCCGCTTACCGCTTCTCGCGCGGGGTACACCCTGCCCTGGCGCAGGAAGGGGTGGTGCTGTGCCTGCGCCGCATGGCGGAATGGAGTGGCGGGCAGGTGTATGCCGGGCTGGTGGACGAATACCCGCTGCCGCCCGAACAACCGCCGGTCAGCCTGACCAGCGCCGACGTGCGCCGCCTGCTGGGGGTCGAGCTCCGCCCGGCGGAAATTGCCGCCATCCTCACCCGGCTGGAATTCACCTGCCAGGTGGAAGGCGACAGCGTGCGCGCCGTCACCCCGCCACACCGCCTGGACATCGGCAGCGGCGAGACCGGCAAAGCCGACCTGATCGAGGAGATCGCCCGTGTGTACGGCTACGAGCGCATCCCCGCCACTCGCCTGGCAGACCCGCTGCCCCCGCCACGCTCCGACCCGGCGCTGGAACTTGAAAACCGCGCGCGCGGCGCATTGGTGCGCCTCGGCTTGCAGGAGGTGGTCAGCTTCCGCATGACCTCGCCGGAACACGAAGCCCGCCTCTACCCGCCCGACTCGCGCCCACCCGCGCCGGTCTACCTGAGCCTGCGCAACCCGATCACCCCCGAACGGGCAGTGATGCGCCGCTCGCTGCTGGCTTCGCTGCTGGACGCGCTGGAAAAGAACGCCCGCCTGAGTGAACGCCTGGCGCTGTTCGAGATTGGACCGGTTTTCCTGCCCCGCGTGGAAGCCGCGCTGCCCGAAGAGCCGCTGCGCCTTGCGATTGCGCTGAGTGGGCTGCGCCAGCCGCCCAGCTGGGATGGCGGCGCGCCTGCCCGCTTCGACTTCTTCGACCTCAAGGGCGTTCTCGAAATATTGCTGGACGAACTGCGCCTGCCCGAGTGCGTGTTCATCCCTGCCGGACACCCCGCCTTTCACCCCGGCAAGTGTGCCGTAGTGCGCTGCGGCGAGAGTGAGCTGGGCGTGTTCGGCGAACTGCACCCGCTGGTCAAACAGCAGTACGACTTCCTCGCCCCGGCGGTGCTGGCAGCCGAGATCGACCTGGGGCGGATCACCGCGCTGGCACAGCCGCGCCGCGATACCCGCCCGGTGCCGGTCTTCCCGCCGGTGCTGGAGGACATCGCCGTCATCGTCCCCGAAAGCACCCCGGCAGCCGAGATCGAGGCAGCCATCTGGCAGGGCGGCGGAAGGCTGCTGACCGCCGTGCGCCTGTTCGACATCTACCGCGGCGAGCAGATCGGCACGGGCAACAAGAGCCTGGCGTACAGCCTGACCTACCAGGCGGATGACCATACCCTGAGCGCCGCCGAAGCCACCCAAGTACGCCAGCGCATCATCCGCCGCCTGGAGCAGAGCGGGGCGCGTCTGCGCGCCTGAGCCCGTTTACCCGGCGTCAGCGCCCGCGGCAACCTCCCGCCCTGTCGCTGGCTTCGACAGGCTCAACCAGCGCAAGGGCTCACCGGCTGGATCGCCGGAATGTACAATCCACCATCCGCCCGCTGCCCAGGTACGACTTGTGTTGCTACCGGCATCCCCATTGGATCCAGCGCCGACAGCATCACTTTGACATGCGGCAGATCGGGCCGGTGATCTTTACTGTGCCCAAACTGAAACAGCCCTTCTTCGGTTACTGCCCAGTACCCACTCGCTGTGGTGCTGTCCAGGCGCACTCGCCGTGGACTCAGATCATATACCCGGAAGGTCTACCGGTTCAGATCGCTCTCAAACGCCGACCATTTTTCATCATCCGCCAGTTCATCCAGCACGATCCCCAACCGGTCATCGCTCCATTCACCCCCTCGCACCGGCTGCCCCGTGCTCGCTTTCAGCGTGCGCAGGCGTTTTTCCGCCCACCCCTCCACCTGATTCAACCGGTGATCGCCTTCCGAAAGAATGTGACTCAGCCACACCAAGCCGGTCCAGCCAAGACTCGTCCCTTGCCAGTTCCCGTGTGGCACGAAATACCGATCCAGAAGCTCTGGAATGCCTATTTTCTTGCCTTGCGCCATCAACACCGGAATATCATATCGTCCACTTGTTCTGTCGTTATATTCAGTTCGTTTGTCATGCGGTTAGCTTATCGCTTTTTTCATTTCCTGTCCAAATTTTGACCGAACCATGAGTATAATTAACAGGTAAACTGTTTTCCCCTGGAGGTTGGCATGCCTCCGATTCTTCAAGTTGAAAACTTGGCCAAGCGTTACGGCGATCTAACCGCGGTTAAAGGTATATCCTTTAAGGTCGAGCAGGGTGAGATTTTCAGCCTGCTGGGCCCCAACGGCGCTGGAAAAACCACCACCATCTCGATGCTATCCACCCTGTTTCCCCCCACCTCCGGGGATGCGTTGATCGACGGTCACTCGATTGTCCGCCAGCCGTACGCCGTGCGCGCAGCGATCGGCATCGTTCCCCAGGAAATCGCGCTGTACGAAGACCTCTCCGCGCGCGAAAACCTGCTCTTCTGGGGTCAGATGTACGGACTGGGCGGCGCGGGACTGCGCCAGCGCATCGAGGACGTCCTGCGCGACACCGGGCTGGAGGAAAAAGCCAGCCAGCGCGTCAAAACCTATTCCGGCGGAGATCCGCCGCCTGATCTACACCACCAACACCGTGGAGGGATATAACCGTCAGCTGCGCAAGATTATAAAATCCAAGGGCGCTTTCCCATCGGGAGATGCCGTCCGCAAGCTGCTCTTTCTGGCCAACCGGGACATCGTCAAGAAGATGACCACCCCAATTTTCAGTTGGGTGCTGATCCTCAACCAGCTCGTCATCCGTTTTGAGCAGCGGCTGTCGCTTTAGGGTCTGTATGCAAACTGTGACCAAAGGAAGATACCAGCAATCGTGACCATC
>JBBIQB010000108.1:0-10979 GCA_037442545.1 Bellilinea sp.
CCCCCATCATGCGCGGGACATTCGGACCATAGATATCCGCATCCAGCAGCCCAACCCGTGCCCCACTTTGCGCCAGCGCAACCGCCAGGTTGACCGCCACCGTCGTTTTACCGACCCCGCCCTTTCCAGAGGCGACCGCGACCGCATTCTTGACCGGGATCTGCATCACCCCCCGGTTGCGTCCATCGCTGCGCACGTTGGCATCGAAACGAATCTCCACGCCTTTAACCCCCTCAACCGCCAGTACCGCCTGGCGGGCTTCGTGTTCGATCTTTCCTTTCAGCGGGCACGCCGGTGTGGTCAGGATAATGTCGAACTTAACCAAGCCATCCTCGAATTCAAGGTTGTGCACCATATTCAACGTAACCAGGTCCTGGTGCAACTCCGGCTCCTGGACTTTGCTCAAGGCTGCCAGGACAGCATCCTTGTTGATCGGACTGGGATTCATTAATAAAAGACCTTTCTATCCATGATTTCAGGCTTTGTTGATAAAACGAAGCACTTCGCTTCTGCATTGCTCGAATTGGGTCACCAGGTCGTGGTCAGACCCGCGAAAGCGGCGAATAGTTTGCCGCGCGCACATCGAACAACCGCGCATTCCCCGGTACGAATCGATGGAACAGGTTTGGCAGCCACCCATTCGTACCATCATCAGGGTAAAGGCGGCTCGTTCGACCAGGCGGTCATCTGCTTCGGTCACCTGGTCGACCAGTTGCTGCCATTCGGCGCCACGTAAAGTGCGCAAATGGCTGATTACACGCGGGGGAAACATCACATCTGTATCGCTATTATACATGTTGTCTGACTTCCTCGAAAGATTAACTTGCCGCCGGCTTTCGGGCAGCCGCCTTTTGGGCTTCTTTTTCCGCCCGCGCAGCTTCCTCGCGAGCAAAATTGGCTGGGCGGATACTGGCATAGTACGACGCCGGTTTGCTCAACCGCCCCAGATTGAAGATATGTTCTGCGCGCCGGTCGTACGAGGCAATTTCATAATCATGATCCATCTTGATAGCATCAAAGGGACAGTATTCCGCACAAAAACCGCAGTTCATGCAAATGTCCACATCGATATAAAATTCCGCCGGCTGGGGAATGGGTTTGCCGGTTTCGGGATCATTGGTACGCACAATCCAAATGCATTGCGGCGGGCAAACCTTGGCGCAAATCCCACACGAGGTGCAGCGGATTTCCTTCTCACCATTGACGCCCTCGTCGTAGACCAGAAACGGTATGTAGCGAAACTCCTCCGGGACAGGTAATTTTTCCTCCGGGTATTGCACGGTGAAAATGCCTTCCACGTCTGGACTGCGCCGCAAATCGATCCCTTCCGGGGTGAAATAACGCTGTTTTCCTTTTTTCAGGTCTTCGAGATAGGTATTAACGAAATGCCGGAAGGTTGTCCACAATCCGCGTAATACGCCAAATCCGGAAATCATGCTGCCTCCATCCTTCCGCAGATCAGCGATCCACTTCACCAAGAACGATATCGATCGAGCCCAGGATGGTGACCACATCCGCAATTTTTTGGTTGCGGCACATGGTTGCCAGGCTGGTCAGGTTGATGAACGTTGGCGCGCGGACGTGGTAACGCCAGGGATTGGGCTTGCCGTTGGATACCACATAATACCCCAACTCTCCTTTGGGTGCTTCCACCCGTCCAAATGCCTCTCCCACCGGAACACGCACCTGATACTGTGGCTTGCCGCTCATGACCGCGCCTTGGGGAATATCACGCAACGCCTGGCGCAAAATTCGCAGGCTTTGCCGCATCTCGTCCAAGCGCAGCAGGTAACGGTCGTAGATATCTCCATGATAGCGTACCGGCACATCGAATTCGAACCGGTCGTAGATGCCATACGGGTCTGCGCGGCGGACATCATACGGCACGCCGGAAGCGCGCAGCACTGGTCCGGAGGCTGACAGCGAGATGGCATCCTCCGTGCTGAGCACCCCGACCCCTTCACAGCGCCCGCGCACAATTTCATTATGCGTGATGAAGGCATCCATCTCGTCCAGTTTTCGCGGCAGCCGCTCCAGCACCAGGCGGCGAATTTGATCGAGCGTATCTTCGGAAACGTCCCGCACCACCCCGCCAAAGCGGAAGTAATTGCACATCATCCGCGAGCCGGAAACCGCCTCGAACACGTCCAGAATCAGTTCCCGTTCTTCGAGCGCATATAGCATGGGCGTGAAGAAGGCGCCCAGGTCGTTCAACAAAAATCCGATTGCAAAGATGTGGTTCAAATAGCGGGTCAACTCCGCCATGATCACGCGAATGTATTCCGCCCGCTCCGGCGGCTGGATGCCCATCAGTTTTTCCACCGCCAGGGCATACCCAAAATTGTTGCTCATCGAGCAAACGTAATCCAGCCGGTCGGTAAACGGCATATTCTGCAGGTAGGTGTTGCGCTCGCCAATTTTTTCATGATTGCGGTGCAAATAACCCATGATCGGTTTCAAATCCACAATCGTTTCACCGTCCAAGACAGCGACCATGCGAAACACACCGTGCGTGGATGGATGCTGCGGACCCAGATTAACCACCACCTGTTCGGTGATCAGATCACCGGTCTTGTCGATGCGTTTCAGACCGGTATACAACAGTTCATCGGTCTCCGGAATCCACCGTTCGG
The DNA here is from genome assembly GCA_037442545.1 of Bellilinea sp. Classification (GTDB taxonomy): domain Bacteria; phylum Chloroflexota; class Anaerolineae; order Anaerolineales; family Anaerolineaceae; genus Bellilinea. Next base: position 2,634 of record JBBIQB010000108.1, read on the forward strand.
GGTCAAAACCCGGCGGGTATTGCACATTGTCTTGAAATGGATTCTTGTCCTCGATCCGAAAGACGCGTCCCTCGGGCCAACGGCTTTTGAATGGCTTGGTTTCTTCTTCGAAAAAAGGTTCTTTCCAGTCTTTGCGCAGCGGGTGACCGTAAAAACCTTCCCAGGTTAAAATTCGGCGCAGATCCGGGTGTCCCGCAAACCGGATTCCGAGCAAATCCCAGGCTTCCCGCTCCTGAAATTCAGCCCCGGGAAAGACAGGGACCAGCGAGGGTACTTCCGCCTGGTCGCGATTCACGCGGGTTTTCAGCACCACTCCCGGACCGCCGCTGGTTCGATAAAGATGGTACACCACTTCCATCAGATTTTCGGGCAGATAATCGACCCCGGTGACTGAGGAGAGAAAGTCGTAGCCTAATTCGTCCCGCAGCGTTTTGGCAACCTTAAGCAGCTGGCTGACGGGCAGAGTATACCCGCTGTAACCGGGGCGGGCATCCGCGATCAGAATGCCGTCAAAGCGCTGCTCGATTTCGGATTTGGTTTGGGTGGTTGCCGGGTCGGTCATGCTGGCTGCTCCCCCGACCGGGCATTCGCCGCTGATTGTTCCTCCATCTGCTGTTGAGCAACCTGGCGAATTAACGCATATTTATCCGGGTGCATCAGGTCGGGACCCAAAACCGGGATGGGCAGCGGCTGGCTGGGCTGTTTTTGGTACCAGGACACCTGGCGAATGGATTGTCTCTCGATTTTTTTCATTAAAACCATAAAGCCATGCAGCAACGCCTGGGGAGTTGGCGGGCAACCGGGGATGTACACATCCACCGGCACAAATTTATCCACTCCCGCGACGACCGAATAACCCTCCTTGAAGGGTCCCCCGCCCGACGCGCACGCGCCCATCGCAATCACATAACGCGGTTCGGGCATCTGGTTGAACAGGCGCACAATCTGTGGGATCATCTTTTTGGTCACCGTGCCCGAAACGATCATCAAATCCGCCTGGCGCGGGCTGGGGCGCATGACTTCCATCCCAAACCGTGAAAAATCGAACCGGCTGGCTGCCGTGCCGATCATCTCGATTGCGCAACATGCCAGACCAAACATCATCGGCCAAAGCGAATTTTTTCGGCTCCAGTTGTAGATTTTATCCAACGTCGTAATCGTGACCTGATTGTCCAACTCCGGGGGAATTGGATAACCAGGTGTGGCCAAATCATCCTGTTTCATGCAGCCGCCTTTCTGGATTGGAAGCGGAAAGCGGGAATCCGTACAAATTGGAGCAATATACCTCAATTTTACCCGCCCGCGCCGGGCTGTCAACCGCTAATTACGTCAAATTTTCTTTGCGTAATATATAATCAAGTCATGGACGAAAACCGTACCCGCCAGTCGATTCTGGATTACCTTCGCCAGCACCCGCGCGCAACAGCCCGCCAGATTGCGCTCGCTCTCCTGCGCACCCCGGCTGACATCCGCTATCACCTCACTCGTCTGCATAAAGCCGGTCTCATTTTCACCATACCAGCGAAAAACCTTCAAGATCACCGCGGCAGACCTGCACGCAGCTACACCCTTACCCACCAGGCTGCCCCCGAACCGCTCGTCCATCTCTTGTCCGGCGCGTTGACGTTGTTGTTGATCTGCGAACCAGCGCATCTGGAAAAAAGTGTGGACGACTTAAGCCGCCAAATCATCCCCCCCGACGAGAATCCGTCAGCCCGGTTGGTGTCAAGAATCGCCCGCCTGATGGAGCGATTGAACAATCTGCAATACCACGCCCGCTGGGAAGCCCGCACCGGGGGACCTTGCATCATTCTCCAAAACTGCCCTTACCGTAATCTGCTCCGCCAATTCCCGCAATTGTGCGACATCGACCGCCGCATCCTGCAAAATCATCTCAAATTGCCAGTTGAGATCGAGCAACACATCCAACCCGACCAACCGCATCCCACCGATTGCCGCTTCACCATTCAACAAGGATAAAAAATGCCTTGCCACAAAAAACCTGGCGATTTTTCAGCACCAGGTTTTCAGTACGTCGGATCGACGGCTTGATTTATTCGAGCGCCCCTTCGCGGATCCACTGAATAACTACATCCCATTCCGCTGGCTCGAAATCGCCAGGGTGATTGGCATCCTTGATCAGGCTGACGATCAGGCTTTCATCCGGGTTCCCCGGCACTACCGCCGTTCCGGATCTTCCGCCCTCCACCAACCCCACATACGAGTCGAGCGCCAGACCGCCCATCGCGCCATGACAGGCAGCGCAGCGCTGGGCAAACAGACTGCCAATGCCGGTATTCCAGGAAAGCGCTCCCTCGGGCAGAGCAGCCTCTGGGGTCGGTTCTGGCGTGGCAGTCGGTTCGCGGGTGGGAAATGGGGTTGGCGTTTGCGGCACAAAGATGTCCCCTTCCGCTCTGGCAGAAACCGGCTGGATGGTAGTGATCGCCGTTTGTTCAAAGGTCAGGAAGTAGTACAATCCAACCAGCAATACTGCCGAAATCACGGTCGCAACGGGGATGTAAATCGTGCGTCGTCTTTTTTGCTCGTCCGGCGGGGGCGGCGGGGGAATCAACCCTTGTTCGATTTGTTCCAGTTCCTCGGCGTGTTCTTCTTCCATTTCCTGGCGCGATAACTTCCCGGTAAACATCGACTTGTTGAAGGCTTTGATGTGAACGTGGTAAAAATGCCACAGGAAGATCGCCAATACCGCCAGGACCGCCTCTGCACCATGAGCCACTTTCGCCGCGGGGATCACCTGACCGGGGAGAACACTCGCGGTCGCGATGGGGTTCCACATCATGAAGCCGGTCACAGCCATCAGCACCAAGCCCCACGCCATTGCCCAATATTCGGCTTTTTCGGTAAAGTTGTAACGTCCCATCTTCGGACGTTCCTTGCGCAGTCCCAGATTGTACAGGAAGTGCTGCGCTGCATCCTTCAAATCTTTAAAACCGGGCAACATGCTGGCTTGCCGGCGCTGGACGTATAATTTATATCCGATCACCGCCAGGTGGTAAATCGATTCGACCACGAACACCACCGATGCCGCCCGGTGGATTATCCGGGTCATGTCGATCCCGCCCAACAAGGCAATCGTCCCAATGGAAATCGGGTTTTCCGCAAATTTTTGCACCAGACCGGTAACCGCCAGGGTCGAGAAGGAGAGGATCAGAACGATGTGTTCAACCCGCTGCGCCAGACTGAAACGAACGTACGATTCATGCTTTTGGGTCATTGTTAATTCTCCTTATCCTGGCTGCCGGCTACATCTGCGGGGGCTTCATCGACGACATCCGAATCTGGAGTTGCTGCGCCATTCCCTGGCGGCGCTTCAAAGGCTGCCATTACCACCGGCGGCGGTGGTTCATCCGGGGGTGTTTCCGCCGGCGGGGCTGCGTCCACCTCCGGCTTCTTTTTGCGCCGGTCGACCACCCAGCGGCGGTAAATATCACTGACTACGAAGAGACCCATTCCGCCCAGCACGGTCGGGATGAATAGCTGGTAAAACAGGTCGACGTAATACACCACCGGGAAGCGCTCACGACTGGGCATGTAGTGGCTGAGCCAGGCATCCGGGAAATTGGCGGTCGCATCCGGATGGCAGCGCTGGCAGGTCACCAACAGGTTCTCCTTGATTTGCAGCCCTTTCTCCGGATCGTCCGACCGGCGAATATCGTGAACGCCGTGGCAATCGAAGCAGACCGGCATGTTGTTCGGTTGGTCTGGGTCGATTCTTTCGAACAGGGTGACCGTCGTGCCGTGAAAGTCAGCGATATATGTATCCAGCACCTGGGTGGACAGACCATATTTCCCCATGATGTCTTCGTTGGTGTGACAGTCGGCGCAGATCCTCGGCGAAGTGAGCCGGAATGCCTCCCCGCCGCCCGGTCCGGCGATGTTGTGCACTCCGTGGCAATCGACGCACGAAGGAACGTCCGGGTTCTTATCCACCAGCACGCCCGTGCCATGAACCGATTGGGTATATTCCTCGTAAATTGTGCTGTGGCATTGGGCACACACTTCCGCCGAAAAGGCGTGTTCAGCGGGCAGTAGCCGCCCGGCTTCGTCCTTTTGGATCGGCGGCTGCTGGTGCGGGTCGTGACAGTCCGCGCAGGTCGGCGCGTTTAGGTTGCCAGCCGCCATCACCCGCGCGTGGGCGCTGTCCATGGCCTCGCTGGCTTGGGATGGGTGGCATTGATTGCAGGTATCTTTATACAGCAGCGTATAATCCCGGCTGCTTTGCGCCAGGTTGGGCGGGTGCGGGTATCCGCTGATGTTGGTATGGCACGTCACGCAGCTTAATGTCACATGCACCGACTGACCGAAAATCTCCGGGCTGACCACCACGGGAACCAAATCGCCGTTGGGAAATTGCATGGTTTGTCCTTCGACCATGTGACAGGAAAGGCAGGCAGCATTGCTTGGCGTCTGCGCCATTTCAGCCTGAGGCGCACTCGCCTGAGCCGTCCAGGAGGGTTGTTGTGCCAACCCAAGTCCCGCAATCAACAGCAGGACAGCCAGCGCCAGAATTGAAAACAGGAACAGCGGGCGAGGTTGAAATCGAAATCGCATAGGATCAAATGCTCCTTATCCTGGCAATCGGATTGTGAGAGGTTGGGGGGACGTCAGTCTATCCGGCGAACAAGATTAATTATACATTAAACTTCACTTTTATCGCAAAACGGAATACGATCAAATCGCATGAATTTCGTCATAAATGATTGCGTCACCTGACATAAAATGCCCCCGAGTGTTCTTCGGGGACATTTTATGTGTAGAAAGTTGTTTGGTTATGGACGCTTCAGATTGGTGGTATCCACCGTCACCTGGGTGCCCAGATCCAGAATCGAATCGTACAACACCTGAAGGATGTACTTGCCGTTATGCACATAGCCGCCCGGGTCTTTCTTGGCGTACTGGTAGTTGTAGGCAGCCTGCAGCAAGCGCGGCGTGAAAGTTGCGTACCGGTTCGGGAAAATGGCTTCATCCGGGGTGGCTGTTCCATCTCCATTGGTGTCCGTGAAGAAGTACGGGAAAGCCGCATCCGAATAGGCGATTGGCGTACCGGCAACATCCCTGGCATACGCCTGGATGGCATCATACAGGATTTCCTTCAACGTTTCGATTTCGCCCTTGATCCCTTCGTCGGTGTCGCCGTCGCCGTCATAGTCCACCACGGGGTCTTCCAGGCGGATGTCTTCCACTTCCTCAACCTGGTGACAGGCTTTGCAGGAAGCTTCTTCGACGGTCAACATGTGGGCATCATGACAGTCTGAACAGGTCTCGTAATTGGGGACATGCACAAATCTGCCAACATATTCCTTGTTGGGATATTGATACACACCCTGCGCTTCGGAGCCAAATAAAGTTGCGCCGGCGGCGAAGTAGTGAATGTTGCGGAAACCGATCGTGTCCGAAGGCGTGTCGAGCGGGAGATTGGCGATTACCCGATTGACGCTAACCGTCGACTCGCGCCCCTGATGGCAAGTCAGGCACAGGTTGTCACCAGGCTGGGTTTCGAAGCCCAGTTTTGCTCCGCTCGGGAAGGTAACCGTTTCGAGCGGAAAGACGGAGAAGGTGGTCAGGTCGTTGTGGCAGGTTTCGCAGCGCAAGCCGTTGGAGGGCGCCATCGAAAGGTTCAACCCCTCGGCAATGAACTGCGGCAATGCGTCAGCGGTGTGACATTTGACGCAGGAAGCCGGAATCCGGCCGTTTTCATCCCAATAGCGGAAGGATGCGGCTGAGCCATCGAAGTGTCCCGCGTCCACGCGGTTCGCCGCGCTCAGATCCACTGGGGTAGCCAGTTTTTCATTCAGGTTTTCGATCGAATCGTAAACCAATTGAATGATGTACTTGCCGCCGTGAGCGTATCCGCCCGGATCCTTCATCGATACCTGGAAGTTGAAGGCAGCCTTTTCCAGTCGCGGCGTCCAGGAAGCGTATTTATTCGGGAATGCCGCCTCTTCTTCTTCCAAAATACCGTTTTCGTTGGTATCCATGAAGAAATAGGGGTAAGCATCCTTCGAATAGACAATCGCTGTTCCAGCCACTTCCTTAGCATACGCCTGAATGGCGCCAAACAGCATGTCGCGCAGACCGCCGATTTCGTCGTTCAGGCTTTCCTCAACGTTGCCGTCACCATCATAATCCGTCAGCGACGCCTCGCTGCGGATCGCGCGGACGCCTTCCACAGTATCGGCGCCGGTGTGGCACGAAACGCAGCTCTCGGTTTTCAATTCCAGGGAGTGCGGATCATGACAGTCCTGGCAGGTTTGTACACCGGCAACATGCTCGAAAAGCACATCGTAGGATTTGCCGGCATATTGATATCCGCCTTTAACCTGGTCGCCGTAACGGCTGACTGCGGCGGCATAGTAGTGGATGTTGATGAAACCCAGTTCGCCAACCACAGCATCTTCGTCGGTTGCGCCAGCCGCCTGAATGGCTTCGTCAACTTGCACCATGGAGGCATTTCCCTGGTGGCAGGTCATGCAGACCGCTTCCCGGCCCAGACCGGTCAGTTCCACCCCCGAAGGGAATTTGACGGATGTCATCGCTTCAGTTGTGGGATTGTGACAGGTGGTACAGTTGATCACTGTATCGGTTGGTGCGGCTTGATCAACGACGAACGCCTCGCTGCCATCTGCGCCAACATAATCCAGAAATCCTGCGCTGCTGTGACATTTGGCGCAGAAGGTGGGGATTTCGGCAGGATCTTCTTCATCCCAATAGCGGAAGGATGCCGATGTCGCGTCGGCGTGTCCGGAGTTGAGCCATAGTTCATAGTACGGCACTTCGTTGGCTAAATCCGGCGCGGTTGGGCATGGCGCCGCAGTAGGACAAGGAACGGCGGTGGATTGTGGAGGAACGGGCTGGGTTGGCTCAGGAGTCGCTTGCTGGCAGGCAGCCAGAACGACGCCGGTCACGACCATCAGGGCAACCATCAGGACGCCTTTAAGGAGCCTTTTCGTCATAATGTTTCTCCATCCTTTCTATAAGTTTTGGGAAATTGGGGAATTGCACGAGCGGATAAAGGTTAACGATAATTTTTTATGGAAGGTGCACCACCTCCTTATCAGTGATTAAATTCAGATTAAAAGATTATAGCCATATCCAAAGATTAAATCAATATTAATTTGACCCAATATATGAAGTTACAAAAAAAATTAAGACGAATGTCATGATCTTACTGACTTTACACTCGTTCCTTGCCCCACCTTTTTACCCACATCCATTCATTTGATGATATAAACGAAGGCATGAGCCACGCTTCAATTCAAACCCTGTGTGTCTTTGCCGCGTCCGCCGACAACCTGAACCCCGAATACCTGGCTGCCGCTTCGCAATTGGGCGAACTGTTAGCCAAAAAACAGATCACGATTGTTTACGGCGGCGGAAAAACCGGGCTGATGGGCGCGCTGGCAGATGCCGCCCTGGCTTCCGGCGGCCGCGTGATTGGCGTTGTACCAGAGGATCTCTTTCTTCCATCGTTAATCCATGCTGGATTGAGTGAACTGAAAATCGTGCCAGACATGCACCAGCGCAAAGCCTGGATGAGCCGCCTGGCGCAAGCCTTCATCGCCCTGCCGGGCGGATTTGGCACCCTGGATGAGCTTTTCGAAATCCTCACTTGGTCGCAGATCGGCATCCAGCGCAAACCGGTCGGCATACTCAATACCAAAAAGTATTACGATCCGATGCTTGCCATGATCCACCACGCCCAACGGGAGGGATTCATCTACGCCAACCACCGCGATCTATTCGTGGTGGCAGAAAACCCGTCCATGCTGGTTGACCAGTTGAGCGGGTTTGAATTTCCATCTGGGCTGGAAGCCTGGGTCGAGCGTCCGCAACACGATTAGGGGATACGCGCCCTCACTCCACGGTCACGCTTTTTGCAAGGTTGCGCGGCTGATCAACGTCCAGCCCGCGCAGCGAGGCAATGTGGTAGGCAAACAGCTGCAGCGGAATGACCGTCGCCACCGGCGAAAGCAGCCAGGGCGTTTCCGGCACCCAAAAGACGTGATCCGCCAGTTCTGCCGCGCGGGAATCCCCTTCCGTTGCCACAACAATCACGCTGCCGCCACGAGCTTTGGCTTGCTCGATCTGGCTGATCATCTTTTCGTACCACGGGTCCTGCGGGGCAATCGCCAGCACCGGCATATCCCGGTCAACCAACGCGATTGGACCGTGCTTCATCTCACCCGCCGGGTAGGCTTCGGCGTGAATATAGGAAATCTCCTTCAACTTCAACGCGCCCTCGTAGGCTATCGGCATGTTGACCCCCCGGCCGAGGTAGAGCATATTGCGGATATACTTCATCTCCCGCGCCACCTGGGTGATCTC
>JBBIQB010000109.1:0-10901 GCA_037442545.1 Bellilinea sp.
TTACAGGAAGAAAATCCCCCCGATTCTTTGCTTGACGCAGTTTTATGCTTATGCTACTATGAATACAGCCTATTAAAAAACTGCGGATAGGTTACACGAAATTCGGGAATCTGTTACCTGAGAAGGAGATCGATCATGAAAAAGAACGTGTTCGCTGTGGTGCTGATAACAATCCTGATCGGGTTGAGTCTGGTGGCTTGCACCCGTTCGGCAACCACGAAACAACCCGACCAAGCCACTGCCACCGCGGAAATCCCATTCCCGATTGCTACGGTGGACCCCAATGCGCGGCTGACGGAAATTGTCCAGCAGACGCAATCCGCTCAAGAAAGCCCGGCTGCCCCGGCGGAGGCAACCCCCATCATCGTGGTCACCGAAACTCCCGCGCCGCAGCCTACCCCAACCATGCCTGTCCTGCCAACCCTTGGACGCCCGGAAACCTACACCTTGCAAAAAGGCGAATGGCCGATCTGCATTGCCCGGCGCTACAACCTGGATTTGAGCGCTTTCTTCACCGCCAACAACCTTAACATGAATTCCAGGCCCGATGCAGGCACCGTCCTGAAGCTTCCCACCACCGGTTCCTGGACCTCCGGACCGCGCGCGCTGAAACCCCACCCAGCCAACTACACCGTTGCAGCTGGCGACACAGTTTTCTCGATTGCCTGCGATTTTGGCGATGTAGATCCAATGGCGATTGTCGCCGCCAACAACCTGCAAACGCCGTCCGACCTTAAGGTGGGTACGATCATCCGCATTCCGTAATTCCGGCTTCACCACACCTGGTTCAAGCAAGTGATCGGATCAATCCCTGGCGGGGTATCCCCCCGCCATTTGTCTTTAATACCCTTTCGGGTTATGATCGCATCGTCTCATCTTATTTCGAGGTAACCCCATGACCTTCACCATTGTGCAACGCGAAAAAATCTACCAGGGGCGCGCCTTTGGCGTCGAACGGCTGCACATGCGCCTGCCGGACGGCGCGGTGCGTCCGTACGACCTGGTGCAGCATAGCGGCTCGGTCACCATCGTTCCGCTGGATGAACACGGCAACCTGCTCTTTGTGCGCCAGTACCGCATTGGCGTCGGCGAAGAGCTGCTGGAACTGCCCGCCGGCGTCTTGAATGATCATGAAGACCCACGCGAATGCGCCGCGCGGGAAGTCCGCGAGGAAACCGGCATGGCTGCCGGTGAACTTCGCCTGCTGGGGAATTTTTATCTTGCCCCGGGCTACTCCTCCGAGCGTATGTACATTTACCTGGCAACCGGGCTGTATCCCGCTCCGCTGGAGCAGGACGTGGACGAATTTCTCCAGGTTGAGCCCATCCCTGCTAGCGCGGCGCTGCGCCTGGCGCAGCAGGGCAGCCTGCGCGACGCCAAATCGCTGGCGGCGCTGCTGCTGGCTCTGCCGCACTTAGGGGAATAACCTGAGCCTGAATATGACAGGAAACATATTAATTAAATGACCTATATAACTTACCCATCCGGGCATTTATAGATACACTCGTTAGGATGAATGTCTGGACACTCAGACGACTTGAACCTTAAAACGACCCGAATCGCACCCTGGAAACGGGTTGTTTTTTTGAATTCTCACTTTTCCGCAACGGAGAAATAGCATGACAAGAAAAATGATTGCCGTAGATGCTAATGAGGCAGTCGCCTATGTTGCCTACCGGCTGAATGAGGTAATTGCCATTTACCCAATTACCCCTTCTTCCGGCATGGGGGAACTGTCGGATGCCTGGTCAGCGGCTCGCGTGACCAACATTTGGGGCACCGTGCCGCTGGTGGTCGAAATGCAGTCCGAAGGCGGGGCTGCCGGGGCAGTGCACGGCGCGCTGCAGACCGGCTCGCTGACCACCACCTTCACTGCCTCGCAGGGATTGCTGCTGATGATCCCCAATATGTTCAAGATTGCCGGCGAGCTCACCCCGGCGGTGTTCCATGTCTCCGCCCGGTCGGTGGCTGCCCACGCGCTTTCGATTTTTGGCGACCATTCCGACGTGATGGCAACCCGCCAGACCGGTTGGGCAATGCTGGCGTCCCGATCCACCCAGGAAGCCCACGACATGGCGTTGATCGCCCAGGCAGCCTCGCTGCGCGCGCGCATCCCCTTCCTGCATTTCTTCGATGGATTCCGCACATCGCACGAGGTCAACAAGATCGAATACCTCAATGAGGACGACATGCACGCCATGATCGACCTGCAGGCAGTCAGCGAACACCGCGCTCGCGCGCTCAGCCCGGATCATCCCGTGCTGCGCGGCACCGCCATGAACCCGGATGTCTTCTTCCAGGCGCGCGAACGGATTAATCCGTACTACGCTGCCTGCCCGCACATCGTGCAGGAGGAGATGGACAAATTCGCCGCGCTGACCGGGCGTTCCTACCATTTGTTCGATTACTCCGGCGCGCCGGATGCCGAACGGGTGATCGTATTGATGGGCTCGGGCGCCGAAACCGCCGAGGAAACCGCACTCTACCTGCAAAACCAGGGTCAAAAAGTAGGCGTGGTGACGGTGCGCCTTTACCGCCCGTTCTCGATGGAAGCCCTGGCGAAAGTGCTGCCGGCTACAGTGCGCAAGATTGCCGTGCTCGACCGCACCAAGGAACCCGGCGCCGCCGGTGAACCCTTGCACCAGGATGTAGTCACCGCGGTCAGTGAAGCCGTGATGACCGGCAAAGCCGCATTCAAGAGCCTGCCGGTGATCGTTGCCGGGCGCTACGGGCTTTCCTCCAAGGAATTTACCCCGGCAATGGTCAAAGCGGTGTTCGATGAGTTGACCAACGATGCCCCGCGCAATCACTTCACCATCGGCATCAACGACGATGTCAGCCACACCAGCCTGGCGTATAATACCGGGTTTTCGATCGAACATCCCCAAACCGTGCGCTGCGTGTTCTTCGGACTGGGCGCAGACGGCACCGTCGGCGCCAACAAGAACTCGATCAAGATCATCGGCGAGGAGACCAACAACTACGCCCAGGGTTACTATGTGCTGGACTCGAAGAAATCCGGCTCAGTTACCATTTCGCACCTGCGCTTTGGACCGCGCCCGATCCGCGCGCCGTACCTGATCGGTCCCGGGCACGCCAATTTCGTCGCCTGCCACCAGTTCTCCTTCCTGGAACGGCTGGACGTGCTCAAGTACGCCGCCCCAGGCGCGGTGTTCCTGCTCAACAGCATCTACCCGCCCGACCAGGTGTGGGAGCATCTGCCGCGCGAGGTGCAGCAGGAGATCATCGACAAACAGTTGAAGTTCTACATCATCGACGGTTACGAAGTTGCCCACAAAACCGGCATGGGCGGGCGCATCAACACCGTCATGCAGACTTGCTTTTTTGCCATCAGCGGCGTGCTCCCGCGTGACGAAGCCATTGCCGAAATCAAGAAAAGCATTGAGAAGACCTACGGCAAACGCGGTGACGCGGTGGTGCAGCGCAATTTCGAAGCGGTTGACCAGACCCTGGAACACCTGTTTGAAATCAAGGTTCCCCAGCAAGCCAACAGCAGCCTGCAGCGCAAGTCTCCGGTCGCGGCGGAAGCGCCCGAATTTATCCGCTCGGTGCTTGCCCCGATTATGATCTTCAACGGCGACGAACTGCCGGTCAGCAAACTGCCAGTGGACGGCACATTCCCAACCGCCACCGCGCGCTGGGAAAAACGCAACATTGCGCTGGAAATCCCGGTCTGGGACGCAGATGTATGCATCCAGTGCGGCAAATGCGCACTGGTCTGCCCGCACGCGGTCATCCGCCAAAAAGTGTACGATCCTAAGTACCTTGAAAACGCCCCCGCCACCTTCAAAGCCACGCCCGCCAAGTTCAAAGAATTTCCGGGCATGATGTACACCATTCAGGTTGCTCCGGAAGATTGCACCGGCTGCGCCTTGTGCGTGGAAGCCTGCCCGGCGAAGAACAAAGCCCAGGCTGGCTTGAAAGCCATCAACATGGCGGTTCAACCGCCGCTGCGCGAGCCGGAAAGTGTCAATTGGGACTATTTCCTCTCGCTGCCAGAAGTCGATCGCAGCGCCATGTCGGTTGGGACGGTCAAAAATTCGCAGCTGCTCGAACCGCTGTTCGAGTTCTCCGGCGCGTGCGCCGGCTGCGGCGAGACCCCCTACGTCAAACTGGTTTCGCAATTGTTCGGCGACCGGATAGTGATTGCCAATGCCACCGGCTGCTCCTCGATTTACGGCGGCAACCTGCCCACCACTCCGTGGACGGTCAACCGCGACGGGCGCGGACCGGCGTGGTCGAACAGCCTGTTCGAGGATAATGCCGAGTTTGGTCTGGGTATGCGCCTGACCATCGACAAGCAGAGTGAATTTGCCGCCGAACTGCTTAAATCGCTCACGCCGCAAATCGGGCAGGTGCTGGTGGACGAACTGCTCAGCGCCGATCAGACCAGCGAAGCCGGCATCAACGCCCAGCGCGGGCGGGTTGCCCAGCTTAAGCAGGTGCTGCGCACCATCCAGGATCCGCGCGCCGGAATGCTGCTGGATCTGGCTGACTTTTTGGTACGAAAGAGCGTATGGGTTATTGGCGGCGACGGCTGGGCGTACGATATCGGCTACGGCGGTCTCGACCACGTGCTGGCTTCGGGGCGCAATATCAACATCCTGGTGCTGGATACCGAAGTATATTCCAACACCGGCGGACAGTCCTCCAAGGCTACGCCGCGCGCCGCGGTGGCAAAATTCGCCGCCAACGGCAAGAGCCTGCCGAAGAAAGACCTGGGGATGATTGCCATGGCGTACGGCTATGTGTATGTTGCGCAGATCGCCATGGGCTCCAACGACACCCAGACGCTGAAAGCCTTCATCGAAGCGGACGCCTACGACGGACCCTCCCTGATCATCGCCTACAGCCATTGTATCGCTCACGGGATTGATATGCGCAAGGGGCTCGACCAGCAAAAACTGGCTGTCCAATCCGGCGTTTGGCCGCTGTTCCGGTACAACCCCTTGCTGGCAGACGAGGGCAAGAATCCCCTCCAGATCGACGCCCGCGACCCGTCGGTGCCGGTGGAAGAATACGCGTATAACGAAACCCGCTACCGCATGTTGCTGCAAAGCGACGAAAGCCGCGCCGAAGCGTTGATGCGCCAGGCGCGCGAGGACGCCGCCAAACGCTGGAAACTCTATCAGCAGATGGCTGCCATTCGGTATAATGGGCAGAACGGCGAGTCCACCACCGGGAAGAGCGAGTAAACCTTTCGCATCCAGCGTGCGGGAGAATTCTCCCGCACGCTGCGGCATTTTTAATCAGGAGGAAAAACGATGGCAGATTTATCCACCACATACCTGGGTTTGAAACTTAAAAATCCGTTGGTTGCCTCGGCTTCGCCGCTTTCCAAAAAAGTGGAAGGCGTGCGCCGCCTGGAAGAAGCCGGCATCAGCGCGGTGGTGATGTATTCGCTGTTCGAAGAGCAGATTACCCATGAAAGCCTCGCCCTGGACCACTTTCTGACTCGCGGCAGTGAATCGTTCGCCGAGGCGATAACCTATTTCCCCGACCTGGACAATTACAATGTTGGTCCAGAAAATTACCTGGAATTGATCTACCGCATCAAGAAAGCAGTCTCCATTCCAGTCATCGGCAGCCTGAACGGCATTTCCAGCGGCGGCTGGGTGGATTATGCCCGCCGCATTCAGGATGCCGGGGCGGACGCGCTGGAACTGAACATCTATTACGTGCCAACCGATCCGAAGCTGACTAGCCAGGAGTTGGAAGAAAATTATGTTCAGTTGGTCAAGGCAGTGCGCAGCCAGGTCAAAATCCCGCTGGCAGTCAAACTCAGCCCCTATTTCACTGCCCTGCCCAATCTGGCAGCCCAGTTGTCGGATGCCGGGGCGGATGGATTGGTGCTGTTCAACCGGTTTTACCAACCGGACCTGGATATTGAATCGCTGGATGTGCTTCCCAACCTGGTGTTGAGCACCTCCGACGAACTGCGCCTACCGCTGCGCTGGATTGCCATCCTGCACGGGCGGATCAAAGCCGATCTGGCGCTTTCCAGCGGGGTGCACAGCGGCGCGGACGTGGTCAAATCCTTGATGGCAGGCGCCAAAGTCGCCATGACTACCTCGGAACTGCTGGAAAAGGGCATCGGCAGGGTAACCGAAATCCTCGCCGATCTGAACCGCTGGATGGACGAATTCGAATACGCGTCTGTTCCACAAATGACTGGTAGTATGAGCCAGCGGTCGGTGGGCGAACCAGCAGCGTTCGAACGCGCCAACTACATGAAAGCGCTCTCCAGTTTCGATAACCGCATCCTGTATTAATCGGCAAGCGTCTGTTAAACCCGGCGCGGAAGGCGGAATGCCTTCCGCGCTTTTTTGTTTAGTGGCGGTTCTCCCGCAACGCCTCGCGCCGCATGGGTCACGGTCAAATGAGCGGCTGCACCAGACCGTATTTGGATAAGAATTTTTTAATCATCTACACAAACATTATACAAAAAATTTTCGTTCTTTGACTTAGATTATACAAAACATTATACTCTGGGCATCAATCCAAATTGAAGGAAAGAGGAGAAAACAATGAAACGCTTGGTCTTGATAGCACTGGTTGCTGTGTTGGCGCTTTCCGCCTGTGCACCTGCCGCCACCCCCGCGCCCACCATGGCGCCCACCAACACCCCCATGCCACCCGCCACGCCGGCTCCACAAACCATTGTGGATATCGCTGTTGCGGATGACCGTTTCACCACTCTGGTTGCCGCTGTGACGGCCGCCGAACTGGTCGAGACGCTCTCCGGTGAGGGTCCGTTCACCGTCTTTGCCCCCACCGATGATGCCTTCGCCAAACTGCCGGAAGGTACGCTCGAATCACTGCTTCTGCCCGAAAACAAGCAGCAGCTGACCGATATTTTGCTC
The DNA here is from genome assembly GCA_037442545.1 of Bellilinea sp. GTDB lineage: Bacteria > Chloroflexota > Anaerolineae > Anaerolineales > Anaerolineaceae > Bellilinea. Next base: position 6,885 of record JBBIQB010000109.1, read on the forward strand.
TACCACGTTGTCGCCGGCAAGGTCATGGCTGCTGATGTGGTCAATCTGAGTGAAGCCGAAACCGCGCTGGGCGAGAAGGTTGCCATCAAAGTTGAAGACGGCAAGGTATTCATCAACGAAGCCGAGGTGATCATCACCGACATCGAAGCATCCAACGGCGTGATCCATGTCATCGACACAGTCATTCTGCCACCCAGCATGACCGCTGAAGAACCGAAAGACATTGTTGACATTGCGGTTGCTGACGGTCGCTTCACCACGCTGGTTGCCGCGGTGACCGCCGCCGAGTTGGTGGAAACCCTGAAAGGCGAAGGACCCTTCACTGTCTTTGCCCCCACCGACGAAGCCTTTGCCAAACTGCCTGCTGGCACGCTCGAATCTCTGCTCCTGCCCGAAAACAAGCAGCAACTGACTGACATCCTGCTCTATCATGTTCTGCCCGGTAAGGTAATGGCAGAGAGCGTTACGGATGGCTTGATCGCGGATACGGCGCTGGGCAGCTCGATCTTCTTCAAGGTCGATATGGGCAATGCCTACATCAACGAAGCCATGATCATCCTGACCGACATCGAAGCATCCAATGGCGTGATCCATGTGATCGACACGGTGATTTTGCCCAAAGATATTGTTGACGCGGCTGTCTTCAATCAATTCGAAACCCTGGTTGCCGCGGTGACCGCCGCCGAGCTGGTGGAAACCCTGAAAGGCGAAGGACCCTTCACTGTCTTCGCCCCCATCGACGAAGCCTTCGCAAAACTACCTGCTGGCACGCTCGAATCGCTGCTCCTGCCCGAAAACAAGCAGCAGCTGACCGACATCCTGCTCTACCATGTTGTTTCCGGCAGTGTGCTGGCTGAGGATGTTGTTGAACTGCAATCTGCTGACACGGTGTTAGGTAACCCGGTGACCATCAAAGTAGAAGATGGCAAAGTTTTCATCAACGCTGCCCAGGTCATCCTGACCGACATCAAAACCACCAACGGCGTGATCCATGTGATCGACACGGTGATTTTACCCCCTCAATAAAGTGAATATCCTCTCTTGCGCGAAGACAACTTCATAAGAGGATAGATTATCGGTAGGTTGGTTTGGGTTACACTGCGGCAGGAATTCCGCAGTGTAACCTTTTAAGGGTGGAAAGCGCTGCGGCTTGATCCATGTTTTCAAAGCGGAGTTTTCAAAGTGGATGCGGCAGCGCGCGGGAATCAAAACCGCCCCTTGGGCAGGGGCGATTTAAACACAAAGAACATGCAATGATTGCGGGAATGGCGGATTGCTACTCTTCCAAAGCCATCGATTCACCGACCCGGCGCTGGCGGTAGACAATTCTGCCGCGCGTCAGGTCGTAGGGCGACATCTCCACCCGCACCCGGTCCCCCAACAGGATGCGGATATAATATTTGCGCATTCTGCCCGATAGATAGGCAAGCACTTGGTGACCGTTCTCCAGCCGGACGCGGAACTGCGTTCCGGGCAGAGCCTCCACGATTGTGCCTTCCACTTGAATCTTGTCTTCCTCTTTAGCCATGAGTTCCTCCCGCAGCGGTCCGGGGTAAGGTATTGACCGCAATCCTAGCCCGACACCTATTCGGCATTGCGCGAATACTGGCGGCGCTTGATACGGCGAATGGCTTTTTTCTTCTCCACCCGGCGCAGTTCGCTCTTGGAAATAAACCAACGCTTGCGGCGTACTGTGCTCAATACACCGCTCTTGACCACCTTCTTGCGAAACCGCTTGAGCAGTTGGTCCTGGGATTCATTTTGACGCAGTGTTACAGCAGTCACGTTTCTCACCTCCCTTCTGGGTAAGGGATGTCGGACATAAAAAACTTCGGCTGCAATTCGCCCATGCAGCCGAAGGAATAAGCACCAGAAGGGATTTTATTCTCGAGGGCATCCGGGGCGATACAACCTCCAAAAAACCTGTTCATTCGTCAATCAAAAAGTACAGGCGGATTGAATCCGCTCACCAGAGCCTATTATACCACCTGGATAGGAATTGTCAAACAGAAAATTGTCGCTTGTTGCGCGCTTAGGACGTCTCGAGCAGGCTGGTTAGCGGGCTGAAACCACTATTCATGCGTATTTCGCTTTCACGCGCCAGTTCGATGATGTGATGCATGACGGCTTCGGCGACGGCGCGCACCAGCGGGCGGTCTTCGGGATTGCCGCGGTAGATCAACGGCGCGCCAACGGTCAGGTTGTACGGTCCGCGGATATACCAGCGCCCGTATTCCACCTGCCCGCGCACGGTGGAGCGGATGGTGTGCATGCGTTCGCGCTGCAGGTGCACCCCCACCGGAATGACCGGCGCGCCGCTAGCCAGCGCCAGGCGGGCAACCCCGGTACGCGGCTTTTGGAAACCGCCTTCTTGCGGGCTGAGCGCGCCTTCGGGGAAGATGATCACCGTTTTACCTTCCTTCAAACGGCTGAGGGCGGACTCGATTGCCTGGGGTCCCTGTCCGGACGCCACCGGGATATGCCCGGAACGGCGCAAATATCCACCCAGGAGGGGCACCTGGAAAAGCAGTTCGTTGATCAAAATAAAGGATTGCTGCCCGACCATTGAAGCCACAAAGAACGGGTCGGTGGTGCTGGGGTGGTTGACAGCGATAATTTTGGCGCCATGCGGCAAGGGTTGGTGCTTGAACACATCCATTGTGAGCATCGCGCCGGTATAGGTGCGCACCACTGGGCGGGATGCCCAATACATCAATCGATCCGATAGCATGGAACAACCTCAATTAATGATTTCGAGAAGGAATAAAGAAAGGAATGAATGTCCGTCAAGATGAACCGATCTTAACACAAGGTAATTTGGCTCACATCCCCCGCAGGGTAGATTGGTGGTCACACTCCGGCACAGCCGAACCGGTCAACAATGGTATGACCTGCCATTCGCCAACAGACAGGGCGCAGCAATGCAAAAATAAAAACCCTACCGGGTCACGCCGGTTACGCCGCGTGCCTTGCAGTTCTGATAAGGGCACATATTTGTGGAAGCCGCGCAAATGCGTACACCGCAGCAGGCATGGCCCGTGCAGCGCAACACCTGCTGACAAAGGGCTTCGTCCGGGCAAAGCAAAGTCACCTTCCGATAATGCTGGCAAAGCCGTCCGGCAAAGTCTTGTACAGGGCAGGTCGTTTATGATAAAATGATGCCTGCCTGGAGGGAAAACCTCCAATCCGGAGGGATGGCCGAGTGGTTTAAGGCGCCTGTCTTGAAAACAGGTGTGGGGCAACTCACCGTGGGTTCGAATCCCTCTCCCTCCGCCAGAGATTTTGGCGCGCCGCAGAATCTCGTTAACAATTTGGGGAGGTGCCAGAGTGGTCGAATGGGGCCGCCTGCTAAGCGGTTGTCGGGACTATAAATCTCGACCGCGGGTTCGAATCCCGCCCTCCCCGCAGTTACAAAGTTTTTCTTGTGCAAGGGGCATAAACGCATCCGTTGGTTTCAAACCGACTAGTGTGTTGCCCCGGAGATAAGCTGCTCGGATTGCCGTCCGAAGCAGCTTTTTTCTTTCGATTGGTAAAGTACCGTTCCAACCCTCAAAAGCAGGTTGTAGTTCCACGCACAATGCCATTATAGCATTGGGGTTGGTGAATTGCAAGCTGTTTTGGGCCTTTTCATAGCGCTCTTTTTCAGATTGGATGGCTTCACGGGTCATTTCCCCTTGCATGTACAGCTCTTTCGCCCTCTCATAACGGGTTTCAGCCTTTTGCAGCTTATCGTTTGAAGTACGGATATCCCCGCAACGAATGGAGTAATCGACGATCTCCTGAAGTATTTTAACGACCGAACCCTCGATCTCTTCTGCCCGCACCGAAATCTGCGGGCAGTCACAGGTCTTCTCGACCCTCGAAGAATCCCGATAATAACGAATCCCAGTCGAAGAGGTTCCGCGCATCGGTTTTCCACAATAACCGCATCTGAGAATTCCGGCCAGCGGATAGATCTGCGCTGTAATCCCTCCCTTGCTACGGCAGTGACGCCCGAGCGTCGCGCGTAGTTCCTGC
>JBBIQB010000110.1:0-6796 GCA_037442545.1 Bellilinea sp.
GAACTGTCCAAGATTCGCGATGGCATACGCCAGGTCATTGGCGGGCTTCGGCAATTGTGCAGTGATCTGCGCCCGCCAACAATCGACAGCCATGGACTGCCCTCGGCAATTCGATCGCTTGCCCATCAATGGACGGAGCAAACCGGTATCGCCGTACAATTGGAGATCGATGAACGCTTGGGGCGGCTGCCTGAAACGATCGAGCTTTCGGTTTTTCGGATTATCCAAGAAGGGTTGAGCAACGTGCGCAAACATGCAGGCGCGAACAAGGTGCTGATTCACCTGTTTCGCACCGCGACCGCCAGCCTGGTGGTTCAGATCATGGATAACGGCAAGGGCGTCAAGGGACCGATCAACCTGGAGCGGTTATCACAGGAAAAACATTTTGGTTTGATCGGGATCAGCGAACGGGTATCGCTGCTGGGGGGAAATATGAAGGTAAAATCCCAATCCCGGGGTGGTTTGGAATTGTCAATCGAAATTCCCAGCCCATATCCCATGTATGAATAGCGGGTCTTATAGTAAATCTTCTAACACCTGGCGGATGGTGGCGGCGTCGATGTCTTTTTTGTCCAGGAAAGCAACCGCGCCGGCATCTATTCCCAGGCGGTGAAATTCGCGGTCGGGATAAGCACTGATTAAGATCATTTTTGTATCCGGCGAGATGGCTTTAATGCGCCGTACGCATTCGATTCCGTCATCCTCCCCCAAGATTACATCAATGAAGGCAATTTGAGGTTTGGATTGTGAGGCTTTGTCAAGCGCGTCATTCGAGTCTTCTGCCTCGCCCAGGGTGATTTTTGGGTTGTTCCGTAATAACAACTTGGCCAGCTGGGTTCTGAAGCGGGCATTATTGTCCACCAGCAAAATATGGTTGGCCTGTATGTTGTTTTCATCGGGCGGCGACATGTGGGGTTTGTTCGGTAGCAGCAACAAGTCGAAATGCTGGCGGGCAAAAATGTTGGCTTCAAGCCGGTTTCCCGCTCCAATCGCACGGTAGAGGGCTGTTAAATGATTTTCGATGGTCTTGATGCTTAAATCCATGATGCTGGCAATTTTTGGGTTGTTGTAACCCTGGTTGAGTAAATATAGCAATTCGCGCTGCCGCCGGGTCAGGTTGTAATCGCTTTTGACAGTCACCGGCTTGGCTTCGACCAGCCGATTGACCAACGGATCGGATATCCACCGTCCACCGGCGGTGATGCGTTTGATCGCCAGTTGCAAATCCGCCAGGGGCTGGTCTTTGAGATGGTAACCGTCAACGCCGGCAGATAAAAGACCAACCACGTAGGATTGATCGTCGTAGGCGCTGACCACAATGATTTTTAATTGTTGGTATTGTTGGCGGATTTGATGGATATCCGAAACCGGTTCGAAATCGGGCATATTCAAATCAACGACCAGCAAGTCTGGATTGTGATCTTCGAGGAACTGCAACAGATCGCTCCCGTTGCCTACCTCGCCAATCACCTCGATGTTTTCGAGGGTTGCCAGGGATTGTTTCAAGCCAGCCCGGATTAATTCGTGATCATCTGCCAACAGGGTGCGAAAGATTTTCATGGGATTGGCGCATGGATTTCGGATTAGGGGAATTCCCCTAATTGACTACAGGGTAATTCCGTCCGCGGAAGGGAGGGATTAAGGGTTTACTGGATAAAATTTGCATGGTACTTTATAGATTATAGTGGATGTTACCCAAAACACAAAAGGAGGACATTGCGAGCCAAAATACGTGTTGAGTTGGTTGACATACCATGTATCCTTCTGCCCAACGATCATCAACCCAACCCAGGCAGAAAATCCCAAATCGCAGTACCTATTTCAATAAGGAGGAAAGTGTATGTTTAGGAAGAAGTCCGTCTTTCTGGTGCTGGCATTGATTGTGATTGCCAGCATGATTCTGGCAGCCTGCCAACAACAGGCGACTCCAACTCAGCCAAGCGGCGAAGCCCAACCGACCCCAAGCGAAAAACTTGCGGTCGGTATTGTTTTGCCGACGAAGGACGAACCGCGCTGGATTCAGGATGAAACGCGGTTCAAGGAAGCCCTGACTGCAGCGGGATACGAAGTTGAGATTCTGTTCAGCCAGGGATCATCCGCCAAGGAAAAAGAGAATGTGGAAGCGCTGATCACCAAGGGCATCCAGGTGTTGATTATCTGCCCGCATGACGGCACGGCGGCGGCAGCGGCGGCGGAAGAAGCGGCTCGGGCGGGAGTTAAGGTGATCTCGTACGACCGGCTGATACGCGACACGCAGGCGGTGGACTACTATGTGACCTTTGACAGCATCGCGGTGGGTGCGCAGCAGGCGCAGTACCTGGTGGACAAAGCCAGCGGGCAGGGCAATCCGTTGTTCCTGTATGCTGGAGCGGCGTCGGACAACAATGCCTTCCTGTTCTTCGAGGGTGCGTGGAACGTGCTGCAGCCGAAGGTTGCGGACGGGACATTCGTGATCAAGAACTCGAGTGAGGCGGTAGCGCTGCAGGGCAAAGCCACGCTGACGCGCGACGAGATGGCGAAGATCATCGGTCAGGTAACGACCAACTGGGACTTCAACACTGCCAAGAGCCTGGCGGAAGCCAACCTGACCGCGACCACGGCGGCGGACAAGGGTGATGTGTTCATCCTGGCGCCGAACGATGGCACAGCGCGGGCGATTGCGGATGCGTTTGCCGCCGACCGGGATGTGACCAGCTACCTGGTGACCGGACAGGACGCGGAGAAGGCGTCGGTGCAGTATATCATCGATGGCAAGCAGTCGATGACGGTGTTCAAGGACGTGCGCACGCTGGTGCAGGATGCCATCGCGGCGGCGGTTGCGCTGTTGAAGAACGAGACCCCGGCAGCGCGCGGATCGTACAATAACGGCGTCAAGGATGTTCCGGCGATCCAGTCTCCGGTGGTGACGGTGGACAGTGCCAACGTCAAGGCGCTGCTGATCGATTCGGGCTACTACGCGGCGAGTGATTTCACTGGCTTACCGTAAATTCTGATCTACAATTAAGTGCAGGAAAAGTGATGATGCTATCCGTCACTTTTCCTGCAATCCTTGCGGTTGACCATCCTGATCAGGGAGAGTGTTATGGATACGCCGTTACTGGAAATGCAAAACATTACGAAGGAATTTCCTGGCGTAAAAGCCTTGGACAACGTTTCCTTCAAGGTCAGGCAGGGGGAAATTCATTGTCTGGTCGGGGAAAATGGGGCTGGAAAATCCACCTTGATGAAGGTGCTCAGCGGGGTGTATCCGCATGGCAGTTATTCCGGACAAATCTTGATCGGCGGGGAGGAAAAACGGTTTTCGGGTATTCGCGACAGCGAGCATGCCGGGATTGCCATCATCTATCAGGAACTGGCGCTGGTTCCGGAAATGACCGTATACGAAAATATCTTTCTTGGGAATGAAATTCGCAGCGGGATCACGATTAATTGGCACGAAACCATCAAACGAGCCAGTGAGGTGTTGAGCAAGGTGCGCCTGAATATCAATCCCGAAGTCAAAGTGAAAGATTTGGGAGTTGGCAAGCAGCAATTGGTTGAGATAGCCAAAGCCTTGAGCCGGAATGCGCGCATCCTGATCCTGGATGAACCGACATCTGCGTTGAATGAAATCGACAGCCATAATCTTTTGCAACTGTTGCGCGAATTGCGCCAACAAGGCGTTACCTGCATTCTGATCTCGCACAAACTCAAAGAAGTGATCGAAATTGCCGATACTGTCACCGTGCTGCGGGATGGGAAAACCATTTCGACTTTGAATGCGCACCAGGGTGAGGTTTCGGAGAATATTTTAATCAAACACATGGTCGGACGGGAGATCAACAACATTTACCCGGCGCGAAAACGCACCATCTCCGATGAAGTCATTTTTGAATTAAAGAATTGGAATGTCTATGATCCGGCATTGGGGAGGAGGATTCTCAAAGATATTCACATCCAAGTCAAAAGGGGTGAAATTGTTGGTGTGGCGGGCCTGATGGGATCCGGGCGCACCGAACTGGCATTGAGTATTTTTGGCAATCCACTTGGGTATCGGGTCAATGGGGAACTATATTTCAAAGGCGAAAGCCGGAATTTCAACCATCCACGTGAATCGATTTCTTCAGGGCTGGCGTACCTGACCGAAGACCGGAAAACCAAGGGGTTGATTCTGATGCAGGATGTCAAGCAAAATATCACCCTGGCGAATCTGGAAGAAATATCGCCGCGCGGGATCGTGGACAGCAACGCCGAGGTGCGCGTAGCCAATGATTTTAAGGAATCGCTCAACATCAAGACCCCTACGGTCGAGCAAAAAACAGTTAATTTAAGCGGCGGAAATCAACAAAAGGTGTGTCTGGGAAAATGGTTGTTTGTCAAACCCGATATCCTGATTCTCGATGAACCCACCCGGGGAATTGATGTGGGAGCGAAATACGAGATTTATTCGATCATGAACCGGTTGGTGGAGCAAGGCAAGAGCATCATCATGATTTCGTCTGAATTACCGGAAGTGCTGGGGATGAGCGATCGCGTTTATGTGGTTTCTTCCGGCAGAATTGCGGGTGAATTGCCGATTGAGGAAGCAACGCAAGAAAAAATTATGGATCTGGCAACGGATTGAGGAGGGAAGCATGGCGCTTTTTCAGAATGCCCGCAAGGTATTGAAAGAAAACATCCGCGAATACGGCATGTATATCGCCCTGTTTGTGATTATGGCGATTTTTACGATTACAACAGATGGATTGTTCATATCTTCGCGCAATATCAGCAATCTACTGAACCAAACCGGGTATATCGCCGTCCTGGCGGTCGGCATGACGCTGGTGATTGTCATCCGGCATATCGATCTATCGGTCGGGTTCCTGGCGGGTTTTCTCGGCGCGGTGGCGGCAATTGCCCTGGTTTTTTGGAAGCTGCCGGTCGTAGTCGTTATTCCGCTGGTGCTGGCATTGGGGGTGGTGGCGGGAATGATCACCGCTTTCCTGATTGCTCAATTGAAGATCCCTTCCTTTGTGGCTTCCTTGGCGGGTTGGTTGATATACCGCGGCGCGATTCTCCTGGTCACGGTGGGCACCGGAACGATCATCGTGCCCAATCCCGCCTTCAACGCGATTGGGAATGGATTTATTCCCGATCCTTTGCCGATCATCCCCGGCGTGCACAACCTGACTCTGTTCATTGGCTTGATCGCGATCTTTTTGTTTTTCGTCACCGAGATCAGCGGACGGCGAAAAAAGCTGGCGTACAATTTCGAAGTCCTGACGATGGATATGTTCATCCTCAAACTGGTGTTTGTCTCGGTGATCATTGGCGCAATCACCTGGGTTTTGGCGGGTTTCAACGGGTTGTCGTGGACGGTGGTTATCATTCTGATTGTGACCATGATTTACCATTTCGTCACCACCCAAACAGTTCTGGGACGACATATTTACGCCATTGGCGGTAACCCGGAAGCGGCTGAATTGAGCGGTATCCGCGTTAAAAACCTGATTTATGTCGTCTTTGGTTCAATGGGTATGCTGTCGGCGCTGTCGGGGATATTATTCACTTCGCGGCTGCAATCGGCGACCACCACCGCCGGCACCCTGTTCGAGCTGGATGCCATTGCCGCGGCGTATGTGGGCGGGGTATCGGCTGCCGGTGGTGTTGGTAAAGTGATCGGCTCGATCATTGGCGCGCTGGTGATGACTTCGTTGACCAGCGGCATGAACTTGATGGGCATCGATATATCCATGCAATATATCGTCCGCGGCGCAGTTCTGGCGGCGGCGGTGATCTTCGATGTAACCACCCGCAATCGCGGAAAATAACCCCGCCTGGTGCGGGCGGGGTAACCCGCTCAGCGGTCTTCGTAGGCGGTTACCCGATCGCGGCCGGCTTGCTTGGAATAATATAAAGCCCGATCTGCGCGCTGCAGGAGTTCGTCCAGCGCCAGGTCGGGCTGCTGGATATTGCTGGTAAGCCCAATGCTGAGCGAAATCGGCAGGGATACGCCGCCGGCGATGATGGATTGTTGGGAGACCACCTGGCGCAGGCGTTCGGTCAACCGGCGGGCGCCTTCCTGTGTGGTTTCGGGCAGCAGGATGACGAATTCATCGCCGCCGTAACGCCCCAGGATGTCCACTTTGCGCAGCACGGTTAACATGCACTGGGCAACGCTGACCAGCACTTGGTCGCCGGTGTTGTGACCAAAGGTGTCGTTGATCTGTTTGAAGTGGTCCACATCCATCATTACGATGGATAGGGGACGTTGATAGCGGCGCGCCTGCTCGATGGTGCGGGCAGCCAATTCGAGGAAGTGGCGGCGGTTCGCCAAACCGGTCAAGGCGTCCTGGGTGGCAAGCCGTTCCAGCGCCGCCTGGGCTTTTTTGCGCTCCTCGATTTCTTGCTGCAAGGCTACATTGCGCAGTTGGTAGATTTCGGCATCTTTGCGCGCATTTTCCACCTCGTGGATGATCTCGATCGTTTTCAACCGGCGGTCGGATTCTTCGTCAAAGGCTGCCCGGTGATGTTCGACGTACTTTTCAAAGTGATCCAATGCGTGATGATATTCTCCGGCAGCCTTGTGGGCTTCGGCGAGGGCGCGATGACATTCTGCCTGCTCCTGGCGGGCGTTGATTTCGCTGGCAATCTCCAGCGCCGCGTGAAGGGATTGTATGGCGCTGGAAAAATCGTTCGAGCGCACATGGATCGAGCCGATTTTGCGGCGTGCGCTGGCAAGTTCAAGGCGCTTGCCAATGCGCTGGGCTACGTCGGCAGAGAGATGGAGGAAATTCAAGGACAGATTGATTTCGCCACGTTTTAGATAGACCTC
>JBBIQB010000110.1:6806-10894 GCA_037442545.1 Bellilinea sp.
GCCCAGAGTGTTGAGTGCTTCCACTTCGCCGCGGTGAATCCCCAGATTTTGATAAATTTCCACGCTGCGTAACCCGGCTTGCACGGCGCTCTGATGCCGGTTGCATTCGGCAAAGGCGCGGCTGAGAAGAACCTGTACTTCGGCTTCGAGGCGCAAATCGGTCTGGTATTGCGCCAGATCGAGCGCGGTTTCAAGGTGCGGGAGGGATTTTTCGGCTTCGCCGAGTAACAGATACAATTTTCCCAATTTGATCCGAATCGCAGCTTCGCCGCTGTTATCCTTGCTGGTTTGGTAAATGGACAGGGCGCGCATCAGGTTTTGCATGGCGTCTGGGTATGAACCCATCATCATCAATCCGCTGCCCAAACCCAACAGCGCTTCGGCGCTTTCAGCCGAGTCGGCTGCGGGGTTGAAGCAGTCCAGCGCGCTCAAATAACAAGGGATGGCTTTCTCGTAGGCATCCATTTCCAGCAAGGCTTTACCCTGCAAAATCAGGGCTTTACCAAGAATGCGACGGTGTTCCAGGCTGGCTGGGGCATCCTCGCCGGCAAGCCGGGCTGCTTCCCGCGCCAGTTCGAGCGCCCGCTGCGGATTGGTTTGGGCTAGAGGGCCCGTGCGCCGCAAGAGTGCATCGATGCGCTGCGCGGTTTGACTTTTTACATCCATGGATGGATCCTGACGGAGCGGGAATGCCAAGGTTTTGTTCTCCCCCAAAAAGAGTGCAATTATAGTGCCGGGTTATCGGGCGGATGATTGTGATTCCCGGCGCAGCTAAATCACGGCGCTCGGACCTGTGCTTGGAACTGCAAAGCCCCTGTCTTCTCAAAAACCAGGGTGAAAGCCAGGGTTTCGCCAGCCCTCAAGTCGCTGGTCAACCCAATCAGCATAAGGTGATACCCACCGGGTGTAAATTCGAGGGTTTCGCCAGCTGGTATTTCCAGCGCGTCCACCGGACGCATCATCATAATATCATCGTTCATGCGGGTTTCGTGGATTTCGACGGATTGGGCGGCGTCACATTCGGCAGCAACCAATCGATCCGCCTGATCGGTGCCGTTTTCGAGGACAAAATAAATGGCGCTGGTTGCCTGACTGCTGTGCGTGCCGGATGGCATCATCGGGATATTTTCCCCTGTTTCAGATGTGGTCGTTTGCGCAGCCCCATCGTCCATCACGGCGGCGCGAATCCAGGCGTCTTTGACCCGCATTTCTGCGGGTTTGGGTGCGCAAGAGACCAGCACGAATACAAGCATCACGATTGCGATTCGATTGAGCCACATTGGTTAATGCTCCAAAGGGTGTTTAGATTATTATACAGGCGGAATGATAAAAACAAACATTCCGGCAGTAATTTATGAAATCACTCCGAATGCTGTGGTTTGATGTGATCTGGTTATGCCGGATGGGTGGGGGCGCGGGTTGGGCCAGCCTCGGAAAGCTCGTGCAGAAACTGCTCGGTGTCGAGGTTGTAATTCCAGGCAACATCCGCCAGCGTGTCGAAGCGCGACATCCAGCAGCCCACGCAGACCATCCGGTGGCGAATAAAAACCGGGACGGCGTTTGGTCGCTGACGAAGGAATTCTTCAACCGTTATTTTGGGGTCAATTACCTTGGATAGTTGGGATTTGTTTTGCATAAGTTCATCACGGATGGGGATCTTTCGCCACTGATCTATATGATACCGGTGATAGCTGCTCAGGTCTTTGTTCTCTCGCAATTTACTTTTGCGAACGGGGCGGGTTTTCCTCCTCGGCAATCATGACCAGTCCATGCGGGTAACGGATGACGACGCGTTCGCGCCCCGAAAGAATCAGTCCCTGAGTTTCCCATTGAGAAAGGATGCGGCTGACGGTATACAGGGTGGTGCCAATCATTTCAGCCAGGTCCTGGCGCGAGAGCGGTAAGTTCACCTCGACGCCAGCCTGGGTTTTGACCCCGGTTTGAGCAGCCAGGCGCAACAGCATTCTTGCCAGACGGCGTTCGACGCGCTGCGTGGCGATCTCGCTGAAGCGCTGCTGGAATTCCTGGACGTGTTCCGCCATGATTTTCACGGCGTTGATTGCCAGGCGGGGAGTAGCGATAATCAGGCGGTCGAGGTTGGTTTTCGACCATACCAAAGCGGTGCTGTCTTCGGCTGCTTGCGCTGAAACCGGGAATACCTCGCCATCGGCAAGCGCGACGGCGCCGAACGGCGTGAATGGTACGATCAGCCGCAACAGGATTTGCTGCCCGTCGGCAGTGAACTGGGACAGACGTGCTCTGCCGGATTCGAGGATATAAAAGGCATCGGCGGGATCGTCCTGAAGAAAGAAAAAACTGCCTTCGGCAAGCCGTTTGGAATGCGCCGCCGCCAGAATGGTTTGCATTTCGGAGGGGGCAATGCCTCGGAAAAGGGTGATTTCGTGAATAGTCGAAACCGGCTGAAACGGCATGGTTAAAATTGTATCATAGCCTGAAAATTAGCACTTTGTTCGCGGAAAACCGGAGACAACACGACGTTTGTCATGGTGGGCGGGTGGTATTTGTCTTAAATCGATTCGGGATTATAAAAAATTACCGGATTGTACAGAAATTGATTTGACGGAAAGCGACAAGTTTGCTAGAATTTATGTGGAATTTACGCAAAATTTACGGGGAATTTACCGTAAATTTACGCGATTTTTACGGGGGTTGACGGGGGAATTTGCTAGCTAACCTGCCCAAGTCGGAAATCCACAAGCCAAGATTCTATAAAAATCAAGGAGGTTGAGTAATGGCGGCATTCTTGCGAACCTTGCGTGTTGTTCTGGTGATGATCGGCGTTTTGGCGTTCAGCCTGACGGGGCAAGCTATCCAGCCGGCGCAGGCAGCGGTATTAGACGTGTGCCCAAGTGGCTGCACGTATTCGACCATACAGTCGGCGGTTGATGCTGCCAGCGACGGGGACACGATCCAGGTCGGGGAGGGCACATATGACAGCACAACGATCAATATCACCAAACCATTGTACCTGGTTGGGGCGGATCGAGACACGGTAATTATCCGGGTTGCCGCAACCGCAGGCTACGGCTTGGACATTACCGCGGATAATGTGGAAATTACCGGATTCACCCTGATAAACGGCGGCGGCACCAATTTTGGCGTCAAAGCCTCGGGTGTGGATAATCTGCTTGTGGATGGCCTTCAAGTCCAAGGTTTTGTCCGCAGCGGCATCGACCTGATTGGCTGCACCAATTCGACGGTCGAGAACAGTTATTCTTACAGCAATGGCGGCGCGGGTGTAGCCGTTTCGAATTCCCAGGCTATTGTGCTTCGCAACCTGACCACTGCTAACAATGACTGGGGCGGGATTGGGTTGTTCACCAATGCGTCGTATTATATTGCGAATCTGAGCGATGGCAAGACCGGCAGCGATGGAATTCTCTTAAGCGGTAACAATTCGTTCGGAGAGGTTAATCCACTGTATACACAGTTGGCGCATCCCACCCACGTGATTCGCAATTTCAACCAAGCGGTGTTCGCCTTTGTCGCGCGCAGCACGCTTGCGCCTTTGAGTACCATGACCTGGTATCAATACACCCTGTCGAGTGCTTTCAATTTGATCACAGCCGCGGAGGCTACCTTACCGGGATCCAAGTCCTTTGCCGCTATTCAAAAACTGGCGGACGGTAGTTTTCACGTATTGGATACGATGAAAATCCAGCCAGCGATTGACCTGGCGCTGGCGGACGGAGTGGTGTATGTGTATCCAGGTATGTACAATGAAATCGCCAGCAGCCGCTTTGTCTTGGGCGCGAACGGGCCGCACCAATTTGGGCTGTTCATTGCAGATAACAAGGATGGCATCCAAATCATTGGCGTCGATACCCTCGGCAATCCGATCACGGATTACACCCAGGCAGCGGCGACGATCAATACCAATGCCACCAACACCTTTGGTTACAGCGGCATTTTCGTGGAAGCCGACCAGGTAACACTGCAGGGTCTGATCTTCGGACCCAACACGCCTTCTGACAATAAGACCATCGAGGTGATTGGGGATGCCTTCACATTGAAGCACAGCCGCATCGCCGTTCCTTCGGGTGGTGCGGTTTATTTCGGTGACTGGC
>JBBIQB010000111.1:0-321 GCA_037442545.1 Bellilinea sp.
CTCGTCGCCGTCTTCTTCCGGGTCTTCCTCTTCCAGGTTGACCACCGAGTGCAAGTCGTCCTCATCCTGGGCGTCGAAATCGAACATTTCGAAGGAAGATAGACCTTCGGTCAGGAACAGGTTGTCGAGAGCTTCCTGAAGAAATTCCATTTCTTCGCCGTCTTCGGCTTCCGACAACAGGTCCTCGAGCTTTTGACGCACATCCTCGCCGCCGATTTGAGAAAGTGACCAGATGATTGCCATGCGCAGGTCTTCATCCAGCGCGTCCTCTTCCAGCATTTCCAGCAGCGGTTCGCGGGCGTCGCTGGCAGACAATTCACC
>JBBIQB010000111.1:364-10829 GCA_037442545.1 Bellilinea sp.
AGGTTGGGATTATCCAGCTGATCGACCACCGCGGGGATAAATTCCTCACTGGCAGAACGCCCCATGGCAAACAAGGCAGTACATTGCCAGTCGGGGTCCGTGTGATTATACGCGGATAAAATCAGGCTTTGGACTTCTTTGCGGCTGGAATACCCAAGCGATTCGATTGCCCGGCGGCGGATAAGCTCGGAGTGACTGCCCGAAGCAGCGGCGAGCAGCTTATCCTCAACCAGGTTGAGCACGGCAGGGGAGATTTCATCCAGTTCACCCAGGTAGATGAACTTGCCCAAGGTACTGGCTGCGGCGGCGCGCACCTGTTCATCGGCATCTGTTTCCAATAAATCGATCAGTTTGGGGATCAGTTTCTCGTCCTCAGATTCCCACAAATAGCGCAAGGCTGCCGTGCGCACTCCGGCTTCGCTGTCGTCGAGGGCAAAAATGCACAGATCGTCGAAGGATACCAATGTGTTGGCTTCCGCCAGAATTTCCAGATCTTCCATCAACGATACCCTGCGGTGCGGCGCAATCTGTGTCCAGACGGTCTTCAACTTGGTGAAATCGGTCAGGCTGAGGTCAGAGAAGCGGTGCAGGAAGGTGGGCGGGAAGGGGCGGTTGTCATCCAGCAGGGTGGAAAGAATATCATCGAATGGAACGATTCGTTTTACTTCATTATTCATCGGTTACTCCTCTCAGGGCAGACGGATGGGATTGATGATATCCTGAGCGGTGATGTAGAACATCAGAATAATCAGCGCTACAAACCCAACCAGATGAACGATGTTTTCGTATTGAGGTGGGATGCGCCGGCGGGTGATGAGTTCCGGCAGGATGAAGAGAATGCGCCCGCCGTCCAGGGCAGGAATGGGGAAAAGGTTGGTCAAGCCAAGCGCAATGGTAATGATGGTCATCAGCCGCAGGGTAAGCATGCGGTTGATGGGATCAGCGGAAGCCGCGTTTTCCTCGTCGATTTCGCGCGCTTGCGAAAACATTGTATAAATACCCACCGGACCTACCACGCGGGCTTCTTCGCCCTGCACCTCGCCGCGGATCAAACGACCGGGCATTTCCAGAATCAGCCGCGCCTGTTCCAGCGTTGCGCTGGCGGACAAGGGAATGGTTTGCAGCCAGGAGGCGCGCGTGATGGGGTTGGTCATGGAGATGCCGAGGGCGCCTTGACCGGGGGGAGGATCGACGCGCGGTACAACGCTAGTGCTGACCTGTTCATCGCCGCGCTGAAGCAGGATTTCAACCGTTTTGCCCTTGTTTTCCTGGACGATCTGGATCAACTGCCCCATGCTGGTTACCGGGGTCTGGTTGATGCGGACGATGACATCGCCAACTGCCATGCCTGCCTGCGAAGCCGGAGATTGCTGTTCGACAGTGGCGATCATTACTTTGCGGCTGTCCGGCACGCCGGTTTGAGTGAACATGACCGAGAACAAAATCACCCCAAGCAGCAGGTTTGCCAGCGGACCGCCAAGCAGCACCGCAATGCGCGCCAGGGGCTTGGCGCTGCCAAACCCATCCGGCACGGAGGGATCGTTTTCCCCGCTCAGGCGCACAAATGCGCCGAAGGGAATCCAGTTGAGGGAGAAAGTGGTTTCTCTAAACTGGAACAGTTTGACCAGACGAGGAGGGAAGCCAAAGCCAAACTCCTCGACCCGAATTTTGAACAACTTGGCGACCAGGTAATGCCCCAATTCATGGACGAAAAGCATCACCCCAAAGAAAAGCACAAATTCCAGTAATGTAAGCACGTTCACGTTCAACATCCCTTCCGGACGATATAGTCAGTGGTTTTATTCGATTATATCTTGTTTGCACCCCCCGTGCAAAACAATTGTCTCAGGCTGCCTGTTGCGCGGCGGGTTGGTCGACCCAATCCGCCTTGCCGCCGGGGCGGGCGGTCAACAGCTGCTTCACCCCGCCTACTTGGGCTGCCCGTTTTTGTATCTCTTCCAGCGCGGGCTCAAGGCAGAGCATGTGAACGTTGGGTCCGGCATCCAGGGTGTAACAAACCGGCAAACCTTGCTTGCGCCACAAACGGATTTGGTTCATCAATTCCAGCGAAGCCGCAGTCCAGTAGAACAGCGATGGGGTGGAAGTCATCATCACCGCGTGCATCAAGTTGCTGTCCAGTTCGACAATCTCGGCGAAAGTATCGAAATCGCGCTGCAGGATGGCGCGGCGGCAAATATCCAGCCGGCGGGGGGCGTCGGCGACGCGGGCGGCTTGCAGCGGGCTGGTCGGCGCCAGCGCGTGCCCCTCGGTTGAGCCAGTGGCTTTGTGCCCGGTTTGCACCACGGCAATGCAATCGACCAGGTTCCAGTGATCCGGCGGCGCGATCGAAACGGCGTATGAATCTTCATCCCGGCTGCCGGACAGCCATTCGACAAAACCGCCAGGGACTGAACGGCTGGCAGAACCGGAGCCGCGCCGGGCTAAAGCGGAATATTCGCGCTCGCTCAAGTCAAGCCCGGCGGCGCGGCTGGCTGCCAGGCTGAGCGCGGCGAAGGCTGCCGCGGATGAGGCAATCCCCGCGCCGGTGGGAAAATTATTTTCCGAAGTCACCTCGGCAAACCAGGTGACCCCGCAAGCTTTGGCGCGGACGAGATCAAGGAAAGTTGAAACCCGTTGGAGTGGTTTGCCGTGCTGCGCTTGCTGGTTGAGCGTGAACTGGTCGGCTGTCAAGCGGGGATCAAAGCGCACCGTGGTTCGGCTGGTCAACCCGCCCAGATTCATGGATAGCGAACCGTTCAGCGGGATACGTAGCGCATCGTCCCGGTTGCCCCAGTACTTGATGAAGGCGATGTTAGCATTTGCAACCGCGGTTGCGGTATGGATGGTCATGGGCTTATTCCTTATCAGCATCCATTGGTTTTTCACAGTCGAGTAACCACTCCGAAACCGAGCGGATTTCAACTCTTGCCCCTTCAATCTCTAATTCATTCTCGTTCGCATCCGACAGGATCAATGCGCTTTCAACTTTTACACCTTTTAGGGCGTCACTCAACGCGCGGAGTTCACGCTCACGGGTTGTGGGATTTTCCAGATTCCTAGCCACCCGGATCAGCTGGCGCTTTTCGGGAAGGTAAAAATCCACTGCATAGCCGCCCGGGGTGACATAGTAGTAGATTTCCTTTGTTTGCCGACGCAATGCCAAGAATATCAGGTTCTCAAGCAGCTTGCCAGTGTTCGGAGAAAAACCAAATCCAACTGTATTGGAAAGCCCGGTGTCAATGCAATACACCTTCTTTGGGGCGATTTGCTGGCGTTTGACCGAAAAATCATACAGGTTCAGGGTGAATACCAGCCAGCTGTTTTCCATGCAGTCGATGTAGCTTTTGATGGTGTTGACACTGCCAAGGCGGAATTGGTTCTTGAGTTTGTTGAATGAAACCAGGCTGGATGGGTTGCTCATCAGGTAAAAGGCAAGCTCTTTGAGCGCTGAGACGGCTTCCAGACGGTAGCGGGTTGCAATGTCACGATAAAGCACATCATCATATAGCATGCGCAACAAGGGCAGTTCCGGGTATTTCAAGGCATCGGGGATGCCGCCAGACTGTAGGTAAGCATCCAGCAGCTTGTTTAAGTGTGCTTTTCCTACGGTAGTCATGCGTTGTAGGTCCGGAACGGTTTCTTTTCGGAACCTGAGATACTCGCCAAATGAAAAGGGAAACAACTCTATTGGCACATACCGTCCAGTGAGGCGGGTGCCCAGTTCCCGGCTGAGCAGGGATGCGTTGGAGCCGGTGATATAGAACTTGAAGTCCATATCCATGAAGCAGCGTACAAAGTGTTCCCAACCAGATATGTTTTGAATTTCGTCAATTACGAAGATTTTGCGCTCACCAAAGGTTTTCATTGTCAAAGAAAACTATTAAAAAATTTACAAGCCGGCTGCGGGTTTGTACAGCCCTTCAAAATTGACGCCGATCATTCCGGCTTCGTACGAGCGGCGGTCGACCAGCGAAAGCGCGGCGGCGTTCTCCGCGTCGATGAGGGGAATGCTTTTCAGCGCGTAGAATTTATCCACGACGCGCTGCACACCGGCTTCGTCCACCATCCAGTTGAAGCGGTCGTACCGGGAAAGATCGAACGAGCGGGTGTACCCGCGCAGCGTTTTTTCGCCGTTGATGTTGTAGAACACCTCGAAATAGGACATGGCCAGCTCGCGCAGCGAACGGTAAACCGGTTCGCGAAAGCGCAGCCCGACAAAATTGGACTTGGCGATGGCGCCGTACAATCCATTGCGTTTGAAAAACGCCAGTACGTGGTCGTCGTCCTTGTCCGCTTCGGGAAGCAGGTCGAGGATCAGCGGGGGGGAGCCCAGCCGGCGCAACGCGGTCGCGGCAAACAACCCGCCGTCCAGGCAGTGACACTGCCGGTCGCGGAGTACATTCAGCGGGCTGCGGTTGCGGTCTTCACCCACGTAGGGCAGACTGTCCAGATAGTTTTGAATGGCGACCGGCGAATCCAGCGTTGCCAAAAGCTGACGTTCTTCGGCGGTGAGGACCTGTTCGAATTCCATGCTGCGACTCCTGGGTCGGTTTGAAAACACCTGGCAGAGAGTATACCACGCGCGATAATCAATTTTTAGAATCTGGACAAAAGGCCTCAATTTGCGTAACTCCAACAACGCCTGGGGGTTACAACGCTTAGACTTGATGGATTTGACTGTGTTGGAGGTGGTCTTTATAATTCGAGCGGCAAGCCTAAAAAATTCCAGGTGTACATTCCTGCTATTTCTTTGTACGTTTCATGCCAGTTAACGCATGCAAAATGCCGCCGTCATGCCAAAACCAGCGCATGGTGCGGTCTATTTCTGAAGAAAATTGGAATATCCAAACCTTAAAGGAGAGGAATCATGTTCGACCCGAGAGCCGTAGCCATTGTCGGAATGGGGGCAATATTGCCGGACGCGGAAGACGCGCCAACATTCTGGAACAATATCAAACAGGCACGCTATTCGATCAGCGATGTGCCGCAAGACCGCTGGCGGGTGGATTTATATTACGATCCTGACCCCAAGGCAGCGGACAAGACCTACGCCAAAATTGGCGCGTGGGTGCGTTCGTATTCCTTCGAGCCGCTCAAATGGGGCATTCCCATTCCGCCGAATGTGCTGGCGGTGATGGATGACAGCCAGAAGTGGGGCATCAGCGTGGCGCGCCAGGTACTGCTGGATTATGGGTATCCACAGAAACCACTGGACGGCACGCGCACGGCGGTAATCATCGGCAACGCGCTCGCCGGTGAAAATCACTACATCACCAGTCTGCGCATCCGTCTCCCGGATTACATCGAAGCCCTTTCCCAGGCGGAGGCATTTGCCAGCCTGCCGGCGGATATGCAGCAGGCGCTGATCGATGGGATGCAGCGCAATATTCGCAACCGGATCGCCAACATCACCGAGGATACCATGCCGGGTGAGTTGGGCAACGTGATCGCCGGGCGGATTGCCAATGTGTTCAATTTTTCCGGACCCAATTTCATCACCGATGCTGCCTGTGCCTCCTCGCACGCCGCGGTTCAGGCAGCCATTGACGGGTTGATCTCGCACCAGTACGATACGGTGCTGACCGGCGGGGTTGACCGCAATATGGGCGTGGAGGGTTTCGTTAAGTTCTGCAAGATCGGCGCCTTGTCACCGGACGGCTCGCGCCCGTTTGCCGACGGCGCCAATGGCTTCGTCATGGGCGAAGGCGCCGTGTTGTTCCTGCTCAAACGGCTGGCGGACGCCGAGCGCGACGGGGATAAAATCTACGCCGTGATTCGCGGCGTCGGCGCGAGCAGCGATGGCAAAGGCAAAGGCATTACCGCGCCGAATCCGATCGGGCAGCAGCGCGCCATCGAACGCGCCTGGAAGAATGCCGGGGTCAACCCTGCCAGCGCCGGGCTGATCGAGGCGCACGGGACATCCACTCGGGTGGGTGATGTGGTTGAGACGCAGAGTTTGAATGCGGTGTTCGGTCAATTTGGGCTGCCGGCGCGGCAGATTGCTTTGGGTTCGGTCAAGTCCAATATCGGTCATCTAAAGAGCGCGGCTGGCGCCGCCGGTATGCTCAAGTCGGTGTATGCATTGTACGAAAAAGTTTTGCCGCCTTCGGCAAATTTTCACAAACCCAATCCTAATATTGACTTCGATCACATTCCATTCTATGTCAACACGGAAGCCCGCCCCTGGGAGAACGCGCCGGGCGAAATCTGCCGTGCCGGGATCAGTTCGTTCGGCTTTGGCGGTACCAACTTCCACATGGTGGTCGAGGAATGGCTGCCGGGTTTGTTGACCTCCGAAACCAAAGTATTCCAGGCGGTTGATTGGAAGGGCGCGCAGGCGCAGCCCACTGTGGCGCAGGCGCAGTCCGCGCCGCAGCCCTACCGCGGATTGCTTTTCCTGGGTGGAAAGAATGCCGTGGAATTGAAGGAACAACTGGCAAAGGCTTTGGAAGATGCCCGCCAGGGCAAATCCCCTGCGCAGACTCTGCCGCAACCGGCGGCGGTTGCCCAGCCGGAACGACTGGTGATCGATTTTGCCAGCCTGGATGAGTTGATTAATCGCGGGGAGAAGGCGCTCAAAACGCTTGACAACGAAGCTGCCAATGCCTGGCAGGCGCTGACTGCCCAGGGAGTCTACCGCGGCAGCGGGACGGCGGGCAAAGTGGCATTTATGTTCCCGGGACAGGGATCGCAATACGTCAACATGCTCAAAGACCTGTGCCAAGCCGAGCCGCTGGCGGCGGAGACCTTCAAGGAAGCCGACGCGATCATGCAGCCTATTTTGGGCAGAACGCTGACCAGCTATATTTACGTCGAGGGGGACGAGGAATCGCTCAAGCAAGCCGAAGCAGCCCTGCGCGATACCGCCATCACCCAGCCGGCAATGCTGACCGCCAACGTGGCATTGTTGCGCCTGATGCACAAATTCGGTTTTGTTCCCGATTTCGTCATCGGGCACAGCCTGGGCGAGTATGCCGCGCTGGTTGCCGCGGGGGTGTTGACCTTTGCCGAAGCGCTGGAAGTCGTCTCCGCTCGCGGGCAGGAAATGAAGAAGGTTTCGATGGCGGACAACGGCGGCATGGTGGCTGTTTCCGCCCCGCTGGAAGAAGTCGAAAAGATATTAAAGGGCATTCAGGAATACGTGGTGATTGCCAATATCAACAGTCCGGTGCAATCGGTGGTCGGCGGCAGCACGCCGGGTGTCCAGGCGGCGCTGGCAGCCTTCGAGCAGGCTGGCTTCCAGGCGACGCGCATCCCGGTATCCCATGCTTTCCATACGCGGATTGTTGCCCCGGCAAGCGAACCGCTCAAAGATGTGATCGGGCGGATGAAGATTCAACCGCCGCGCATTCCGGTGGCGGCAAACGTGACCGGGCAATTGTATCCGACCAGTCGCGACGAGATTCTCGATATTCTCGGACGGCAGGTTGCATCGCCGGTGCAGTTCATCCAGGGCATGGAGACGCTCTACGCCAACGGGGCGCGCGTGTTTGCCGAAATTGGTCCCAAACGGGTGCTCAACGCGCTGGCAAACGATATTTTCAAAGACCGCAGCGGGATTATGCTGTTGGCGACCAATCATCCGCGCAAAGGCGCGGTGGTGAGCTTCAACGAAGCCCTGTGCGGTTTGCTGGCGGCGGGCGTGCAGCCTCGCTTTGGAGCGGCGCAGCCGGCGGCAGCAAACCGCGCTGCGGTTGCGGTCACTGCAGTGCAAAACCAGGAAAAACCGCCCGCCCCGGCGGCGGTGAAGACCCCCGCCGAACCCAAAGCGACAGTCCCAATCCAGGATGGGCGGCTGCCGCTGACCGGTTCGGTTGTGATCAGCGGCGCCGGATTGGGTTTGCCGGGCAGAAACGGGCGGGTGTTCGACGATGCCAACATTCCCAGCATTCTACGCGGTGAAATCCGCATCGAGCCGCTGCCGCTTGAATTACGCGAAAAGATGGTCGCCAAACGGGTTACCCGGCTGGAAAAGAGTGAAGCCGGCGCGCAGATGGTCGAGATCCACGATGTGGATCTGACCGTCAAACTGGGCGGTCAGCGCGGGCAGTTCGACCCGGTGGACGAATTTGGTATTCCGGCGGAACGCCTGGACGCCTGCGATATCACCACCCAGCTGGCAATCGCAGCCGGGATCGATGCGCTGCGCGATGCCGGTATTCCACTGCTGATGGCATACCGCAAAACCAGCAAAGGCACCTACCTGCCCGACCGCTGGCGGCTGCCCGAAGCGCTGGCGGATGAAACCGGCGTGATCTTTGCCTCCGCCTTTCCAGGTTTGGACCGCATGGCGGAGGAAATGAACCGCTACGCGGAGTACCAGCAAATCGAAAAACAGATCGAGGAAGTGCAAAATATTCTCACCCTGGTGCCCGCAGACCAGACATCCTTCCGCACGATGCTGCGCGAGCGGGTAAAAGGACTGGAAGCGCGGCTCAACCAGGTCAATTATCACTTCGACCGGCGCTTCATCTTCCGCATTCTGGCAATGGGACATGCCCAGTTTGCCGAATATATCGGCGCACGTGGTCCCAACACCCATGTCAATGCCGCCTGCGCGACCACCACGCACGCAATTGCGGTGGCGGAGGACTGGATCCGTGCAGGGCGCTGCCGGCGGGTGGTGATCATTGCCGGGGACGATGTGACCGGCGGCAGCCTGGCGGACTGGGTGGGTACGGGTTTGTTATCCTCTGGCGCGGCGACCATCGAGGGCAACCTGCGCATGGCAGCGCTGCCGTTTGATCGCCGCCGCAACGGGATGATCATGGGCATGGGCGCGGCAGGACTGGTGGTTGAGGCTGAGGACGCTCTCCGCGAACGCGGGATGCGCGCCATCTGCGAGGTGCTTGCCACCCAAATCGCCAACAGTGCGTTCCACGGCACCCGCCTGGACGTTCCCCACGTGCGCGAAGTGATGGAGCGGCTGGTGGCGACCGCCGAACAACGCTTCGGTATGCGTCGCGCGGATATCGCCGCCAATACCATGTTCATGTCGCACGAAACCTACACCCCGGCGCGCGGCGGGTCGGCTTCGGCTGAAATCAACGCGCTGCGCTATACGTTTGGAGACCATGCCAACCAGATTATCATTGCCAATACCAAAGGCTATACCGGGCACTCGATGGGCGTCGGCGTTGAGGATGTGGTGGCGGTCAAAGCGCTGCAATACGGGCAGGTGCCGCCAATCGCCAATTACGATGCCGCCTTCCAACCGGATGCCGAACTGGGTGATTTGAACCTCTCCAAGGGCGGAGAATACCCAGTCAAGTATGCGCTGCGCCTGGGCGCTGGCTTTGGCTCGCAAATTGCCATGGCATTATTCCGCGTGGTGGCTGGGGTCGAGCAACGGATCAATCCGCCGGTTTACCAGCAATGGCTGGCTGACCTGGCGGGGTATCAGCAGGCTGAAATCGAAGTCGAAAAACGCACTCTGCGCATTCGACACGCCGGAGCGCCGCTCAAACCACCGGTGAAATCCCGCTGGGAGTACGGTCAGGGTCCTACCCGCTGGGCTGACCAGCCCGATCAACCGCCCGCTGTTCAGCCGCAACCGCAGCCAATCCCGCAGCCGTCGCCTATCGCCGTCGAAATTGCGCTGAGCCAGCCGCCGCAAGCTGCCGGTGTGGGTCAGCAAGGCATCAAACAGTTTGTGCTCGACCTGGTCAGTGAAAAGACCGGTTGTCCGGTTGAAATGCTTGACCTCGAACTCGACCTGGAAGCCGACCTGGGGATCGACACGGTCAAGCAGGCGGAGATCTTCGCTGCCATTCGCACCAACTACAACATCCCGCGCCGCGAGGATTTGCGTCTTTCGGACTATAACACCTTGACCAAAGTCATTGGCTTTATGCTGGAAAACCAGGGCGGTGCGGCAGCGATACCCGCACCTGCAGCACCCCAGTTGCAACCTGTCGCGGCAGTCCCCTCAATCCCCAGTATGGCGGCGCCCCTCGCAACGGCTGTCGCTGCCGCGCCGCAAGACGGGGTCGACCGGCCGGCGATCCAGGCGCATGTGCTCTCGGTGGTCAGTGAGAAAACTGGTTACCCGATGGAGATGCTCGATCTTGGCTTGGACCTGGAAGCCGACCTGGGCATCGATACGGTCAAGCAGGCGGAACTGTTCGCCGCGGTGCGCACGCATTACGGCATCCCCCGGCGTGAAGACCTGCGCCTGGTGGATTACAACACACTGGAAAAGGTGATTGGCTTTATCGTGGACGCGCTGGCTGCCGGTCAGGCAACACCGCAGAAGGCTTCTGCCGCGGCGGCGCAGCCGGTGGCGGTCAACCCGCCAGCAACCCAACCCGCGCCCGTCGTGGTCAGCCAAGCGCAAGCTCAACCGTCCACCGCGGCAGTCCCTTCAACGGCCCCGGCGGCGCATCACGAAGAGATGAAAGCCTACGTGCTTAGCGTCGTCAGCCAAAAAACCGGCTACCCGGTGGAAATGCTCGACCTGGACCTG
>JBBIQB010000112.1:0-10741 GCA_037442545.1 Bellilinea sp.
AGGCCGTGGATGGCGGTGCGGTCCGTGGGGCGGTTCACCGGCAGGTGGTGCAGCCCGTGCTTGCTATGCAGCGCCAGCGCCGCGGCTGCCCCGGCAGCCTGTCCCATTGCCATGCACTGCCCCATGCTGCGCACCGAGGCGTGCGCGTCGTGGTCGGCGGAAAGGCAGCGCCCGGCGACCAACAATCCTTCACAGTTCTGCGGGAGCAGGCAGCGGTAGGGGATGTGATAGGTTGCGCCGTCCGGCAGGTATTCCCAGCGGGTATCCTGCCCGGCGTGGTGCTCCTCGATGGGCGCGCCGCACTGGGCGATGGCATCCTCGAATTTGCGCGCGGCGAGAACGTCCGCGCGGGTCAGGCGGTAAGCGCCGAAAATGCGCCGGCTCTCGCGCACGCCAATCTGGGTGGAAAGCCCGCCCAGGGCGGCGTTTTCGTATCCCGGCACCTGTTCGATCAAGAAGCGGGCATATTCGATTGCCTGGCGGCGTCCCTCCATCTCCGCCTGGCTGAACTGCTCGATGTCCAGCGGATCCACGCCGCTGACACGGGTCATGTTGGTTGCCATCACCCCGGCAAGCGGGGTGATGTGGATGCTGCCCTCCTTGCGCGGCAGATGGTAGCCTTGGGTGGCGGCTTGCTCCAGGCGGGTGTGCAGATCGGCTTTTTTGATGGCGCGGGCGCGCTCGATATCCACGTTGATCATCTTGAAGGTTGTGGTCAACGATTGAATTGGTCCGTCGCTGGCGCTTTCGAAAGGGACGCCCATTTTTGCGGCGGCGTCCGCGTCGCCGCTGGCGTCAATCACCACCCGGGCAGGGATGCGCCACAGCCCGGCTTTGTTGGCGATCACCACTCCGCGGATGGTCTGACCTTCGCGAAGTACATCCACCATCAAGGAGTGGTAGAGAATGCGTACCCCGGCTTGCAGGGCGAGCGTTTCCCAGACAACCTTGAGGATTTCCGGGTCGTAGGTGATGCCCTGCCCGGCGCCGTAGGTATTCGAGCGGTAGATGGCGGCTTTGCGCTGCACTAGTTCGGCGACGATCTGGTCGGGAACACCGCCAACGACTTTGCGCGCAGTGGAACCCGGTGTGAAAAAGCCGTAGAAGGTATCCAGCACCTGGGTGCTGATGCCGCCCATGAAGCCGTAGCGTTCGATCAGGGTGACCGCCGCGCCCAGCCGGGCGGCGGTAATTGCGGCGGTTGCCCCGGCGCTGCCGGAGCCAATCACCAGCACGCCGGTTTCGGGCAGTTCGTGAATGAAGGTGGTGTAGGTCAGCATGGCGGGTTTCTCCGGTTGCACAGGCTCAACGCACCGTCCAGCCGCCGTCGATGGTCAGCACCGCCCCGGTGACAAAACGGGCAGCGTCCGAGGCGAGATACACCGCTGCGCCGGCAACATCCTCCGGCGCGCCAAAATCGGCGGCGAGTGGCTGTAACTCGCCCAGTCGGGCGCGGATTGCTTCACTGTGCTGAGCGCGCTGGCTCATCGGCGTGGCGATCAGACCCGGGCAAATGACGTTGGCGCGGATGCCGTGCGGCGCATAAAAGGCAGCCATCGAACGGGTCAGGCTGATGGCGGCGCCTTTGCTGGTGGCATAGGCATGGGTGGCAAAATCGGCGTCCCCGCCGACCAAGCCAAGCACCGACGACACGGTGACGATGCTGCCGCAGCCCTGCGGGAGCATGATTTGCAGGGCATACTTGCAGCAGTAAAACAGGCTGTTGAGGTTAAGGTCGAGGGTTTTGTGCCAGCCGTCCAGGCTGCAGGCGTGCAGCGGAGCGTCGCCCCAGCGCCGCCCGGAACCGCCGGCAACATTGACGAGGATATCTACCGCCGGGTGATAGCCAAGCGCCTGGTGAAAGGCTTGCTCGACCTGTGCCGGATCGGTCAGATCGACCTGGGTTGTCAGACCCTGGTCGGGGATCGGGAAGGAGCGCCGGGTGGCTTCGGCGGCATCCGCGTCGATGTCCCACAACATCACCTGCGCGCCTTCCAGGGCAAACGCACGGGCAGTGGCGGCGCCGATCCCGCTGCCCGCCCCGGTGACGATGGCGACTTTGTCTTTCAACTGCATAGTCAACACCCGTACACTTTGCGCACCCGGGCGCGGTAGTCATCGTAGCAGGCATCAAAGCGCTGTTTGGAGGCTTGGCTGCCGATGAAATGGCTGCTGGTCAGGACGATGGGGGTCTTGCCCATTGCGGTCAATTTCTCGGCAATGCTGCATTTGAGCGCGTTGGTGATCGCCGCGGCGCCGATTGTCGAGCCGGGACCAACCGGATCCTCCATGCCGGCAACCCGCACCATCGCGTCACCGGCGGGGGTGCAGTTATCGATGACCACATCGGCGATGTCGATCAGTTTCTTGCTGCTGGAATGCAGCGCCGGGCTGGACTGGCAGTGATCGACCGAGACGACCGCGATGACCGGCATGTCCAGCCGTTTGGCTTCCAGCGCGACGTCGATGATCACCTCGTTGACGCCGCTGTTGGAAAACAGCAGGAAACAATCCGGCGGGGCAAAGACGAAATTGCGCAAAATGATCTGCCCCAGCCCTTCGACGTGCTCCAGGAACATAGCCTGGCGCTGCCCGTTGGACCCAACCACCAGGTTGTGAAAGGTGAGCGACAGTTCGACAATTGGATGGAAGCCGGGAAAACTGCCGTGACGGGGGAACATCTCCTCGACGAAGATGCGCGAGTGTCCGGTGCCGAACATGTGCACCAGTCCGTATCCGGCAATCGTCTGCGCGCATTGCACGGCTGCCCGCTCGATGTTTTCCATCTGGGTGGCTTTGATGCGCTCCAGGATTGCCTGGGCATGATACAGGTAATCGAAAGAGGCGGTTGGAGGCATGGATTACTCCCGAAACGATAATAAAACCGTCTGGCTCAACGAATTTGGATTGTGCTGTACTCGTAACGGTCGGCGCGATAGTAGCTGGTGGAGTACTCGATCAATTCGCCGTCCTCGATGTAAGTTGCCGTGCCGACGAAGAGCAGCGGGTCGCATTCCTCGACCTCGAGGATATCGGCGCGGTAGCCGTCGGCTGCCACAGCGCGGACGACGATGTCCATGCGCTTGATCATCAGCGCGTAGCGGCTGGTGATGATCTCGAACAGCGACTGGTTGGTGAAATTGACCGATTCGATGCCCGGACAGCGTTCGGTCAGAACGATGGTGCTCTGGTGGCAGATCAATTCGTCGTCGCCGTAGCGCAGGCGTTCCAAGGTCAGGCAGGGCGCGCCGCGTACTTTTTCCAGAATGGGCTGGTTTTCAACCGTGATAAAACCTGGCTCGCAGCGCAGCACTTTCGAGGTAGGCACCCGCCCCATCTCGCGCATTTGTTGGCTGAAACTGCGGTCGAGGAAGAACTGGATGCTGGGAATGGTTCGGATGAACGTGCCGCGCCCGGCGTAGCGTTCCACCAGGTTATCATCCACCAATCTTCCAATTGCTTGGCGGACGGTTTGGCGTCCAACGTTGTACGCCTGGCAGATTTCCAGTTCCGGCGGCAGGGTGCTGCCGGGTTGGAGAACGCCGCGCTGGATCATGCGGCGCAGGTCAAGGTAGATCTGATAGTACAGTGGGATCGGATTGTGCGGATCGACGATTGAATAAGGAAGATTCATAGTTTCCTTTCTATCGCGGACAACAATCAAGATCATTCCTCCTCAGAATCGAGAAGGTGGGTGGAAATTGGATACCTGCCAAAGGTTTGCGCGCTGTGGAACAGGGTGATGATGTTCTCCGCGGGCACATCCGCTTGGAGATGATTGGACGGGGCAAGGATATAGCCGCCGCCTGGCGCCAGCTGGCGGATGCGGTTTTTGACCTCGCGAATTACTTCTTCCGGGCTGCCCGCCAAGGGATGAGAGATGTCGATTCCGCCGAGGAAACAAATGCGCCCGCCGTACTGGTGCTTGACCGCCGGGATGTCGGTGGCGGGCAGCGGTTCCAATGGGTGAAGAACGTCCACCCCGGCGTCGATCAAATCCGCGACCAGGCGGGTGATGGCGCCGTCGCTGTGCAGCATGATCTTGACCTGCGGGTTGTGGCGGCGGATGACCGCGACCATGCGTTTGAGGCACGGCTTGATGAAGCGGCGAAACATGGCGGGGGACAGGATCGGTCCGGCGTTGCCGGCGTAGTCATCACCGGGCAGTTCGATCATATCGAACCAGCGCCCGCCAGCCTGCATGGCGGCTTCCAGCAAGCCTTCCAGCAGGGTGGTGATGCGGTCGAGCAGCGCTGCGGCGAAATCGGGATCATCGATCAGGTCGGTGAGGAAATTCTGGGTGCCGCGCAGGTCACAGGCGGTCTGAAAGGGACCGTGCGAAGCAACCATGCGCATGACCACGAAGTACGGGCTGTCCTGGCGCAGCTGCCGGGCACGCTCGGCGACGCCCGCCATCCACACCGGATCGGTTGGATCGGGCCAGCGCACCAGTTTTTCGATGTCCGCGACCTGGTTGGATTGCACCATCAACCCCTCGGCGGTGTAATAGTAAGGAACGGCGCGTTTCCAGGTTTGCCCAAACGAGTCGGAGTAGGTGTTTTCGTCCTCACCGGGAAAAATCGGGCTGTTGGGCAGCCTGCCCGGGCAGCAAAAGCGAAAATCGCTGCCCAGCCGTTCGAGCAGGCGGTCGTCCATGTAGGAGATGCTGTGCCCCTTGCGAAACGGCGCAACCGGCTGTCCAAGGCGCAGAATTTTGAGCAAGTTGAAGTACAAATCATCCACCAGTCCGTACGGACCGCCGCCCAGGGCGAGGGGCACCCGGTCGGGCTCTTGATGGTCAATGGCAGCCAGGACGCGTTGGCGGGGAAGCATGACAGCGGACATGATGGCAGACCTGTGAATTGAGGGTGAATATCCAAATGTGCGGACAATGAGTCAATTGTATCCCAAGCAATCGAAAAAGGCAAGTTGACACGCACAATGGAATCACCTATAATATGAATGTTCGTACATTTGCAACAAATCCCCATCCTTTTTCAGGAGTCAACCGATGAAGCACAAAATTGCCATGCTGGGAACTGGATTGATCGGGCGTTTTTACACCATGAGCCTGTTGAACTTCCGTGGCAGGGACGAAATCGTGATTGCCTGTTCCCGACGCGCCGATGAGGCACGGCAATTCGCCGCTGAATTTGGCATCCCGCGCTGGACGACCGACATGACGGAAGCCGTGCGCGATCCTGAAGTGGATACTGTGGTGATCGGGCTGCCCAACTACCTGCACAAACAGGCGGTGCTTCTGGCGGCTGAAGCCGGCAAGGCGGTTTTGTGCACCAAGCCGCTGGCGACCAGCGGCGACGAGGCGCTGGAAATGCTGGAGGCGGTCGAAAAAGCCGGTGTGTTTCACGGCTATCTGGAGGACTTGGTGTACACGCCCAAGACGCTCAAAGCGCTGGATGCCGCCCGCAAAGGTGCGCTGGGCAAGGTGCTGTGGGCGCGCTCGCGCGAGACACACGGCGGACCGCACAGCGACTGGTTTTGGACCAAGGAATTATCCGGTGGCGGCGCGATTGTGGACATGGGCTGCCACTGCATCGAGATTGCGCGAAATTTCATTGGCAAGGAAAACCGCCCAATTGAGGTGACCTGCTGGGCGGATACCCAGGTGCACCCGATCGACGCCGAAGATCATGCGGTTGGGTTGGTGCGCTACGACAGCGGCGCGATTGGGCAGTTTGAGGTTTCGTGGACGTTCCGCGGCGGGATGGATCTGCGCGATGAAATTTCCGGCACCGAGGGTACCGTCTGGCTGAATCATTGGCTGCGCACCGGGTTTGAGATGTTCAGCGCGGTGGGACAGGGCGGTTACGTGGCAGAGAAAGCCGAAGGCACCACCGGCTGGCTGTTTCCGGTCGGCGACGAGATCGGTTCGCTGGGTTATGTGGATATGTTCCTGGATATGTTCAACGCCATGGATGAAGGGCGGCAGCCGATGGAGACCTTCTACGACGGCTATGTGGTCAACGCGATCATCGATGCCTGCTATAAGTCCGCCGAAACGAAGAAGTGGGAGCCGGTCGAGCTGAAGGTCTGGCGCGGTGGGCAGGCGTCCGGCGAGAGTGCGGCATTGAAGGAGTATGACCACGAACACTACCTGATCAAAGAGGAGCGCATGCCCAACGGGAATATGAAATACATCCTCAAGCATAAGGTTAGCGGGGCGATCAGCCAGGTGATTCGCGAGTAGTGTCTATTTGTCTATTAATTAGACGAAGTTCTTAATAAAATATACGAAATCGAGTATTGTATTTACGAAAGATTTTTGTCATAATAAGGACATCCTTTCGTTTTGCCCCTGGCTGCCGATTGGTATTCCCCGCCGCCAAATTTCTATGAACAACAACCACCATCCCCTTGTAAAAGCGCCGATTTTACTAAACAGCGCAGAAGCGGAGATCATCCGCGCGCTGCGGCGGCAGGGTTGTATTACCAGCAGTGATATTTCTCGGATTACCGGCTGGTCGAAAGCCAAGACCGCCCAGGACGTGCGTGACTTGGTACACAAAGGATTTCTGGTCGAAGCAGGCGAGGGAATCTCTCAGGGTGGGAGAAAACCCCGCCTGCTTTGCATTAACCATCATCTCGGCTACGTTGCCGGGGTGGATATTGGTGCCACCAGCATCGATGTTGCCCTGGCGGATATTACCGGCAAGATCTTGCGGCGAACCAGCGAGCCGGCGGATGTGCGCCAAAAACCGGATATTCTACTCGGGCGCTGCATCGAGTTGATCTTCAATCTGGCAGCGGCGCACGGCTGCCTGGCAGAGCAGCTGCTCGGCATTGGGGTGGGGGTGCCAGGACCGGTTGACTTTGCGCGCGGCGTGCTGGTAGCTCCCCCGCTGATGCCCGATTGGGAGAACTTCCTGATCCGTGATTTCTTCAAGCGTGCCTTTCCAAACGCGTTTGTAGTGGTGGATAACGACGTCAACATCATGGCGCTGGGCGAACAGCGTGCTGGCGACGGTATCGATGTAGATCATTTCATCTTCGCCAAAATCGGTACCGGCATCGGCGCTGGGATCGTTTCCAATGGGAAAATTCACCGCGGCAGCACCGGCTGCGCCGGGGATATTGGACATATTTGCGTCGATAAAAGTGGGCCCATCTGTCGCTGCGGGAACACCGGCTGCCTGGAGGCAATGGCTGCCGGACCGGCGATTGCCGAAAGGGCTGTTCAGGCGGCGTTGAGTGGCAGCAGCCCGCTGCTAAAACGCCTGATGGATGCCAACGGCGGTACGTTGCGTCCCGAAGACGTCAATGCAGCCTGCCGCGAAGGCGACCAGTCTGCTCTGGAGATCATTCGCGCTAGCGGGCAGATGATCGGCGATGTGCTGGCAAGTCTGGTCAACTTTTTCAACCCCAGCCATATTTTCATCGGCGGCGGAATCGCCAATTTTGGCAATCATCTTCTGGTAACCATTCGCCGGGCAGTCTTACGCCGTTCGCTGCCCCTGGCAACCACCCATCTGACGATCCATTTTTCGCGCATGGCCTCGGAAGCCGGGGTGACCGGGGCGGTTGCCCTGGCGCTGGAATACCTGTTTGTGGTTGAGGACCAACCTCTACTGACCCTCTGAACCCCTGCATCTTGATACAACGAGGAGGTGGCATTTCAAATAGTGTTGCAAATGACCGGTCATTCGTAAATCTATTTCCAACAATTTTCCAGAAGGAGAAGATGAAAATGCATAAGAAACCTCTATTGTCAATCCTGGCGTTCATCATCGTTCTTTCGATGGTGCTGGCAGCCTGCACCACCCCGCCAACCCCCACAGCTGTCGAACAGCCGACCCAGGCTGTGGAGCAACCCCAGGCAACCCAACCGCCGGCGGAATCGGGCGATAAGACCTTCACGATTGGCATCTCGAATCCATTCATCAGCAGCGAATACCGCACGCAGATGATCGCGTCGTTGATCGAGATCAACAAAGAGTACATGGACAAAGGGATCACCACCGAATTGGTGATCGAGAGCGCGGACACGGACGTAGCCGGGCAGATTCAGCAGTTGCAGAATCTGATGGCGAAGGGCGTGGATGCGATCCTGGTCAATCCGGGGGATGTGAACGGTCTGAACGCGACGCTGCAGGAAGCGGTCAACCAGGGGATCATTGTGATCTCGGTTGACCAGGAGCTGAACGTGCCCGGTGTGTACAATGTGGGTATCGACCAGAAGGAATGGGCGAAGACCAGCGCGAAGTGGCTGGCGGAGAAGATGGGCGGGACGGGCAACGTTGTGTTGATCGAAGGCTTCCCGGGCCACCCGGCGAACGTCGCGCGGATGGAAGGCGTGGACGAAGTGCTGGCGGGCTACCCGAACATCGAGGTGCTGGCGAAGGATACCGGCAAATGGGATCAAGCCACCGGACAGCAGGTGATGTCGAACTTCCTGGCGGCGTACCCGAACCTGGATGGTTACTGGACGCAGGATGGGATGGCGATTGGCGCGCTGCAAGCAGTGATTGCCGCTAACCCGGCGAAGTTCCCGGCTCTGGTGGGCGAAGGACGCTGCCAGTTCCTCAAGTTGTGGGATGAGGTGCTGCAGGAACGCCCGGACTTCGAGACGATCGCGGTGGCGAATCCGCCGGGCGTCTCCCCGACCGGTCTGCGGGTAGCAGTCAACATGCTGCTGGGCAAGCAGGTGGATGAGAGCAAACTGGGTGGCGTGAACGGATTGTCGTTCGTCATCCCCGTGCCGGTTGTTGTCACCAAGGACAACCTGCAGGAAGGGCTGCAGATCTGCGCCGACAAGCCGGATGCCTACCTGCTGGACGGCATCATGAGCGACGAAGAAGTGCTCAAGAACTTCTTTGTTCAGGAACAGGCAGCGGTCGAGACCTTCACGATTGGCATCTCGAATCCATTCATCAGCAGCGAATACCGCACGCAGATGATCGCGTCGTTGATCGAGATCAACAAAGAGTACATGGACAAAGGGATCACCACCGAATTGGTGATCGAGAGCGCGGACACGGACGTAGCCGGGCAGATTCAGCAGTTGCAGAATCTGATGGCGAAGGGCGTGGATGCGATCCTGGTCAATCCGGGGGATGTGAACGGTCTGAACGCGACGCTGCAGGAAGCGGTCAACCAGGGGATCATTGTGATCTCGGTTGACCAGGAGCTGAACGTGCCCGGTGTGTACAATGTGGGTATCGACCAGAAGGAATGGGCGAAGACCAGCGCGAAGTGGCTGGCGGAGAAGATGGGCGGGACGGGCAACGTTGTGTTGATCGAAGGCTTCCCGGGCCACCCGGCGAACGTCGCGCGGATGGAAGGCGTGGACGAAGTGCTGGCGGGCTACCCGAACATCGAGGTGCTGGCGAAGGATACCGGCAAATGGGATCAAGCCACCGGACAGCAGGTGATGTCGAACTTCCTGGCGGCGTACCCGAACCTGGATGGTTACTGGACGCAGGATGGGATGGCGATTGGCGCGCTGCAAGCAGTGATTGCCGCTAACCCGGCGAAGTTCCCGGCTCTGGTGGGCGAAGGACGCTGCCAGTTCCTCAAGTTGTGGGATGAGGTGCTGCAGGAACGCCCGGACTTCGAGACGATCGCGGTGGCGAATCCGCCGGGCGTCTCCCCGACCGGTCTGCGGGTAGCAGTCAACATGCTGCTGGGCAAGCAGGTGGATGAGAGCAAACTGGGTGGCGTGAACGGATTGTCGTTCGTCATCCCCGTGCCGGTTGTTGTCACCAAGGACAACCTGCAGGAAGGGCTGCAGATCTGCGCCGACAAGCCGGATGCCTACCTGCTGGACGGCATCATGAGCGACGAAGAAGTGCTTAACGCGTACTTTAAATAATCCACGATGAGCGTGTCGCTTTCTGCCCGAAACATTGTCAAGCGATATGGGGGTGTGGTTGCGCTCTCGGATGGCAACCTGGATATTCGATCCGGGGAAGTGCTTGCCTTGATTGGGGCGAATGGAAGCGGCAAAAGCACGATGAGTAAGGTTATCAACGGAGTAGTTGTCCTCGATGGAGGGCAACTACTCCTTGATGAGAAAGTTGTGCGGTTCTCTTCTCCCCAGGCAGCCAAGAGGATGGGTATTTCGACCGTCTTTCAGGAATTAAGCCTGATTCCGCAGATGACCGTAGCCGACAACATCTGGCTGACGCGCGAGCCATTGAACCGGGCGGGCGTGGTGGATCGAAAAGCCCTGTACGCCAAAACGGACGAATTACTGGCGCTGTTCCGCGGTACCTTCAAGCCGGATTTGCGACCCGAAGCACCAGTTTCGATTCTGCCACCGGACGAGAAACAGATCGTTGAAATTCTCAAGGCAATCAGTTTCAACCCGCGCATCCTGATTCTGGATGAAGCCACTGCCAGCCTGGACAACCGCCAGGTGGAGCGGCTGTTCGACCTGGTGCGACGCTGGAAGGAAGAAGGAAAGGCGATTGTGTTCGTCTCGCACCGCATGGAAGAAATTTTCCGCATCGCCGATCGTTTCAGTGTCTTGCGCAATGGCAAGACCGTTGGCGAAGGCAGCATCAAAGAAATTAATGAGAAAGACCTGATCCGTTTGATGACGGATAAAGAAAAAGTGTTTCAGTTTTCCAAGACGGCTATCCAGGCGGATGCCGGTGCGGATGGACAGCCGCCGTATCTACATATCCGCGATCTAGAAACCGACGTTTTACGCGGAGTCAGTTTCGATGTCAAGCAGGGTGAGCTGGTGGGCATTGGCGGTTTACAGGGACAGGGTCAACGC
>JBBIQB010000113.1:0-10659 GCA_037442545.1 Bellilinea sp.
TTATAAAGACAAATCGAATTAATACAACTATTTTTGTCAATAATAAGATTGTCCCATCCAATCGCTGTTCTGGTTTAGCCCCACCCGCACGGCAGGGTATAATATGATAAATTTAGTCATATTTTATTCGTCTTGCCATGAATCCCAATGCGTTTGCTAACCTGCCAGGCAGACTGCGCAACGAACCCATCGTGCGTCTGTTCCTCAGTTACGAAACCCTGACCGCCGGCGGTAAAACCTTGAGCGCGGCGCGGTTCAACCTGCTGCGGCAAGTTGCCAGGCTACCGGGGGTGCTGCCCGCGCTCATTGGCAGTCCACCAGCGGCGGAACTGCGCAAGCGCCTGCCGCTGGATGGCGCGCTGTACGCCGGGCAGGACGGGGCGGAAATCCACGAACCGGAAGAAACCCCCGACCGGCTGGCGCGCCACCTGCGCCTGGCGGACGCCACTGCGCCGGCGCTGCGCCGCGCGTTGACCGGCTGGGTGCTGGCGAACCGCTCGCCCGCCGACGCCTACCCGGTCTACCTGGGCTGCGGCGCGCTCGACCAGCCGGCCATGGAGCTAGTGCGCCAGCTCAACGGTTACACTCCGGGCGGATCCTCACCGTGTGATCCGCAGGCGCCGGAAGACCGCGCCGCGCTGTTCGCGCTGCTGTACGCCGTCACGAACGCGGCAGCACTTCCAGGTTTGCCAACGAAGCCACAAGCCGCTTGAAGCCGACCGTCTCGAAGAACACATCCACGGTTTCGTCGCCGTCCTGCACGCGGCTTTCCATGACGATGCCCTCCCCCCACACCGGGTGGCGCACCCGGTCGGTGGCGCGGTAGCGCGGCTGCAGGATGGCGGCGGCGGGCACGCGGGCGGGCGGTGGATTGAGCCAGCGGCTGCGCAACGCGTGCGATTCGGGGCTTTCCCAGCGGTCGGAACGGCGGCGCTGCCCCTGGCGCTGCACCAGGGCGGCCGGCAGATCCTCCAGAAAACGCGAAGGTTCCTGAATTTCGGGAGCACCGTACTGGCTGCGCTGGTGGGCGCGCACCAGGTGGACGCGGTCTTTGGCGCGGGTGATGCCGACGTACAACAGGCGGCGTTCCTCCGCCATTTCCTCTGGGTCATCCTTGGAGCGCGAGTGGGGCAGCAAGCCCTCATCCAGCCCGATGATGAAGACGCTGCCAAATTCCAGCCCTTTGGCGGCATGCAAGGTGAGCAGGGTAGCGGCGTTGGCAGTCTCTTCCGACAGGGTGTCCTGATCGGAAACCAGTGCCAGGTTTTCGAGAAAGGCGGTCAAGCCGCCCTGATTGAACTCGTACGCCAGGCGGCGCAATTCCTGGATGTTGTCCCAACGCTCCTTGCCCTCGTTACTGCCGTCGTCGATGTATTCCTGGTAGGCTGTATCGAGCAGGATGCGGTCGAACAAGCCGGGCAGGCTCAGCCCTTCGGCGGCGGCGCTGCGCCAGCCCGCCAGCAAACCACCAAAATCCGCCAGCGGCAGCACGCTGCGCCCGTTGAATTTTCCCCAATGCAGCGACTGGTTGCCTTTGTATCCCAACTCGATCAACAAATGACCGGCGGTCATTTGTGCCTGGCGCGCCGCCAGTTGCAGCGCGACCATCGTCTTTTCCCCCACCCCACGTGGCGGGATATTGATCACTCGCGCCAACGAGACTTCGTCATCGGGGTTGTGCACCAGGCGCAGGAAGGAGATCATGTCCTTGACCTCGCGCCGCCCGTAAAAGCGCAGCGCACCAACCAGCCGGTAGGGCAGCCCGGCGCGCAGGAAGGCTTCTTCCAGCAGGCGCGATTGGGCATTGGTGCGGTACATGACGGCGAAATCGCTGCCGCGCGCCTTGCCGCCGTTGACCCACTGGCGGATGGTATCGACCACGAAGGCGGCTTCGGCATGCTCATCCACCGCCTCGTACAGCACAATGCGCTCACCGTGCCCGCGTTCGGAAAACAGGTGCTTGGGCGTACGGTGCAGGTTGCGCTCGATCACCGCGCGGGCGGCGTCCAGCACGGTCTGGGTCGAGCGGTAATTCTGCTCGAGCAGGATTTTCTGGCATTCGGGATAGTCCTGCTCGAAGCGCAGCACGTTGCGGTAGTCTGCGCCGCGCCAGCGGTAGATCGACTGATCCTCGTCGCCGACGACGAACAGGTTGCGGTGCAGCGAAGCCAGCAGTTTGAGCAGTTCGTACTGCACCAGGTTGGTATCCTGAAACTCATCCACCAGCACATGCTCGAAGCGGCGGGCGTAGCGCTCGCGCACCTGCGGGTTGTCCACCAGCAGGCGCACGCTTTCGAGCAGCAGGTCGTCGAAATCGACGGCGTTGGAATCGCGCAGCAGCCCCTGGTAGCGCTCGTAAATGCGCCGGGTGATCTCGTCACGATACGACTGGCTGGGAAAATCCTGCGGGGTGATCAGGTTGTTTTTGGCGGTGGAGATGGCGCCATGGATGCTGGTCGGGCGGTAGAGTTTTTCGTCCAGGTTCAGTTCGCGGATGGCACGCTTGACCAGCGCCTGTTGGTCGTCGCTGTCCATGATGACAAAGTTGTTGTCGAAGGGCAGGTACTGCGCCTCGCGGCGCAGGATGCGCGCGCAATTGGCGTGGAAAGTGCCCAGCCAGACGCCCTCGCCGCGCTCGGCCAGCAGGTTTTGCAGGCGGTGCTGCATCTCGCGGGCGGCTTTGTTGGTAAAGGTGACTGCCAGGATGTTGTAGGGCTGCACGCCCATGGCATCGATCAGGTAGGCAATCCGCTGGGTAAGTACGCGGGTCTTGCCGGAGCCGGG
Source organism: Bellilinea sp. (assembly GCA_037442545.1). Classification (GTDB taxonomy): domain Bacteria; phylum Chloroflexota; class Anaerolineae; order Anaerolineales; family Anaerolineaceae; genus Bellilinea. The sequence continues at coordinate 2,785 of JBBIQB010000113.1, forward strand.
TCCAGCCAGTACCAGCGTCTGACCCAGCCCGGCGGTTACGGCAGCACGCTGCTGCGGGTTGAGCAGGTCAAGGTCGATCATAACAGGGGGGATTGTACCACGAAGCCCGCGCGGCGAATGGATGCACCGCGATTTGGGTATTGGCAGCGGTAGCGCGCAGGGTTCGGCATACCCTGACGAGCACGCGGGACCACCACGCGCCGCAAGCTTTGACAAGCTCAGCCTACGGCAGGGTGTGCCTGAGCCCGCAGTCTGAGCCTGTTGCAGATTGCGGAGTCACCCCGTCCGTACTTGGTGGGGGTTTGCGCCGGCATTAATCCAAGCAGGGCGTACCCTACTCGTACTGGAGCGCGTTGCCGGGCGGAATTAACCGCATAATCGATGGTATACTGAAGCGCAGGTTGGTACACCTCGACCGTATGTTCCAAATCGGACCGTTTCTCAAGATAGGTCGGCGGAACGAGTCTCGATAAGCTGTGTTGGGGGTTCTCCTGCAAGCCCACCGACTGTATGGCGGGTTTCGATACCCGGTTCAAGACGAAACCCCGCCAACTGCTGCGCTGCGGGCGGGGTGAAGCAAGGGGCGAATGCAAGCGACTCGACCAGAACGCATTAAAAACATGGAGGAGGATTAAACATGCCAAAGACCAACTACCTGATTGACATGGACGGGGTACTGATCAGCGGGAAGAAGATCATCCCCGGTGCCGACAAGTTCATTGCCCGGCTGCGCGCCAAAGACATCAAATTCCTGCTGCTGACCAACAATCCAATCTACACCCCGCTTGACCTGGCGCACCGCCTGCAAAAGATCGGGCTGGACATCGACAAGGATTCGATCTTCACCTGCGCCATGGCAACCGCCCGCTTTTTGGACGCCCAAAAACCGAACGGCAAAGCTTTCGTTATCGGCGAGAGCGGCTTGCAGGTTGCGCTGCACGAGGTGGGTTATATCCAAACCGACTTCGATCCCGATTATGTCGTGCTGGGGGAGACCAATAACTACAACTTCGAGAGCATCACCAAGGCGGTGCGGCTGATTTTAGCAGGGGCGCGTTTCGTCGCCACTAACCCCGACCCGACCGGTCCGACCGAGCGCGGCATTGTGCCTGCCTGCGGCGCAATGGCAGCGTTGATCGAGCGGGCGACCGGCATGGCGCCGTTCTTCGTGGGCAAGCCAAACCCGTTCATGATGCGCGCCGCGCTCAACCACCTGGGTGTGCATTCCGAGGATACGGTGATGGTCGGTGATCGGATGGACACCGACATGATTGCCGGCATCCAATCCGGGCTGGGCACCATCCTGGTGTTGAGTGGCGTAACCAGCCGTGAAATGATTCCCACCTTCCCTTACCAGCCGCAGCGGGTGGTAGGTTCGGTGGCGGAACTGGAACTAGACGACTGACCCCGGCTAGAACTGCAACCCCAGCAGGCGCAACAACGGCCGCCCATAACTCAAGAATGGCCAGGGAATGGCTATCAACATCAGCACGAAGGAGACCAGGAAGCCGATTGCCGCGCGGCGGTGCTTGAGCAGGTCGCTGCTGGCTTTGCGCGACAGGCTGCGCGCCACGTGCGCCACCACCAGCGCGATCAGCATCAGCAACAGGTGCTCGATGGCAAAAAAGCGCGTGCCCGACGAGCGCATCGCAGCGCCGAAATCGGCAGCCAGAACACCCGCCCAACCCTTGGTAAAGTACAGCACCATGCCCAGCAGCAACTGGACATCGAAAAAGACCGTGTACAGCATCCCGTAGCGGTTGTCGTCTTTGTTGAAACGTCTGCCGCGCAGCCAGCCGGTAAGCCCGCGCACGATCACGATCAGTGCCAGGATGATCAATACCCAGCGGGTGATATTGTGCAGGCTTTGCAAGACGAGGTTGAATGTGGACATGAGGATTCCTCCCGGTAGGTTTGAAGCGGTTTAATTCTAACCCAAATCGGCGCGAAATTCACTCCCCCGGCAGAGGTGTATCATGTATACGTCCCCGCGCACAGGGCGAGTCCGGCGGCAGGGTAAAGCCCTAACCATGCCACCGGGTAAGGTCGCGCCCCGAGCCCGTCGCAGGGTACGACCGCGCTTTGGGCGGGCTCATCCGATGTAAGGGTTCGGCGCCACCTTGACCAGGAAGTAATTCTTCTTGCCGCGCCGCAGGATGAGGAACGCGCCTTCCAGCAGGTCCGCCAGCGTGACCGCCCGCTCGCTCTCCGCCACGCGGTGATTGTTGAGGTATACCCCGCCCTCACTGATCGCGCGGCGCACCTCACCTTTGGATTTCATCATCCCGCAAGTCACCAGCAGATCCACAATGTTCATCCCGCCGCCGCCGAGCGCGTCGCTGCCCAGCAGTGCCGCGGGCACGTTGGCAAAAATATCCTCGATCTCCGCCGCCGAAAGCCCTTCCACTGCGCCGCCGAACAGCGCCTGCGCCGCCTGCTCGGCGCGCGCCAGCGCCGATTCGCCGTGCAACATAGCAGTCATTGTGCGCGCCAGCGTACGCTGCGCCTCGCGCTGCTCCGGGTGGACGTGCAGCGCATCCTGCAGCGCCGCCACCTCATCTGGACTGAGGAAGGTGAATACCTTGAGGTAATGGATCACGTCGCGGTCGTCGGTGTTGAGCCAGAACTGGTAGAAGCGGTAGGGCGAGGTGCGTTTCGCGTCCAACCAGACCGCGCCGGCTTCGGTCTTGCCGAACTTGCTGCCGTCGGCTTTGGTGATCAGCGGATAGACCATGCCGTACACCGCTCTGCCGGTTGCGCGACGTACCAGCTCCACCCCGGCGGTGATGTTGCCCCACTGGTCGGAGCCGCCGGTCTGCAGCAGGCAGCCGAAGGTACGGTGCAGGTGCAAAAAGTCGTAGGATTGCAGCAGCATGTAACTGAACTCGGTGAAGGAAATGCCCTCTTCGCGCTCGATGCGGCTGCGCACCGAGTCCTTGGCGATCATGTAATTTACGGTGAAATACTTGCCAATATCGCGCAGGAAGTCGATCAGGTTGAGCGGCATCAGCCAGTCGGCATTATTGACCAGCCGGGCGGGGTTGCTGCGCGATTCGAAATCCAGAAAGCGCGCCAGTTGGGCTTTGATCGCCTGGGTGTTATGCTCTACCTGGTCGCGGGTGAGCAGTTGGCGCTCGGCGCTCTTGCCGCTCGGGTCGCCCGCCACGGCGATGGGGTGGTGACCGTAGCGCTGCAGCCGCGCCAGCGCCAGCAACGGCAGCATGTGTCCAATGTGCAGGCTGTCGGCGGTGACGTCGAAACCGTTATACACGGTCACTTTTTGGGTGGCAAGCAGGCTCTGGACGCCTTCGACATAGTCGAAGAGCATTCCGCGCCATTGAAGTTCTTCGAAAGCATTGGCAGGCATGGTTCACTCGGATGGCTGAAAGATGAATGCTATTCTAACACAGGTCGTGCCGGGCGGCGCGGCATCAGCAACCGACAACCGCAAAGCCTTGGCAGACTTGCCCAACCCGTTGCATCCGATCTGGTAATCGCATCCTGCCCTTTAATTGTTCCCCTCCCCTGTTTTCTTGCTCTTTTTCAGGCTTCAAAATTGCCGCGCGGGACCATTGACAACCTAGAAAACGAGTTCTATAATAGACTAAATTTGTCATGTTTGTGTATTGCTCGAAAAGCACAAGGAGTGTGCCGTATGTCCCTGTTCAAGAACGTCAATGTTGTCTATGTGTACGTGAAAGACTGGGAAGCCGCCAAAAAGTTCTACGCCGAGACGCTCGAATGGCCGGTAGCCTACCAGGACGATACGATCGGCTGGATGGAATTCGGTGAGCAAGGCGCCACCCACTTTGCCATCAGCCGCTGGGACGACGCCAACACCCAACCCGCGCGCGGGCTGGGCACTACGGTTACCTTCACGGTGGACGACGCTGAGGCAGCCACCCGTGCGCTGCGCGCCAAAGGCGTGCGCTGCGACGAGCCGGTCAATATCCCCGGCGTGGTCATGTACGGCACCTTCTACGACCCGGAAGGTAATCGCCTGCAAATGGCATCCAACCCGCGCTGAGGAATCGCAGCATGGCTGAACTCAAAACCACGCTCACCGATAAAAACCCGGTCGATTTTCTGAACACGCTCGCCGATGAGAAAAAGCGCCAGGATTCGTTCACCATCCTACATTTAATGGAGGAGGTGACCGGCTATCCGGCGCAGATGTGGGGTGACAATATCGTCGGCTTCGGCAAGTACCGCTACCGGTACGCATCCGGGCGCACCGGCGAATGGCCGCTGGCGGCGTTTTCTCCGCGCAAGCAAAACCTGACCCTGTACATTATGGCGGGCTTCGAGCAGTATGCTGCGCTGATGAAGCAGCTGGGCAAACACAAAACCGGCAAATCCTGCCTGTACATCAACAAGATTGAGGACATCGACCTGAACGTGCTGCGCGATCTGGTGCGCGCATGCGCGGCGCACATGATCGCCACCAACCCGTAGCGCACCTGCACCACCGGCGTGCGCTTTACCGGGCGCCCGCTCGTACCCTGAGCCCATGTGCCCATCAGGGTATAGCGAAGGGCGTATTAACGCCGTGGCGAGACCCCGAAGGGGGCAAAGCCATCTCCCGCATTGTTGGGGGATTCTCACTTGCACCGCGCCAAACCCGCGCACGGTGGGAGATCGCCGCGCCCCGCAACGAACGCAGGGCTGGCGATGACGTAAACCGCCTCCGCGCGCGGGGCTTTGGCAGGCTCAGCCGGCGGCGGGGCGAATCTACATAACAAAACTGAAAACTCTTTCGCGGCGTGGATTTGTTAGAATAAAGTTTGCAAACGAGTAGAATTTGGTGGACTACCCGGCGCATTCAGGATGCCGGAATGGAGACAAGGCATGTACAGACAATTACCCCCCTCGGGTTCGACTCCACCCAGCCGGGCGCGCGCATGGCTGCGCCGCTGGGCGTTGCTGCTGGCGCTGCTGCTGATCCCCAGCCTGGTGGTCAGCGCGGACGAGATCGTCCAATTGGGCAAGACCGAGCTGGTTTCGGTTGGCTATCCCCACCAGCCGGACAAAGACTACGGGCTGGGCTACAACGGCAACTCGACCTATTCCAGCGTCTCGTGGTACGGGGAAGGTGAAGCGGGGGTGAAATCGCGCATTGCGTTTGCCTCGGCAGCCGAAAACCTGATTGACGGTCAGCCAGATATTGACCGGCACTGCCGCAGCGAAGATCCAAACGTGCTGCGCAACTGCTTCGACATCTACGTCCAGGACCCGCTGCTGCCCAAGATTCCGATTCCCTGGCTGACCAGCCTGCACGCCGAGCGCGAGGGCGATTCGGTCTTCCCGACCGTTTCGCGCGACGGCAAGTGGGTGGTATTCCAGTCCTCCAGCGAGGGCTGGCTGGACGACAACCCCGAAACGATCGAGACCGACATCTACCTGGTGGACATCAGCGACCTGAACAACGTCACCAACCTGCAAACTCCCTACCGCGTCTCGATGGCGGCGGGCGTCAACCAGGAAGCGGACTTCCACTCCGGCTTCGTGCGCTGCTGGTACCGCAACACCAGCGGCGGCATTGCCCAGGACAGCAGCACGATCGATTGGAGCCGCGCGCCGCTGTGCGATACCAACCCCAACGGCAGCGCCCGCCCCGACCTGCAGTACGGTCACCCGGTGGCGGACGTGTACACGGATGCGGGCAATGATACCTACGTGGTGTTCGAATCGATGGCAACCAACCTGGGTGGGAACGACAACGGCTACCTGAAAGACATCTTCCGCCGCCAGGTAGGCGACGACCAGAGCTACCTGCTCTCGAAGGGCTGCCGCAAGGTTGGGGAACAATTGACCTATGACCAACCCGCCAACGGCGAATCCTACCACCCGGTGGTGGTTGCCAACACCGATGGGCGTTACATCGTCTTCGTCTCGCGGGCGACCAACCTGGATTGCACCTTGCCAGCCGGATCGGTTTTCCCATCCGACAACCAGAACGACCCGCCGCACATGCGCCGCGCCAACGTTTATCTGCACGACCAGGGTACCGGGCAAACCTACTTGATCTCCAAGGACCCGGCCGGTTACCCCGCCAACCGCGCCTCGGAATACCCGGCTGTGGCAGAGTACAGCCCGAGCTACGGCTTCCGGATTGCCTACCAGTCCAGCGCCAACAACATCGATCTGGACGACCTGAATAACTACACCGATATTTTCCTCTACCAGGGCACGCCCTGGACGACCGACTCGATCGATGAACAGACCCGCCTGATGTCGGTGCCTTCGGCGGAGCTTGGCGACACCTCCGGCAATGTCGAGCCGGCCAACATGCCCTCCTACGCCCCGGCGATCACCCGCAACGGGCTGGTGATTTCGTTTACCTCCTACGCCACCAACCTGATCGACGGCGACACCAACGAGCAGTGCAATTACACCATCGAAGGGCGGGCGACGACCAACTGCCCGGACATTTTTGCCCGCTCGTGGCTGGCATACCAGACCTGGCGCGTCTCGCTGACCACGCGCGGGCAGCAGGCGGAGCATAATTCCAATTACAGTTCACTGAGCGCCACCGGGCGTTTCGTCGCTTTCGCCTCGCAGGCCGACATGCTGGAGGAAGGGCAGGGCGCGCCCAGCCTGCAGGTGTACCTGCGCGACCAGGGCAACCCGCCGGGCAACCCCAACGTCCAGCCGACCTCGCACAACTTTGGGGTGGTACCCAACGGCGAAACGCGCACCAAAACCTTTACCGTGCGCTTCCTGGCGGAACTGGATGTCGAGATCATCGAACTGCAGGAACAGGCGTTGGGGAACAATTACAAGCAGTATTATCAAATCCAAAACCAGGGGTGTATAGACACCTGGGTGCAGGACCAGTACTGCCAGTTCAGTGTCCACTTCACCGCGCCCGCCAGCGGTGAGTTCCGCAGCCTGCCGGTCAAGATCTACATGCAGGTGTATAGCAGCGACGACGGCCGCCGCTACCTGGAGCTCGACCTGGACGCCGCCACGCCGGTGGTGGAGGGCGAGGTGTCCCAGCCGGAGGCAGCCGACCTGTACTACCAGGGTGCACCGGTCGGGCGCGAGGTGGTGGTCAAGAACACCGGCAACGTGCCCACCTCGTTCACCAGCATCGATGTGGTTTCTCCCAATCCGCTTGACCCAACCGAATTCAGCATGTGGTTCACGCAGCAAGACAAGAACAAGCTGCTCAATATGCAGCCGGGAGACGAGGCAAGCCTGACGCTGTGGGCGGAGTCCACCAACCCTCTGTATGCGGATTTCGAAGACACCGATTCCTCGGTGCGCATCACCAGCGGGTTGTACACCCGCAACAGCCTGGAGTTCTTCACCAAGTCGATGCTCGTTAAGTACCAGCCGAAGATCGAGGATGCCGCGCCCGCAGCGCAGACCATCCCCTTTAGCGCGACGGTATACTACATGCTGACGGTGCGCAACAACGGCAATATCGGCGATACGCTGAACGTCTCGTTTGCCAACAATGAATTTGCCATGTGGGTGAACCAGAGCGACAAAGACCTGCTGGTCAACCTGCAGCCGGGCGTGGAAAAGACGATCAAGGTATGGGTGCGGGCGACCACGCCGCGCCATCTGGATCACGATGCCAAGGTGGTGATCACCTCGCAGGGCGACCCGACCAAAAAGGATGACTGGCTGTTGCTGAGCACCTCCGGCGACGCGTTTATCTACCTGCCCTTCATTCGCCGCTAAACGCGCCAAGCCCCGCAGGCTGAGCCTGTACGCCCGCCAGGGTATGTCGAAATTTCTCCAGGGCTTATTGACAGGAGGGGAAGTTACGATATAATAATTGCCGTCAGCAGCCGGCTCACTAGCTCAACTGGCAGAGCAACTGACTCTTAATCAGTGGGTTCAGGGTTCGAGTCCCTGGTGAGT
>JBBIQB010000114.1:0-10517 GCA_037442545.1 Bellilinea sp.
CGCAGCCCGGCGGCGACGAAGCGCTTGAGTATGTCCAGCGTCCCGCCGACGCGGAAGTCGCTGTGCAGCCAGCCGGTGTGGTTGCGCGTGTAATACAACAACTCATCGATGTTGACGTTGCGGTCCTGCGCGATCGGCTTGATCACCTCCGAGACGGTGAACTGGTCGCCCTTCCAGCCGAAGTGGTTGAGGAACATCGACAGTGTTGCCGGACCGCAGTTGTTGATGTCCTGCTTCTCGTACGGCGGGGCGGGGATGCTAGCTTTTGCCGGCGGCGGGGTGGGCGTGGGGCGCGGGGTCGGCGAGACCAGCGCGGTCGGGCTGGGCTCGATGGTTGGCTGGGGCGGGGTGGCGCTCGGGGTGGGACGGGCAGGCGGATCGACCTGCACGGCTTGCCCTGCCTGCACCGGCAGCGCGGTCGGCAGCGCCTGCACCGGGCGCAGGATGCCGCGCAGGTAGGTGCGTGCAATTTCGTAGCGCCATACCACGCGCGACTGCACGGCGGGAATTTGCAGCAAGGCAACACCCAGAATACCGGTAAGCAACAGCCCGATGACTGCGGGCAGCAGCCGCCGCGCGCGGCGGCGGTGGGAGGCTTTTTTGTACAACATGGGGTTGATTTTACCAGTTTTGCGGGCGGTTTACCCCCCTCGCGCCAGAGGATGGACAACCTGCCGCCGGACAAAAACGATTGCCGGGTGAGGCTGGTATAATTATTTTCATGGACGTTGTTCAACCCCAGCCGCGGCGCATTGCCATTGGGTTTCACCCTTCCCTGCCGCAAGCCAGCCAGGAAGCCGCTCAGATTGCCCGCTTTCTCGAAGGGCGCGGGGTTGAGCGCGTCTTGACCGCGCCAGTGCCTGACCACGATTTGCGCCAGCAGTTGCGCGCGGGTGAGTTCGACCTACTGATTGCGCTGGGCGGCGACGGCACCATGCTGCGCGCTGGACACCTGTGCGCGCCGCTGGGCATTCCGGTGCTGGGCATCAACCTGGGGCGCTTTGGCTTCTTGATGGAAGTCAAGCACCACGAATGGCGCGAGCTGCTTCCGCGCCTGTTAGACGGGCGCTACCGCATCGAAAACCGGATGATGCTGCGCGCCGAGCACCGCCGGGTTGAGCAGTCGCTGGGCTGCTGGAGCGTACTCAACGAGGTGGTCGTCTGCCGCGGGCAGCACGTCCGCCCAGTGAGGCTGAAAGCCAGCGTGGACGGCTACAGCCTGACGACTTACATTGCCGACGGGCTGATCGTCGCCACCCCCACCGGCTCGACCGCCTATGCCCTGGCGGTTGGCGGACCCATCCTGCCGCCCGACCTGCGCAATATCCTCATTGTTGCGGTTGCCCCCCACCTGTCGGTTGACCGGGCGGTCATTCTTTCCGAAGGCTCGGTGGTCACGGTCACGGTTCGCACCAGCCACCAGGCGGTGTTCAGCGTGGACGGGCAGCCGCCGGTCATTATGGAAGACGGCGATTCGGTGCGCGTCGAGGCGCTGCCCGAAGCGGCGCGCTTCGTCCGCTTTCAAGATTACGGGTATTTTTATCGCAACCTGACTGCTTACATGGAACAAAATCCTGCCGCCGAGGAACCTTCATGATCGAGGATGCTCAAACCAAAACCTACTGCACCAACCACCCCAACCGCGAGACGCTCCTGCGCTGCAACCGCTGCGAACGCCCAATTTGCACCCAGTGCGCCGTACTGACCGAAACCGGATACCGCTGCAAGGACTGCCTGCGCGGGCAGCAAAAAGTGTTCGAAAATGCCCAGTGGGTCGATTACCCGCTCGCCCTGGCAGTTGCCGGCTTGCTGGGTTTTCTGGGTAGTTTATTGGCGTCGGTGTTCGGCTTTTTCACCATTTTTGTTGCCCCGGTGGCTGGCGTGCTGATCGCCGAGGCGGTGCGTGCCGTCACCCGCAAGCGCCGCGCGCGGATGCTGTACAATGCCGCCACGCTGGCGGCGGCTGCCGGCGGCGCAATCTTGCCGTTGATCAGCCTGCTTGCCATGCTGATTGGCGGCGGCGGTTTTGCCTGGCTCGGCTTGGTGTGGCAGGTGGTGTATGTCTTCCTGATGACCAGCACTGTGTTTTATCGTCTGACCGGTATTCAGGTCCGCTAATCCCCCTCTATGTTGAGCGAATTACGCATCCAGAATTTTGCCATCATCCAGTCGCTGGAACTGGCGTTTAAGCCCGGTCTGACCACCTTCACCGGCGAGACCGGCGCGGGCAAGTCCATCATTCTGGATGCTATTGTTGCCCTGCTGGGCGGGCGGGCGGACGTTGCGCTCGTCCGTGCCGGCTCCGAGCGTGCCAGCGTCGAGGCGGTCTTCACCATCCCTGCCGCCAACCGCGATGCCATTCTCGCCCTGCTGCAAAGCGAAGACCTGGCAGACGACCCCGACCACATCCTGGTCGCCCGCGAACTGCGCCAGAATGGGCGCAGCAGCGCGCGAATCAACGGGCACAGCGTTTCGCTCAATCTGCTGCGCGACCTGGGCAGCTACCTGGTGGACATTCACGGCCAGTCCGAGCACCTTTCGCTGCTCAATGTGCGCCAGCACCTGCACCTGCTCGACCGCTTTACCGCCGCCCCCGGCGCGCTGGAGGAGTACCGCCAGCTCTACCGTGAACTGCGCAAAGTGCAAAAAGACCTGGAAGCCCTGCGCCAGAGCGAACAAGACGCCGCCCGGCGCGCGGATCTGCTCGAATACCAGGCGCGCGAGATCGAAGACGCCCGCCTGCACGCCGGCGAGGAGGAGGGGCTGCGCCAGGAACGCAACCGCCTGGCAAACGCCGAGAACCTCTCCAGCCTGGCACAGGAAGCGCTCAATCTGCTCGACGAAGGGCTGCCCGAATCACCCGCGCTGAGTGACCTGCTTGGGCAGGTCGTTCAGGCACTGGAAGGACTGGCGCGGATCGACTCGTCCAGGCGAGCCCTGGCGGAGCAGGCGCTGGCGGTCAACGACAGCCTGGCGGACATCACCCGCGATTTGCGCCTCTACCTGGAGGGCATCGAATTCAACCCGCGCCGCCTGGAACAGGTCGAAGAACGCCTGGATCTGATCCAGCGGCTCAAGCGCAAGTACGGCGGCAGCATCGAAGCCGTGCTGGCGTTCGCTCATTCGGCGCGCCAGGAACTGGACAATCTTGCCCACGCCACCGAGCGCATCGCCGAGCTGGAGGCGCGCGAAAGCGATCTGCGCCGCAGCCTGGTGGGGCTGGCGCAGCGCCTGAGCCGGCTGCGGCGCGAGGCGGCTGCCCGCCTTGCCAAAGCCGTGGAAGCCGAACTCAACGATTTAAGCATGGCGGGGGCGCGTTTTGATGTCGAAATTTCGACCAGCCCGCACCCGCACGGGCTTATAATAGAGGAAGGCAGCCAGCCGGTGGCATTCGACGAGAACGGCGTCGATCAGATCGAATTTTTTATTGCCCCCAACCCGGGCGAAGGCCTCAAACCTTTGGTCAAAATCGCCTCCGGCGGCGAGACTTCGCGCTTGATGCTGGCATTGAAACGCGTGCTCACCCAGGCGGACTCGATTCCCACCCTGATCTTTGACGAGATCGATCAGGGCATTGGCGGGCGGGTCGGCTCGGTGGTGGGCGAGAAATTGTGGCTGCTGGCGCGCAACCACCAGGTGTTGTGCGTCACCCACTTGCCCCAACTGGCGGCGTTTGGCGACCAGCATTGGAGCGTGCGCAAGGAAGTGGACGGGGGACGCACCACCACCCGCGTGGAAGACCTGCGCGACGAAGCCCGGCTGATCGAACTGGCGCAAATGATCGGCGCGGTCACCCCGATCAACCTCAACGCTGCTCGCGAGACCCTGGAAACAGCCCGGGCGCGGGCGCTGCAACTGGCGGGCAGGCTGGTATGAGCGCAGACGACTATCCCTCGTGTAGCCGAAGGATGGCGCGCCATGGATGAGGGTCCAAAAAAGCTGCGCATCCTCGTTTTGGGACCGCCGCTCGTGCTGTACGGCGACCAGCCGCTCAACATCAAGCGCCGCCTGCTGCGCGCCATGCTCTTCTACCTGGCAAGCCAGCCGGAGGCGGTTGGGCGCGGCACGCTGATGGACCTGTTCTGGCCCGACGAAGGCGAAGAGGACACCCGCCGCCATATCCGCGAGGCGTTGAGCAAACTGCGCGCCGAACTGCCCAACCCGGCGCTGCTGATCTCCACCCAGGATCACGTCCGCCTTGACCCGGAAAACACCTACGTTGACGTGCTCGACTACCTGGCGCTGCTCGACCAGGTGCGCCCGTACTTGCAGCGCCGTATGCACACTCCGCTGCCGGAAGCCATCTACCAGCAGATGGTCAAAGCCGTCAGCCTGTGGCGCGGCAACCAATTTCTGGCAGGCTCGACGCTGCCCGCCACCGAAGGGCTGGATCACTGGCTCAGCCTTGCCAGCCAATCGCTGACGTTCAGTTTTCAAAATCTGCTCGAAACCCTCAGCGAACACTGCGCCGTGAGCGGCGACCTGGAAACCGCGGTGTACTGGGTGCGCCGGGCAATCGAGATGGATGATGAGAACCCCGACCTGTACTACCGCCTGATTTCCTGGCTGCGCGATCTGGGGCGGCGCAGCGAGGCGCTCGGCGTGTGCGAGCAGGTAGGCTCGATGTATACTGCGCTGGGCGAAAAACTGCCGGTGGTGATCCAAAACCTGTGCCAGCAGGTGCGCGAGGAAATCTCCGCCCCGCCGGCGCAGCCTGTCCCCCCCTGGCACAATACCCTCACCCTGCAATTGCCCTTTGTCGGGCGCAAGAAACTGCTGGCAGACCTGAAACTGGCGCTGCAGCGCGGCGGGGTGGAGGTAATTTGGGGCGAGGGCGGGGGCGGCAAGTCCCGCCTGGTGTTCGAATTCTACCAGTCGCTCCAGCCGGCGCCGCGCCTGCTGCTGGCAGCCGGCTTTTCCCACCTGGCGGACCTGCCCTACCAGCCGCTGATCGACCTGCTGCGCCACTCGGTCACCGTGGATGAATGGCAGCAGCTAGGCAGCGTGTGGGCAAGCCACCTGGCAGCCCTGCTGCCGGAATTGCCCGCGCTGCGCCCCGAAACCCACCCGCCGCTGGAAATCGCGCTTCATAACCAGCACCAGCAGATTGCCGAAGCCTTTCTGCAATTGTTCCGCATCCTCTCGCGCCGCCAGCGCCTGCTGCTGTTCCTCGACGACGCCCAGTGGTGCGATGAGAAGACTTTTCACGTGCTCGCCTACCTGCTCAACCACCGCCTGTTCACCCAGAACGGCTTGCTGGTGATTGCTGCCCGCCCGGAAGAAAGCAACCCCGCGCTGGAATACTTCCTCAGCCAGTCGCAGATCCCCTGGATGGTGCACCAGACCTACCTGGAACGGCTCAACCGCGACGAGATCAACGAACTCACCCGCCTGGGGCTGGGCAAACCCGCCCCAGCCGAATTGATCGAACGGCTGGAGCGCGACACGGGGGGCAACCCGCTGTTCGTACTCGAAACCCTGCGCGCGCTGCTGGATTTCAACCTGGATGTCCACCCGGAGCGGGTGATCCACCACCTGCCGCTGGCGAGCAGCATCCACGCGCTTGCCCGCGAACGGCTGCGCCTGCTGGATCCGGGAACCCGCCAGGCACTGGTCACCGCCGCGGTGATCGGCAACACCTTCACCCTGCGCGTGCTGCAGGCGGCTGCCCAGCTGAATGTCGAGCAATGCGTCAATATGATCGAAGAACTGGAGCACATGCACCTGGTGCGCCCGATCAACGCGCCCGACCCAACCCGCCAGTATGCTTTCATTCATGACAAAATCCGCGAGGTGCTGCTGTTCGAGTTGAGCCCGGCGCGCCAACAGTTGTTGAACTTGCGGGTGGCCCAAGCCTACCAGTCGTTGAACGGGGATACCCGCCTTCATGCCGCGCGCATTGCCCGCCATTTGCAGCAGGCGAACGAAACCCACGCGGCGTTCAATTTCTGGCTGATCGCCGCCGAGTATGCCCGCGCTTCTAACCAGGCGCATGAGGCGGAGGGGGCATTCCGCAACGCAGAGAAAATCCTTGCCCGCATCGAAACCGAACTGGGCGAGGAGCAACTCTATCGCTTTTATTCCCAGTGGGGCGATTTCTGCTGCGAACAAAACCGCCCCGAGCAAGCCGAGCAGTGTTACGCCGCGCTGCTGCGCTACGGCGAACTGCGCTACGCCCCGCTGTTGATCGGCAGCGCCTATTCCGGGCTGGCGCACGTGGCGGGCATCCGCCAGCAGCCGCGCCTGGCGCTGGCGCAGCTGGAACATGCCATCCCCTTCCTGCGGCAATCGGGCAACTTGTATGAGATGGTCGAAGCGGGCAGCCGCCGGGCGGACTTTTTGATCCAGTTGCTGCGCCCGCAAGACGCGGTTTACTCGCTGGAAAACGTGCTCGAGCTGGCGCAGAATGGCAACGATCCGCGCACCCGTCGCGCGGTGGCGGCGGCACAGGTCAAAATGGCGTTAAATTTAATCCTGCTCGCCCAACCGCGTCTGGCGCGCCAGGCTGCCAGCCAGGCGCTGGAAAACAGCCGCGCGCTTGCCGGACTTTCCCCGCGCATCGAGGCGCTCACCCTGCTGGCATTGAGCGATTACCTGCTGGCTGAGTTCGACACGGCATTGCAAAATTGCGAACAAGCCCTGGAAATGGCGCAATCGCTGCACGACGGGGGACTGCAGGCGTATATTCTGACCGTGCGCGGCAACCTGCACCTGTACCGCGGCGCGCTGGACGCCGCCTGGCAGGATTCGCTCCAAGCGATGCGCCTGCTGGAGGGCGGCAAGAACGACGATGTGCTCGCCCGCGTGGTGTGCATCCAGGGCGATTTGTGGTGTTTTTTGCGCGATTACGAGCGCGCCATCGAAACCTACCGGCGCGGCTTGGAGATGAGCAGCAACCCGATCAGCGCGATGGAATGCCTGTTCCGCCTGGGGATTGCCCTGGCGCTCAACGGTCAACCCGAAAACGGTTATTCGTTTATGCACCGGGCAATCGAGCTCAGCCGCGAAACCGGGTTGGAGATCATTCGCCTGCCCGCCGAAATGGGTCGGGCGATTGGCGAGCTGCTCTACGCGGCTGGCGCGCCCGACCTGCAGCAGGCTGCCGCAGTGGGGGAGGATGCCCGCCAGCGCGGGCTGGAAGCCCTGGCGCTGATTTATTCCTGGCTGGCAGCCCGCGCCAGCCAGCAGCACGACCCCGGACTGGCGCTGCATCACGCCCGCCACATGATCGAGCGCGGGCGCAATTTGGGCATCTTTTGGGTCGAACTATCCGGGTTGGAAGTCGCGCTGGGCTTGCCGCTCAGCGAAGAGCAGCGGCGCGAAACGCAGCAGCACTTTCGCGCGTTGATGGATCACCTGGCGCAGCAGACCCGCCAGATGGACCTGTCACCGGGTATTATTCGGCTACGCGAAACCCTCGAATCGCGGGTATTTTTGTGATCGAATTGATTGTTTTTGTCCACGTTGCGGCAACACGCGCCTGGTATAAATAGAGCAACACACAAGCCACCGGGCGGACAGACAGGGGTACTCCGCAGTAAAGAGCGATCGTGAATGGGGATAAGCACGGTCGCTCTTTGTTTTTAATTGCCCGCCAATTGTGGGGGTTCGCCCGCTGCTGCAACGGGCAACAAAACACCCGTCAGGCGCGCCGCTTCCGGCGGAGTACCTCAACCCGCCCGCAGGCGCACCACCGTGACCCCTTCGCCGCCTTCGTTATCCATGCCGGCTTCCCAGCCCGCGATCCATTCGCTGTCCTTGAGCGCCTCGCGGATCACCTGGCGCAGCCGCCCGGTGCCCTTGCCGTGGATGATGCGCACAAACGGCATCCCCGACAGGTAGGCGGATTCCAGGTAGCGCTGCATGACAGCCAGGGCGTCCTCGCCGCGCTGACCGCGCAGGTCCAGCTCCATGCCGGGCGAGGGGGTGAACAGCGCCGGGCGGGTTTTGCCGGCGGCCGGGGCAGCTGCGCGGGGTTTGGCGGCGGGCGCGGGGACGCTGGTTTCCACCGCTGCCGGTAGCGGGCTTCCCGGGCGCTCGATCTCCTCCGGGCGGGCGCGCAGGCGCAGGTTGCCCAGCTGCACCTCCACCTCGGACTGACCCAGCGCGGTCACCACGCCTTCCATTTGCAGCGAGCGCAGGCGCACCTTGTCGCCCAGCCGCAGCGGGCGGGGGGCGCCGCCTTCCACTACCTGGCGCAGCACCGGTGCCGCCAGGCTGCTTTCCAACTGCTCGATGCGTTCCTGCACCGGCTTGAGCGCCTCCAGCGGCTGGTGGGCGCGCGCCAGCGCCTTGCGCAGGCTGTCCAGTTCCTGGCGCAGGTCTGCCAGTTCGCTTTCCTGCTCGCGGCGCGCCTTTTCCAGAATTTCGCGCCGTTCCTCTTCGATCTTTTCCAGCCGCTGGGTCAGCTGCTGGCGGATTTGCTCCGCCTGGTGGCGTGCCCGGTCGGCTTCGCCGCGCGCCTTGCGCGCCAGGTCACGCTGGCGGTGAATTTCGTCCAGCAGGTCCTCGGCTTGCAGGTCGGTCGGGTTGATCATGCCGCGCGCCGCCGTGAGAATCTCGCCCGGCAGCCCCAGCCGGTCGGCGATTGCCAGCGCATTGGAACGCCCCGGCAGCCCAATGGTCAGCCGGTAGGTTGGTTTGAGCGAGCGCAGGTCGAATTCCATGCTCGCGTTGACCACCCCCGGTGTGGCGTGGGCGTACGCTTTCAATTCCGGGTAGTGGGTCGCCACCAGGCAGGTGATGCGCTTTTCCACCAGGTGTCCCAAAATTGCCCGCGCCAGCGCCGAGCCTTCCTGCGGATCGGTGCCTGCGCCGAGTTCATCCAGCAGCACCAGGCAGTACGAATCCATGCGCCGCAAAATGCGTACGATGTTGGTGACGTGCCCGGAAAAGGTGGAAAGCGACTGCTCGATGGACTGCTCGTCGCCGATGTCGGCGTAAATGTTGCGGAAAATGGTCAGCGCCGAGCCGGACTGCGCCGGAATGTGCAAACCGGACTGCGCCATGAGCGCCAGCAAGCCGACCGTTTTGAGCGTGACCGTCTTGCCGCCGGTGTTCGGTCCGGTAATCACCAGCGCATAGGTATTCTCGTCCAGGGTAACATCCACCGGCACCACCGTTTGCGGGTCGAGCAGCGGGTGGCGCGCCTGGTAGAGCAGGATGCTGCTGCCGGGGTGCTTTTCACGCCCCACCTTGCGGAAAGCGGTCAGCACCGGCTCGCTGGAGCGGGTATCCTCGGCGTACTTGGCGCACATCAGCGCAAGGTCGAGCCGCGCCAGCCCTGCGACAATCGCCACCAACTCGGCGGCGTACGCGCCAACCTGGTTGGACAGTTCGCTCAAAATGCGGCGTTCTTCATCGCGCTCGGCTAATTGCAGTTCGTGCCACTGGTTGTTCATCTCAACCACCACCAGCGGCTCGACGAAGATGGTCGCCCCGCTTGAGGACTGGTCGTGGATGATCGAGCGGATGCGCCCGCGCGATTCCGACCGCAGCGGGATGACGTAGCGCCCGTTGCGCAAGGTGATGATCGACTCCTGCACATGCGGAGCGTTCTTGGGTTCCTGTAAAATGCGCTGCAAACGGGTGAGCAGCCGCTCGTGGGCGATTTTGATCTCCTTGCGCAGCGCCGCCAGTTTGGGCGATGCACTGTCCAACACCTCGCCGCGCTCGGAGATGGTGCGCGAGATGAGCTCGATCAGTCCGCCGGGCGGCGCCAGCGGCGCGGCGATGGCAGCCAGGTGCGGGTATTCGGCTTGCTTGTTCTCGAAGGTGCGGTACAGTTCGCGCCCGGAGATCAGCGTGGTTTTGATCTCCAGCAGTTCGCCCGGCAGCAACACCCCGCTGCGCGCCGCGCGTTCCGCCAGCGCGCGCACGTCACGCGCCCCGCCGATGCCCACCTCGGACTTGACGCTCAACAGGCGGCGGGCTTCGCTGGTGGTCGCCAGCCGGTCGAGCGCTTGCTGCAAGTCGGCGGTCGGGAACAGGGCACGCGCCAGTTCGGCTGACGCCGAAAAGTCGGCGTAGGCTGCCAGGCGCTCGAGCACCTTGGGAAATTCGAGCGTGTGTACCGATTTGGCGTCCATCACCCGCTGATTGTACTCCAAATCATCCGTTTGCACAGGGGCGGGCGGTTCAGCCGGCGCCGAGCCGGTGCTTGACCTGCAATGCTTCGTTGAGGTGCACCAGCAGGTTGAGGGTGACATCCTCGCAGCGCGCGATGTGCCAGATCAACCAGGCGATGGAGTGCTCCCCGCCGGGCGGAATGCGGCGGGTATCCGCCTCGCTCAAGCCGCGGAACACCTCGTCCTCGAACGACCCATCCGCGCCGTCCTCCATCCGGGTGGAATGCAGCCGGGCGTGCTGACCCAGGAACAGGCACAGGGCGGGTTCGAATTCGGCGGGGTCTTCCAGAAGGCGGCGCAACAAACCCCTATGGCTGTGGACACGTTGGGGCATCTGCTGGCTTTGTGTGTGACGCCTGCCAATGAACAGGATCGCGCTCAAGTTGCAGA
>JBBIQB010000115.1:0-10464 GCA_037442545.1 Bellilinea sp.
CAAGACCCGAAAATCATGTTGTTCGATGAGCCGACCAGTGCGCTCGACCCGGAAATGATCAAAGAGGTTCTGGACGTTATGCTCGATCTCGCCGGCGAAGGCATTACAATGGTCGTGGTGACGCACGAGATGGGGTTCGCCCGCGCGGCAGCTAATGAGGTGGTGTTCATGGATTACGGGCGGATCATTGAGCGGGCGACGCCGGAACGGTTTTTTGCTGCTCCGGCTCATGAACGGACTCGCAATTTTCTGGCACAAATCTTGAAGCATTGATGATTATTTTCACCGAATCAGGGATGGGAACAATGAAGATCAAAGATAAGATACGAGAGCAAATTCCTGCGTGGACGGAACGAATCAAACGCCTGCGCAAAGACCACAGCGATTTTGTGGTAGGGGAAGTAACGATTGACCAGATTTTGAGCGGGATTCGCGGCGTGCAGATCAGCATCAGTGATATCTCCTATGTCGATCCAGCCGAAGGAATCCGCCTGCGCGGGTACACCATTCCCCAGGTGTTGACCTTGCTGCCCAAGGCGAAACAGTCCGGGATGCCGCTGGCAGGCGGGTTGTACCACCTGTTGATGACCGGCGAGCTGCCTTCAACCGGTGATGCCGAAGAGGTCGAGCAAATCTGGCGCGAACGTTCAACAGTTCCAAGCCATGTGTGGGATGTGATCCGCGCCATGCCAGCCGGAACGCACCCGATGACCCTGTTCAGCCAGGCGATCATGGCGCTGCAAACCAATTCGCTGTTTGCCAGCGCCTACCAGGACGGGCTGTCGAAAACGGAGTATTGGGAATATTATCTTGAAGATAGTTTCAATTTGACGGCGAAGATTCCCCAGATCGCAGCTTATATCTATTGCTGGAAATATCGGGCTGGGCGGATGGAAGCCCAGGACGCTGAACTGGATTGGAGCGCCAACTTTGCCCGGATGATTGGCAAAGGGGATAATCAGGACTACATGGAGTTGATGCGCCTGTACTTCGTGCTGCATTCTGATCACGAAGGCGCCAACGTCAGCGCGCACACCTCGCACTTGGTCAGCTCGGCTTTATCCGATGCGTACCTTTCCTCGGCAGCCGGCATGAACGGGCTGGCTGGACCGCTGCATGGTCTTGCCAACCAGGAGTGCGTCCGCTGGTTGATTGCTGTGTACAACCAGTTTGGACATCTCCCCACCGACAGCGAACTGGAACAGGTGATCCGCCGCCAGTTGGCGGCAGGACAGGTCATCCCGGGTTACGGGCATGCCGTACTGCGGGTGACCGATCCGCGTTTTACTGCCCAGTTGGAATTTGCCGAGCAGCACCTGCCACGGGATCCGTTGTTTCAACTGGTCAAGCAAGTGTACCGGATCGCGCCGCTTGTGCTGGGGGAGAATGGCAAAATCAAGAATCCTCTCCCGAATGTGGATGCGATCAACGGCTGCCTGCAATACTATTACGGCGTCGAGGAAGTCGATTTCTTCACGGTGTTGTTCGGGGTCAGCCGCATCCTGGGTTTGACTTCGCATGCCGTCTGGGCGCGCGCTCTGGGCAAGCCAATCGAGCGCCCGAAATCCTTGACCACCCGCATGCTGGAAGAGCGGGTTGGAATTGGATAAGGGTTTCGGTATAATCCTTGTTTAGTATGAAGTATCAGCGAATTGTCATCAAAATCGGTTCCTCGACCCTGACAGCCGGCACACGGCGGATTTCCAAGCCGCGGTTGATCGACCTGACGCGAGCCATTCACCAGATCAAGCAGCAAGGCTGCCAGGTGATGGTGGTTTCCTCTGGGGCAATTGCCGCCGGCAGGGAAATTCTGGGGTTCCCGGATCTTCCCAAATTCATCCCGGCAAAGCAAATGCTGGCGGCAGTCGGTCAACCGCGGTTGATGGAAATTTACGAGCAGTTTTTCAGCATTTACGAGCAAAAGGTGGCGCAGGTGCTGTTGACCCGCGCCGACCTGACCGACCGGCGGCGCTACCTCAATGCGCGCAACACCCTGGAAGCACTGTTGGGGCAGTCAGTCATCCCGATTATCAACGAGAATGACACCGTAGCGACCGAGGAAATTCGCTTTGGGGATAACGATAATCTTTCGGCGCAGGTTGCCAATTTGATCGAGGCGGATTTGCTCATCCTGCTGACCGACCAGGACGGGGTGTACGACCGCGACCCGCGCAGCAACCCGGATGCCAGACTGTACCGCAAGATCGACAGCCCGGAAATCCCGGAGGAGATGTGGGCGGCGGCGGGCGGCAGCGTCAGCGGGGTCGGAACGGGTGGGATGATCACCAAATTGCAGGCGGCGGATTTGGCGCGGCGGGCGGGCAGCACAGTTGTGATCGCCTCGGGGGCGAAGCCGGAGGCGATTTTGCGCATAGCCAACGGAGATGCGGTTGGCACGTTGTTTACCCCGGTCATCAACAAGATGGAAGCGCGCAAACGCTACATTTTGGCGGCCGGCAAAAGCGCCGGAAAAATCTTGATCGATGCGGGTGCAGAACGCGCGCTGGAGCGGGGCGGCAGCCTGTTGGCGGTGGGCATCCTCTCGGTGCAAGGTGACTTCGAACGCGGCGACCCGGTGCAGGTGGTTTGCGGTAAAGGACAGCCGGTGGCGATGGGAATTGCCAATTACGCCGCCCGCGACCTGGTTAAATTTGCCGGTCACCAGTCGATGGAAATCGAGAGTATTCTGGGGTATACCTACGGCGAGGAAGCCATACACCGCAACAATCTGGTGATGATCCAAAACCATGCGAGGAATTGTAATGATTGATCTGGTTACCCTCGGCAAGCAGGCAAGGCAAGCCGCCCAGCACCTGGCGATCAGTTCGGAAGCGGCTCGCAATCAGGTGTTGCATGTACTGGCGGAGTTGCTGCTGGCGCGCAGCGCAGAGATCATCACCGCCAACCAGCGCGACCTGGAACAGGCGCAGCAAAACGGTTTATCCGCGGCGATGATCGACCGCTTGACCCTCACCCATGCGCGCCTGGAGGGGATTGCCGCCGACCTGCGCCAGGTGGCGGCGCTTCCCGATCCGGTGGGAGAGGTGTTCGAGAAACAGGTGTTGGACAATGGGCTGCGGGTGCATAAACAGCGTGTGCCGTTGGGCGTGCTTGGCGTGATCTACGAGTCGCGTCCCAATGTGACCATCGATATCTCCGGATTGGCGCTCAAATCGGGCAATGCGGCAATCTTACGCGGCGGAAGCGAGACGATTCATAGCAACCGCGCATTGGTGGCTGTGATTCAGACCGCGTTGCAACAAACCGGCTTTCCGCGGTATTCAATCCAGTTCATCGACGAACCCGACCGCCGCTACGTGCTTGAGTTGTTGAAACTGCATGTGTATGTCGATTTGATCATCCCGCGCGGCGGGGCAAAACTGCACCAGTTTTGCAAGGAAAACAGCCAGATTCCGGTCGTGGTCGGCGGGATTGGCATCTGCCATCTGTATATCGATGAAACCGCCGACCTGGATCAGGCGGTGGAGGTGATCTTCAACGCCAAAACCCAGCGGCCGAGTGTGTGCAACGCGTTGGATACGATCCTCGTCCATCCGGATGCAGCCGGACGGCTACTGCCAGCGGTGTTCGAGCGCTTGGGTAACGCCGGGGTTACCTTTCGTGCTGCCCCGGAGGTTTTCAGTCAACCCGGAATCCAGCCGGACGAGCGCGTTCAACCGGCGGGCGAACTGGATTTCGATACCGAATGGCTGTCGCTGGTGCTGGGGATCAAAATTGTGCCGGGCTTGGAGGAAGCCATCGCGCATATCCGCGATCATTCGACCGGGCATTCGGACGGGATTCTCTCCCGCAACCAGGCGGCAATTGACGCATTTGTTGTCCGGGTGGATTCCGCCGCGGTGTACGTCAATGCCAGCACCCGGTTTACCGACGGCGGGCAGTTGGGTTTGGGCGCGGAGGTGGCGGTGTCCACCCAGCGTTTGCACGCGCGTGGACCAATGGGGCTGCGCGAGCTGACCAGCTATAAATGGGTGATCCAGGGGGATGGGCACGTTCGCGCTTAGGGTATCTACTGCGGATGAATGTGTTCTAAGCCCTGGGTAATCAGCCCGAACTGCGCCAGATCAACAACAGGGTCGGTACACCATAACGGAGATCGATGGCTGCGGGTAGTCGGGATGGAATTTTTTCGGTTTATCGCCAAAGAGACCTTTCCCGGCCGGTGATTTGTATCGATTGGCAGTAAAATTTTGCATGGGATATGATCAAGCCGACTGAGGTAAGCCGATGACGCGCATCGATTTTTACGGGGACACCGGCATCCTGGTGAATTTTGGCGGGCAAATCGATCCAGGCATCAACCAGCGAGTGCACAACCTGTCGGCGCTGCTCGAAGCCAACCCTTTGCCGGGGTTGGTTGAGGTGGTGCCCGGATACGCCAGCCTGCTGGTGGTGTATGATCCGAGCAGTGCAGATGTGCACGAATTGGTGGATCACATCCGAACCTGGGTCGATACACTGTATACGGTCGATTCCCAACCGGCAAAACTCGTCGAAGTTCCCACGCACTATGGCGGCGAACACGGTGCGGATCTGGACTTTGTTGCCCGCCATGCCGGCTTGAGCGCGCAAAGGGTAATTGAAATTCACAGCCGGGCGGAGTACCTGGTGTATATGATGGGATTCTCGCCGGGCTTTCCTTACCTGGGTGGGATGGATGCCGCCATTGCTGCGCCGCGCCTGGAAACCCCGCGCACGCGCGTCCCGGCTGGATCGGTCGGGATTGCCGGATCGCAGACCGGCATTTACAGCATCGATTCACCCGGCGGCTGGCGGTTGATCGGTTACACACCTCTGCGGCTGTTCGACCTGAATGCACCCCAGCCGTTCCTGTTGAAACCCGGCGACCGGCTGCGTTTCATCCCGGTGCGCGAGGGGGAAATCCGCGATGGCGCTTGAAGTAATCGATGCAGGCTTTCTCTCCTCCGTTCAAGACCTGGGGCGCAGCGGCTGGGCAAAATTTGGCGTGCCGCGTTCCGGCGCGATGGATGAATTTGCCTTACGATGCGCCAACCGGCTGGCAGGCAACCCGGATGCGGCTGCCGGGATCGAGGTGGGACCCGGCGGGTTGAAAATCCGCCTGAGCCAGGTAAGTGTGGTAGCCGTTTGCGGGACGGGTTTTTCCCTGACCCTCGACGGTGACCCCAAGCCATTGTGGATGTCCTTGTCTGTCCGCCGCGGGCAGATTATCGAACTCAAGCCGGATGGCAGCGGCGTTTGGGCGGTATTAGCAATTTGCGGCGGGGTGCAGATACCCGCCGTGATGGGTTCACGTTCCACGTATCTGCGCGGCGGCTTTGGTGGGCATAAGGGCAGAGCCCTGTTAAACGATGACTTCCTTCTGAGCGGTGATGCGGCGACGAATTGGCAGGATATAGGTTGCCGCTGGCTGCCGCCCGGTGCGCGCCCGGTTTACAGCCCGTCCGCGCTGGTGCGGGTGGTCGAAGATGCGCAGCGCGAGGATTTTTCGCCTGATACCCGCGAACAGTTTTACCGGCAGGAATATGTGGTTCAGCCTGCCTCCGACCGGATTGGTTACCGGCTGGTGGGAGCAGCCCTGTCCCACGGACGGGCAGGTGAAATGCTTTCGGCAGGCATGCTGCCGGGCACCATCCAGGTGCCGGCAGACCAACAGCCGATTGTTATGCTAGCGGATTGCCCCACCAGCGGCGGTTATCCGCGCATTGCCACGGTGATTCGGGCAGACCTGGGGCTGCTGGCGCAATGTGTGCCGGGCAGCGGGCAGATTCGCTTTCAGCCGGTCGAGGTGGCTCAAGCGCAACGGGCATACCGCGAAATGGTCGAGCGGCTGGAACGAATTGAACCTATGGACGAAGAGGAAATCGATGCCCATTGGGCGGGAGCGACGCGATGAAACCGATTGACCTGAATTGCGATATGGGTGAAAGTTTTGGACGCTACAGCCTAGGGGATGACGAACGGCTGATGCCCTGGGTCAGCTCGGTGAACATTGCCTGCGGTTTTCATGCCGGCGACCCGCTGGTGATGCAATCCACGCTTGCCAGGGCGCGGCAGCACAATCTTGCAATCGGCGCGCATCCATCCTACCCGGATTTGCAAGGTTTTGGACGGCGCGCGATGGTGTTGGAGGCTGAAGAAGTCGAATCCATGCTACTGTATCAAATCGGCGCGCTGGCTGGATTTTTGCGTTCATCCGGCGGCGAATTGACGCACGTAAAACCCCACGGGGCGCTCTACAACCAGGCTGCCAAAGACCCGCTCCTGGCGGCAGCGGTTGCGCGGGGAGTTGCCCGTTTCAGCCGCGCACTGATCCTGGTTGGGTTGGCTGGCTCGGCGCTGACCCGCGCTGGAAGCGAGGCAGGCTTGCCGGTGGCTGCCGAGGGTTTCGTGGAACGGGGCTACAAGCCGGATGGCAGCCTGATCCCCCGCGGTCAGCCGGGCGCGCTGATTGAGCAGCCTGCCCAGGCGGCGGTGCAGGCAATACAACTCGCCACCCAGGGCATTCGGACAGAGGTAAATGGAGAGGCGCGGTATTGGAATGTGGATACGTTGTGCATCCACGGCGATTCACCTCATGCGCTGCAAATCGCTCAGGCGGTGCGTACTGCGCTGGAAGGGGAAGGAATCCCCATCCGGCGGCTGGGCGGCTAATTCTTGACGCAAAGCCATCCATCCACCGCTCTGCGGAGCGGATCGTTGTCTGTGCGGCGGATATGCAGGGCGCGGGACGTCAAACGGTGTGGAGCGATTCGGGTTTATAATCGAGGCGGACAGTCCTCTTGAGGCTCGTGAATTCGCCATGAAATCAATATTCGTCTTTGTGAACAAAAACCACTTGAAATCCTACGAATTATTGCCAACCGCAGGATAAACCATGAGGAGAGGGAGTTTGTTTCAACGTTTTAACCCCTGGACCTTTGTGGGCTCGTTTTTCTTCGCTGCGCTGCTGCTGGGTTTGCTGGTTATGACGTTTTTACTGCTCAGACCGGACGCGCCGCCCCCGGCTGCCAGCCCAACCGCAGTGCTGACGGTTGTTGCCGCACCGACCTCCACAGTTCCCGGACAGATGAGTCTGTTTGCCACGCCAACCCCGACTCAACCCCCGCAAACGACATCGATTGGCGGCATTGGGCAGGGGGTATTTGTGCAAATTTCGGGCACCGGCGGGGATGGACTACGTTTGCGCCGGGATGCCGGTACCTCTGCGGATATCCTGTTTTTGGGATACGAATCCGAGGTGTTCAAAGTGACCGATGGTCCCAAAGAAGCCGATGGATTCGTGTGGTGGTACCTGACCGCCCCGTATGATGATAAACGCAGCGGGTGGGCTGCCTCCAATTTTTTGCGCGTGATTGACCTGACGACCGAAAATCAGCCTTGAGGATCAATGCCATGCACTTTTCGCCTGCCGCGATCAAAGCCAACCGCACAATCCGGGTGCTCAGCCTGACCTGGGATGACGGGCATATCTCCGAATACCCGTTCGGGTTGCTGCGCGCTGCCTGTCCATGCGCATCCTGCCGCGGCGGGCATGAACATATGCGCGCCGAGCCCGACCCGGAAGTCTTTTTAGTCCACTTGCCCGACTCCCCGGCGACACGGATGAAAAGGATCGAGGGGGTAGGCAGTTATGCGCTGACCATTGAGTGGGAGGACGGTCACCACTACGGCATATTCAACTGGCATTACCTGCGCAAATTGTGCCCGTGCCCGGTGTGCCGGGCGGTCGCGGGTTAGAGATCGAAATACAGCTGAACCTCGTAGGGATGCGGGCGGGTGCGAATCTGGTTTTCTTCCGCTCGTTTGACCTGGATCCAGTTCAAGAGCATTTCCTCATCGAAAACCCCGCCTTGCAGCAGGAATTGGTGATCCTCCTCGAGCGCGCACAATGCCATATCCAAAGAGGTGGGCAGGCTGCGAATGGTCGCCAGTTTCTCCGCGGGCCAGGTGAAGATATCCTCGTTGAAGGGACCAAATCCTGCCTGGGTGGGATCGATCCGGTTCTGGATACCATCCAATCCTGCCATGAGCATGGCAGCCATTGCCAGGTAGGGGTTGCAGGTGGCATCCGGCGGGCGGAACTCAAAGCGCACCGTCTCCGGTTCGGTGGCGTATTTGGGCACCCGAATGGCTGCGCTGCGATTACCACTGGAAAAGAAACAATTGACCGGGGCTTCGAAACCCGGCACCAACCGGCGATAGGAATTGGTGCTGGCATTGGTCAAACCGAGGATGGCGGGCGCATGGGTCAGCAAACCGCCAATATAGTGCAATGCCGTCTGGCTCAACAGGTTGGGACCTTGCGGGTCGTAAAATTGATTATGCCCGTTTTTGATGAGCAATTGGTGAAAGTGCATTCCATTGCCAGCCTCGCCAAACAGCGGTTTGGGCAGGAAAGTGACCGTTTGCCCGTGTTTGAGCGCGACCATCTTGGTGACATATTTTATGATCATGGATGCATCGGCGGCAGCCATCAGATCCATCAGGGGTGTCTCGATTTCGCATTGCCCTGGTCCGCCAACTTCGTGGTGATGGTATTTGACCGGTACGCCCAGGTCTTCGAGAACCGCGACCATTTCGGAGCGCAGGTTATACAGCTGATCGCGCGGCGGGATGGCGTGATAGCCGCCGTGCAAGGGTATGAAGTGCCCGTGACCGCCCAAGGCGCTGTTCCAGTTGGATTCAATTGAATCGACCCGGTAGGATGCGACATTGATCCCGTTTTCGAACACCACCTTGCTGAATATATAGAATTCAAACTCGGGTCCCCACATGGATTGGTCGGCGATGCCAGAAGCAATCAGGTGATTTTCTGCCCGCCGGGCGATTTCACGCGGGTCGAGGAAAAACAATGCCTTGGTATCGGCTTCCAATACGTTGCAGATGAAACTTAACGTGGGCGAATCCCAAAACGGATCGAAAAATCCAGTGGTAACGTCGGGCACCAGCACCATATCGCCGGCGCGCACCGATTTGAAACCGACGCTCGAACCATCGAACCCGACACCGCTGGTCATCAGATCCGGGGTGAACTCACGCGCAGAAATGGTGACGTGATGCCAGCGACCCCACAGATCGCTAAATTTTAAATCGACCGTGCGTACCTGGTTTTGCTTGATGAACGCCTGCGCTTCAGCAAAAGTTGCAAACATACATTCCTCTCCCAAGATATGGACGGTTGAAACGATGGCTGCGCCAACCCGTACGTATCCATCCCCTCACGCGTTGCCGCAAGGCGCCGGATTGGGGGTTTTTAAGGCTCGAAAGCATATGGTTGGCGGGTTTATTTCTTTTTACGCTGGTTGAGCAATACGGCAATCAGGCCGAGGACGCCGGCAACTATGCCAACAGCCAGCCCTGCCCGCAGGATGGTTTTCTTCTCAACCCCCGGCAGGACAAGGCTGCCATCTCCGTACGATTGGAAATACTGTCCCCAGCGGGTTTGCAGGGCTTGTTGGGCACGCTTTCGTCCGACAAACGGATACCAATAGACATTATGGTACAAATTGGAAGCGAGGTAACTCCACGGAACGAGCGGGCTTTGCAGTAAGAGTTTTTCGAACGGCCGCAGCCGACCATGATAGATCATCTTTTGACCGCGCGAGGCAAGGGTGTCCTCTTGGATAAAGTTCCAACTGCCTTCCTGTTCGATATCATAACCGGTGATTTCGATCTGGCGCGGATCGCCAATCCCCAGGTCGATTTCATGGGCAATGCGAATGAAGGGGATGGATAGGGGATCGAAGCCTTGCAGGCGGGCGGAGACTGCGTCGATGGCAACCTGATCCGCCGAGGCGAGCAGGATGTTCTTCTCGTGCCAGCGCATGGCGCGTGGACCGGCTCCGTCGCCGGCAAAAGTGCCGTCCATCACCGCAAAAAGCCCGGGGTGGATTTCCTGTTGAATCATCAACAGATCGACCAAGGTCTCGTGGATCACCCGGTGAGTCCAGTGGCGCTGGCGGTGCAGCAGCCCGCCAAAGGCGTTTTTCATTGCCCCAGTAATGGTGGTGAAGGCGTGAGTCTTGATGGTTGGAAGATGAACGATGTTTTTTCCAATCAGCGTTTTTGGAATGAACACGCCGTGCGGGAAAACTTTATCCAGAACGAGGAACGGCCGCGTGCGGGGTTGATACTGCGCCCATTCGAACGACTGGTTATACAAATAGGTGCAAGGAATCTGGTAGGTATCCGTGACGAATTTGTGCTTGTTGTTGACTTCACCCTGTTTAGTGTCCACCACAACGCTATCATTGTGGATCGCGCTCAGGTCTTTGTACCCCATTTTGTGTAAGGCGCGGATGGCTCCTTCCATCTGCCAAGGGGTAGTGGAACAAGCCGGATACCAGGTTTGCCAGGATAAATTGATCATCAGTCCGGTGGGGATATTTTTGGGTAGGGTGCTTTCCACGCCCGCCTGGCGCATTACATTCTCTATATCTTGAAATACAGTTTCCGGCGTGG
>JBBIQB010000116.1:0-10421 GCA_037442545.1 Bellilinea sp.
CGATCTGGAAACCCTTTTGCGCGAATCCGACTTCATCAGCCTGCACCTGTACTACAAACCGGAACTGCACCATCTGTTCAACCGGCAGCGCTTCGAGCAGATGAAGGACGGGGTCATTTTCATCAACACCGCCCGAGGCGGATTGGTGGACGCACAGGCGCTGCATTGGGCGCTCACCAGCGGCAAGGTTTTTGCGGCCGGGCTGGATGTGTTTGACCCCGAACCAATCCCCGCCGGTCACCCGCTGCTTGATCTGGACAATGTCATCCTCACTCCGCACATTGCCAGCGCCAGCATCTTCACCCGCCAGCGCATGGCGATGATCGCTGCCGACAATCTTTTGGCTGGACTGGAAGGCAAACCACTGCCCCATTGCGCCAACCCGCAGGTTTACGCCCGACCATAGCGGATTTTCCAGTTAAATAATGATAAAAATACAATAAAAAAGGTACTTTCGTTAACTTAAAAATGCGTACAATTACGGTATCCTAATAACAGTTTGACTGACAATTCAGGCATAGACCGATTACGCTTCCTTGCCATTCGCCCCGGTTTGGAAGGGTAAAGGGATGCCCAACAACTTAATCTCAGGAGGAGAAAACGTGGATCATACAGCACTTAATGGCATGCTTCGCCCAACCAGCATGGCGGTGGTCGGCGCATCAGCAACACCGGGAAAAATCGGCTATACCGTCCTCAAAAATCTGATCGAGAGCGGCTACGAAGGCAAGATTTACCCCATAAACCCCTCCGCAACAGAAATCCTGGGTCTCAAAGTCTACCCGACCATCATGGATGTACCCGGTCAGATCGATTCTGCGATTATTACCGTCCCCGCCAAAATGGTGCTCGCGGTTGTGGATGATCTTGGAGCAAAAGGCGCCAAAGGCATGATCGTCATCACCTCCGGCTTCAGTGAAGTGGGCCAAAAAGATTTGGAGCGTGAACTGGTCGAAAAAGCCCACCGCCACGGCATCCGCGTTCTCGGTCCGAACATCGTCGGTGTGCTGTCCAATTCGGACAAGATGAATGGTTCATTTGCTCCCTTCCTGCCCCTGGCTGGCAAGGCTTCGCTGGTTTCCCAATCCGGCGCCTTGTTGATCGCCATTGATGCAGCCACGTTCATTCGCCGCGTGGGTTTCGACAAGTTAATCTCGATCGGCAACATGTCCGATGTCGATTTCGCCGACCTGATCACCTGGTTGAACGATGATCCCAATACCTCTTGTATCTCTCTTTATATCGAAGGATTCAAAGACGGGCGGCGTTTCATCGAGGCTGCCCGCCGGGCCACCAAGCCGATCATCGCCCTCAAGGCAGGCGTTTCGGCTCACGGCGCGGCGGCTGCCGCTTCACACACCGGTTCCCTGGCAGGCGCCGCAAAAGTCTATGGCGCTGCCTTCCAGCAAGCGGGCGTGGTTCAAGCCACCGACCTGAACGACCTGTTCAACCGCACCCTTTCGCTTTCCGTCCAACCGCCAATGACCGGCGATAATTTACTGGTCATCACCAACGGCGGCGGCGTTGGCGTGCTGGCAACGGATGCCGCCGAAGTCTCCGGCGTTCCGCTCAAGTTTGCCCCGCCCGATGTTCAGGCTGAATTAAAGAAACACATGCCCGAGTTTGGTTCTGCCAAGAACCCGGTCGACCTGACCGGTATGGCTGGCAATGACTGGTATTTCAATTCGGTCCGCTTTGCTTTCGCCCACAACTGGGTGGATGGACTGGTGGTGTTGTACTGCGAAACCGCCATGACCGATCCGCTCGAAATCGCCAAGAGCATTAAGCAAGCCATCCTGGAATCGGGTGTTACCAACAAGCCGGTCACGGTATCCTTTGTCGGCGGTGAAAAATCAGAAGCCGCCATGCGCTGGCTGGTCGAAAATGGCATCCCCGCCTATGGGGCGCCGGACCTGGCGATCAACGCCATTGCCGGGCTGCGCGAATATGCCCGCATGAAAGCCATCGTCAGCGAAGAGGCAATGCCCTGCCTGGCGCAAGACCGCGACCGCGCGATTGGCATCATCAATCAGGCGCGCAAAGAAGGGCGCGATTCCCTGACTGAGATCGAGGCAAAGGAAGTCTTCAATTGTTACGGCTTGCCGGTGACCCACACCGTGCTCGCCAAGACCGAAGACGAAGCGGTAGCCACTGCCCGTGAAATCGGCTTTCCGGTCGTGATGAAGATCGTCTCGCCCGACATTTTGCACAAATCGGATGCCGGTGGGGTGCGCGTCAACATCAAGGACGAAGCCGCCGTTCGCGAAGCCTACCGCACCATCCTCAAAAACGCCAAAGAGTACAAAGCCAGCGCCGACATTCACGGCATCGCCATTCAGGAAATGGCGCCCTGGGGTACCGAGGTGATCCTTGGCTCCGTCAACGACCCGACCTTTGGTCCCACGATAATGTTTGGTCTGGGCGGTATCTTCGTCGAGGTGCTCAAGGATGTCACCTTCCGCGTCGCACCGGTTACCTCCAGCCAGGCGCTGCGCATGTTGGGCGAAATTCGCGGCGCGCCGATTATCGGCGGCGTTCGCGGCGAAGCCCCGCGCGACCGCGAAGCGCTCGCCGATGTGATCTGCCAGTATTCGACCATGATCCTCGACCTTTCGGACGAGATCAGCGAATCGGACGCCAACCCGGTGCTGGTCTACGAAATGGGCAAGGGGCTCAAGGTCGTGGACGCGCGCATCATCCTCAAGAAGAAGTA
This sequence comes from Bellilinea sp., assembly GCA_037442545.1. Classification (GTDB taxonomy): domain Bacteria; phylum Chloroflexota; class Anaerolineae; order Anaerolineales; family Anaerolineaceae; genus Bellilinea. The sequence continues at coordinate 2,714 of JBBIQB010000116.1, forward strand.
AAACCACCTCCTGATTCGATCCAAGAGGGCTGTCCAAAAACAAACCTGGACAGCCCCCTTGTGTTTAACTGCTCTGCTGGTAGCGCTTCCAGGCACCTTCCCAGGGCGCGCCCACCCGGTTGCGCTCGGCGACGTTGATTTTTTGCAGTTTCTGGGCAATCTTCACCGAGAGCATGGCGACCTGGCTCCAATCCTCGCGGGTCAATGCTTCCATCATGGATCTGCCCAGGGAACCAGCCCATTCCCACTCCATCCGGAAGCGGTCGGCTTTGACCCAATAGCCGCGCTTTTCCCAGGCTTGCACCGAGACATCGATCGTTTCGCCAATTTCGATCAGCGCCATGCCAATAAACGCCGCCAGGTCGCGGGTGGTTTCGTCGGGTTGGGTTTGCTTCATCAAGTGGCGAATTGCCAGCACCACCCCCTTGGTCAAAAGGGTACGTTGTTTTCCGGCGCTTTCCGGGTTGATAATTCGACTCATTCGATACCTCACGCAAGTTGGATGAAACAGCAATGTCGAACCAATTATACCAACGATTTGCTTTAATAGAACTTATTTTCTTGTTTTTGGGGTAATTTTCCTGCGTTGTCGCGTCCGGTTGAGTTTTATTAGATGGTATAATTGGCGCGCATTGAGGCTTTGGGGAAGTGCTGGAATTGGCAGACAGGCATGACTTAGGATCATGTGCCGTAAGGCGTGCGGGTTCAAGTCCCGCCTTCCCCACTCAAACCAAAATCAACACAATAAAGGATGATCAAGTTGAAACTCGAAGTCCAACCCCGAGATGACCATCAGGTCAGTGTTACCGCCGAATTTGAGTCCACTGTTTTGGAAGAATTCAAGCGCCGCGCTGCGCGAAAAATTTCCCGCGAGACACGCATCCCCGGCTTTCGCCCTGGGAAAGCCCCCTTCGACGTAGTGCGCCGCATGGTCGGCGATGAAGCCTTGATTGAGCAAGCCATCGAGGAACTGATTGACGAATACTATCCCAAGATTCTTGAGGAAGCCAACATCAATCCCGGGGCGTCTGGTAGCCTGGAAAAAGTGGTCAACCTTGATCCCCCAACCTTTTCGTTCATCGTTCCCCTCGAACCCGAAGTGGATCTGGGCAATTACACCGAGGTGCGCCTGGATTATCAGGCAGAAGCCGTTGAAGAGAACGAAGTCACGGCATTTATCAAACGTTTGCAAACCAACTACTCGACCGCCGAACCGGTCGACCGCCCCGCTCAAGCCGGCGACCTGGTTTACATCAAACTTTCCGGGCGTCTTACCCAACCCGCGCAGGACGAAGACGAGATGGTCTTCCCGGAACGCCCGGCGCAATTTATTGTGGATAGCGACCTCCTAGACAACCGCAATTTCCCCTTTCCCGGTTTTGCCGAGAACCTGATCGGTCTCAACGAGAACGACACCCTCAGCCTGACTCATACCTACGCGCAGGATGAAGAAGAAGAAGAAACTTTACGCGGCAAGGAAGTCGAGTTCACTCTCACCGTCCAGAGCGTCAAAGCACTCACCCTGCCGGAATTAAACGACGAGTTTGCCCAGAATATGGGACAATTCGAAACCTTCGCAGATCTCAAAAAAGCCGCGCACGAGCAGCTAGAGAGCAACAAAAAAGAGGCTGCCGACGACAAATTTTTCAGCCAGCTGTTCGATCAATTGTTGAGCCGCGCCACCATCAAGTATCCGCCCCAGGTGCTGGAACATGAAGTCGAGCATTTGCTCGAAGAATTTAAGGAAGATCTATCCAACCAGGGGCTGGAGATGGATACCTATTTCAAAGTAACAAAAAAGGATCGTGAGGCCTTTCTCAAAGAAGAGATCGAACCGGCTGCCCGTCGCCGCCTGGAACGATCGCTGTTGATGGAAAAATTTGCCCGGATCGAAAATATCAAACTCGACGAGAGCAGTTACCAGCAGGTTGTCGAGGATACCGTCCGCGATGTTCAATCCATCCCAGTACCCAAAAAACCTTCCAAGGTTGAACAAAACAAGGTCGCTCAGAATGTCCTGATGTACAATATGAACCGCAGATTCAATCAAATGGTGCTCGACCGCATGAAAGCCATTGCCACCGGTCAGGCGGATAAAGTGGAACAACAGCCAGAAATGGAAAGCGAAGCCGCTCAACCCGAACCTGAAATTGTGGATACTGCGGCTGCGGATGAAGCACCCTCGAAAGAATAGTACGGTTGTAGGTTTGGTTCAATTTAAGGAGAAAAAATGACCATCCCGTCTTTCCAAAATGTGATTCCTATGGTCATCGAAACCACCGGGCGCGGCGAGCGCGCGTATGACATTTATTCGCTGCTGTTGAAAGAGCGCATCGTCTTCGTCGGCACCCCCATCGATGACCAGATCGCCAATTTAATTGTTGCCCAGCTGCTCTACCTCAGCAAAGAAGACCCGGAGCGCGGCATCCAGATGTATATCAATTCGCCCGGCGGCATGATCTACGCCGGTATGGCGATCTACGACACGATGAAGATGATCCCCAATAAAATCAGCACCGTCGCGGTTGGGGTGACGGCATCTTTCGGCACCGTGTTGCTGGCAGCCGGAGAGAAGGGGCAGCGCTACGCCCTGCCACATGCCACCATTCACATGCACCAGCCGCTGGGCGGTGCATCCGGTCAGGCGTCCGATATCGAAATCCAGGCAAAGGAAATCTTACGCCTGAAATCGCGCCTCAATAAAATCCTGGCAGAATGCACCGGGCAGCCATTGGAAGTGATTGAACGCGATACCGAGCGCGATTACTACATGGACGCCCAGACCGCCGTCGAATACGGTCTGGTCGATCAGGTGCTCATTCCACCCGGAAAATAAGCCTCTGTCCAATCACCCGGCAGGCGTAGAACATCACTCCCCTGCCGGGATTTCTTTATACACTCTTTGCAATGATTCTCGATCGTTTTCCCTCTCTCAAAGCCCTGATTCTGGATATGGACGGGGTCATCTGGCGTGGAAAGCAGCCGATTGGCGACCTTGCCGGCGTGTTTTCCCGCATTGCAAGTTTGGGTTTGAAGTTTATTTTCGCCACCAACAACGCCACGGGCAGCCTCTCTCAATACCATCAAAAACTGCATTCGATGGGCATACTGGTCGATACCGATCAAATCTTGAATTCCCCGCTGGCTGTTGCCGATTATCTCAAGCGCCAATTCCCCGCCGGTGGTCCGGTTTACATCATCGGAGAGGATGGCGTCCGCGAAGCGCTCGACCAGGCAGGGTTTTTCCCGGCGGATGCGGACGTTCTTGCGGTCGTAGTCGGGCTGGATCGAAAATTCACCTATGATAAACTGCGCACCGCAGCGCTGCTCATCCAGCGCGGCACGCCTTTTATTGGCACCAATCCGGATAAAACCTACCCCTCTCCGGATGGACTGACCCCCGGAGCGGGTTCGCTGCTGGCAGCCATCGAAACCGCCAGCGGCGTGTCTCCCAAAATCATGGGCAAACCCTACCCACATTTGTTCCAGTTGGCGCTCAGCCGCCTTCAAACCCATCCCGCCGAAACCCTGGTGGTCGGCGACCGTTTGGATACCGATATTCTAGGCGGCTACAATGCCGGTTGCAAAACCGCCTTTGTGTTCAGCGGCGTGCACACGCGCGAGGATCTGCTTGGTTGGCAACCCCAGCCGGACTTTATTGCTGGCAGCCTGACCGATTTGGTCGAAAACTGAGCGGGGTTGGCGATGCTGCAATCCAAAGTGCTGCCGTTGATTTACGATCTGGACTATCCTCAACTGGAATCGCTGCTGGTTGGCTGGGGACAGCCCGCCTTTCGCGTCCAACAAATCTGGCAGGGGTTATACCAGCAGTTCTGGCGGTCGGCGGGGCACTTTACCCACATTCCCAAAAATTTGCGTGATCGACTGGCGCTTCAATTCCGGTTTTCCGCGCTTCAACCAGTACAGGTGCTCAAATCCAGCGATCAGGAAACGATTAAAACCCTCTTTCATCTGCCCGACGGTAAAGCCATCGAAGCGGTTTTGATGCGTTACGAAAAACGGCGCACGCTGTGCATATCCACCCAGGCGGGTTGCGCCATGGGGTGTGTCTTCTGCGCCACCGGGCAAATGGGCTTTAAGCGCAACCTGACCAGCGGCGAAATCATCGAACAGGTGATTTATTACGCCGGGATTCTCCACCCGCAGGGGGAGCAAGTCACCAACATCGTGTTGATGGGCATGGGTGAGCCGTTCCATAATTACGACGCAACCCTGGCAGCCATCGACCGCCTCAATCACCCGCACGGAATGAACCTGGGAGCGCGCCGTTTCACCATCTCCACCGTTGGGCTGGTGCCGATGATCCGCCGCTTTGCCGCCGAAAAACGCCAGGTCAATCTGGCCATCAGCCTGCACGCCGCGGATGACGACCTGCGCACCTCGATGCTGCCGGTCAACAAAAAATACCCGCTGGCAGAGTTGATGGCGGCCTGCCGCGACTACGTTGCCCAAACCAACCGTCGCCTGACCTTTGAATGGGCTTTGATCCATGACATCAATGATTCGATCGAGACGGCGTCCCGTCTGGCGGGTTTGCTTCATGGATTGTTGTGTCACGTCAATGTCATCCCGCTCAATCCCACCCGGAAATACGCCAGACAGGGCAGCACCCGCGAACGAGCCGCCGCCTTCAAAGCAGAATTGGAAAAGCACGGTATTGCCTGCACGGTGCGCATCCGGCGCGGGATCGACATTCAAGCCGGCTGCGGTCAATTGGCGGTGCAGGAGCAGCCGCCCCCGCCGCCGGCGACATAGCCTGCCGTATGTTATAATCACCGCGCTATGGCTGACATTTTCTCAAAATGGAAAGAAGCGCTCAACCGCACCAGTAAAGCCGCCTTTGGGCGGCTGGCAACCGTCTTTGGTGCCACCGAAATTGACGAATATACCTGGGAAGATCTGGAAGCGCTGCTGCTCCAGGCGGACTTGGGCATTCAAACCGTGCAGGACATTATTACGGCACTACAAAAACGGGCTGCCCAGGAAGGCATCGTCCGCGCGGTGGAATTGCGTGGCATCTTGCGCCAGGAATTGATCAAACGGCTCGACCCGGCTGCCGCGCTTGAATTGGATCGTCACAAACCCGCGGTCGTTCTGATCGTTGGGGTGAATGGCTCCGGCAAGACCACCACTATTGCCAAACTGGGCAAGAAATTTTCTCTGCAAAACCAAAAAGTGCTGCTGGCAGCAGCCGATACCTACCGGGCCGCGGCGGTCGATCAGTTGCAGGTCTGGGCGGAACGGCTTGACCTCCCCGTTATCGCCGGTCAGCCAAACGGCGACCCCGGCGCAGTCGCATTCGACGCGATTCAATCCGCTGTATCGCGCAACATGGATCTGGTGTTCATCGATACCGCTGGGCGACTGCATACCCGTTACAACCTGATGGAAGAACTCAAAAAAGTCCACCGCGTCAGCGGCAAAGCCCTGGCAGGCGCGCCTCACGCCACCTGGCTGGTATTGGATGCCACAACCGGGCAAAATGCGCTTCAACAAGCCCGCGCATTCAAGGAAGCGGTCCACATATCCGGCATCATTCTGGCAAAACTCGACTCCTCAGCGCGCGGCGGGATGGCATTTGCCATCCAGAAGGAACTGGGAGTGCCAATTTTGTTTGCCGGGTTGGGCGAAAAACCGGATGATTTGCAGCCATTTGACCGCGAATCCTTTGTCGACGGTATTCTTGCCTGAATCAAACTTTTGTGGAGGAAGCATGCAAGACGTGATCGAACAATTGACGGGGTATTCCCGTCGCATCTCCGAACTCATGGTGCATCTTTGACTTCGGTAAGAAGAAAAAAGAACTGGAAGAACTCGAGAAAAAAGCCGAACAACCCGATTTATGGGATAAGCCTTCCCAGGCACAGCAGTTAATGAAGCAATTGTCTGCCTTGCGCGAGGAAACCCAGGACTGGGAAAAACTGCACAAACGAATCAACGACCTGCTCGAGCTGGCGCAATTGGAGGATGAAAGCCTGCGCGGCGAGATCGAACAGGAACTTGAGCCTATCGAAAAAGACCTGGCGCAGCGCGAATTGAATACCCTGCTCTCCGCACCCTACGACAAGGGAAACGCACTGCTCGCCATCCATGCCGGCGCGGGTGGCACCGACTCGCAGGATTGGGCTGCCATGCTGCAGCGCATGTACCTGCGCTGGGTGGAACGATCGGGGTACGAGAGTGAAATCCTCGATACGACCGAAGGCGAGGAAGCCGGCATCAAGAGCATCACCATCGCCGTGAGCGGGCAATATGCCTATGGATACCTGCGGGCGGAAAAAGGCGTCCACCGGCTGGTTCGCCTGTCGCCGTTCGATGCCGCTCATCGCCGCCACACCTCGTTTGCCATGGTCGAAGTGCTGCCGGAAATCGAGGACGATAGTGAAATTGTCATCCCGCCGGAAGAGGTGCGCATCGACATTTTTAAGTCCTCCGGGGCAGGCGGTCAAAATGTGCAGAAGAACGCCACCGCGGTGCGCCTGCTGCACATCCCAACCGGGATTATCGTCACCTGCCAAAACGAGCGTTCGCAGACTCAAAATCGTGAAAATGCCTTCCGCGTGCTGCGCGCCCGGCTGGCAGCCATCCGCCAGGAACAACAGGATAAGGAATTGGAGGCACTGCGCGGTGAATACCAAAAAGCCGAATGGGGCAGCCAGATCCGCTCCTATGTGCTGCATCCCTACCAACTGGTCAAAGATCACCGCACCGATTTCGAGGTAGGAAACACGCAAGCCGTCCTGGACGGTGACCTGGACGGCTTGATCGAAAGTTATTTGCGCTGGCGGCGCGAGGATTAGTCGAGCATCTTCGCCAGTTCGAACAATTTCAAATCGATCTGTTTTTTATTGTTGACCACTTCTTCCAGCGGTGTTGTGGCAACCTGGCTTTTCAGCATACCCACCAGAACGCCGAATTCACCGCGTTCCAGCGCATCCACCGCGCCGGCGCCCAACCGGCTGGCAAGAATGCGGTCATACGCGCCGGGATCCCCGCCGCGCTGAACGTGACCCAAAATCGTCATCCGCAGATCGAAGCCCAGCCGCTCGCGGTGCTGCTCGAAGTAGGCGTCCAACTTGGTGGCATTATACTTGGCGCCCTCGGCAACCACCACAATCGCATGGGCTTTCCCCCGTTCGTAAGCACGCACCAGGCGCTGGGCGATTTCCTCCGGGGTGGTGTCAACTTCCGGGATGACCACCGCCTCTGCCCCGCCCGCAATCGAAGCCATCAATGCCAGGTAGCCGCAATCGCGCCCCATCACTTCGATCAGAAAAGCGCGCTGATGGGCTGATGCCGTGATCTTCAGCCGGTCAATGGCTTCCAGCGCAATATTGAGCGCGGTATCTACCCCGATAGTGATCTCCGATCCGTGCAAATCGTTATCAATTGTGGAGGCGACACCTACCACCGGAAACCCCATCTCGTGAAGCGCATGCGTGCCAGTCTGGCTGCCATTGCCACCGATGACAACTAACCCCTGGATGTCCCGCTGGTGGAGTTCACGAATTGCACGCAGCCGCCCTTCTGCCGTTTTGAACTCCGGACAGCGTGCGCTGCCGAGGATCGTGCCGCCCTGCTGAATAATGCCGCTGACGTCCCGCGCGCCCATCGAGAGGAAATTGCCATTGATCAGTCCAGCATACCCATGTTCAATGCCGAATACTTCCCAGCCTTTCGCCAGACC
>JBBIQB010000117.1:0-10225 GCA_037442545.1 Bellilinea sp.
CCATTGCATACAGCCCTCTGCTTTATGGGGAAAAAGCAGAGGGCTGGTTTTTTAAGTTATGTCGTAAAATGACCTATATATCCCTTAAGATGGTGTCAGAAGGTGTCCGATGAACCATACTGCCACGCGCCTGATCACCCTGATTCTGCTGCTGCAGCGCCAACCAGGGCAAAAAGCCGCCGACCTGGCTGCTCGGCTGGGGGTTTCGGTGGGTACGCTGCACCGCTACTTTGCCATGCTGGACGAGATGGGCGTGCCGGTCTACGCCGAGCGCGGACCCTACGGCGGGTTTTCGCTGGTGCGCGGCTACAAACTGCCGCCGTTGGTGTTCACCCCAATTGAAATTGTATCCAAATTTGGATGATGAAACACGAGAGGAACAACATGATCCAGGAATATGAAATCAGGACGGTGGATGCCGCCAATGTCGATCAGAGTGGCTTTTTCTGCTACATGAGCAAGCCCAAAGCGCCAGGTTACCGCCAAAAGCGTGACTGGCTGGAAGCGCGCTTTGCCGAGGGGCTCAAAATCAAGATTGTCCACGAGCACGGCGGGCGTGACGTTGGCTTTGTCGAATACATTCCCGGCGAATACGCCTGGCGGGCAGTGCATGCGCCTGGCTATCTGGTGATTCACTGCCTGTGGGTGGTCGGCAAGGGAAAGAATAAAGGCTACGGGCGCGAATTGATCGGTGAGGTGATCGCCGATGCCCGCGCGCAGGGCAAACGCGGGGTGGTGATGGTCGCCAGCAGCGGCAACTGGCTGGTGGGCAGGAAGCCTTTCCTGCTCAACGGCTTCGAGCAGATCGATCAGGCGCCGCCGTCCTTCCAGCTGCTGGTGCACCGCCTGGACGGAAGCGGCGACCTGCCCGCCTTCCCGGCGGACTGGCAGGCGCGCCTGGAACGGCTGGGCAGCGGCTTGAGCATTGTGCGCAGCGCGCAGTGCCCGTATATCGAGATGGTCACCCAGGGTATGTTGGAGATTACCCGCCGGCGCGGCATGAGCGCGCAGGTGATCGAGATGACTTCGGCGGCGGAGGTGCGAGCGCACTCACCGACCGCTTACGGGGTATTTGCCCTGGTGCTGGACGGGCGGCTGGTATCGTACCATTTCCTGGAAGACCGCCAACTGGAGCGGCGGTTCGATTCAATCCTCAGGGAGGGATAACCCTATGCAAACCATCGATTTGAAAACCATGCACAAGCACTTGTTTAGCGCGTCTGCCAAGACCCCGGCACTGGTGGAGGTGCCGCGCCTGAAGTTCCTGCGCATCGACGGCGCGATCGGGCTGGGACACACGCCCGGCGATTCGCCGCTGTTTCAGGAGAACATCCGGGCGATTTACGGCGCCGCGTTTACGCTCAAATTCATGCTAAAGAAGCGTGCGGCGAACCCGATCGACTACCCGGTACTGGCGCTGGAAGGGCTGTGGTGGGTGGAGGACGGCAAGTTCGACATTCAGGTCAAGGATAACTGGTTCTACACCCTGCAAATTTTGCAGCCGGAAGTGATCAGCCAGGAACTGCTGGCGGAAGCGCTGGCAGAATTGCGTAAGAAGCGCGGCAGCCAGCCGGCGCTCGAACGCCTGCGGTTGGAGGAATTCGAGGAGGGGCGCTGTGTGCAGATGATGCACATCGGTCCGTACATCCACGAGCCGGAGACGGTGGCGAAGATGGAAGCCTTTGCTGCTGCACACGGGTTGCGTTTTTGCCGCGTCCACCACGAAATCTACATGGGCGACCCGCGCCGGGCGGATGCATCGCGGCTCAAAACCATCCTGCGCCACCCGGTGACGGAGTAAACCAATCGTTACAATCCACGCGCGAGCGCGGCGTAGGCATGTACTCCGCGCAGCACGTCTTCGACCGGGATGGATTCATCCACCGCGTGCGCCTGGGTGATCGAGCCGGGACCGAAGATCAGGGTAGGGATGCCGCGCTCGCCGCCGCTGGCGCTGCCGTTGGTGCAGTAGGGGGCGGTAAACGTCGCGGCGGGAATGCCGGCGGCTTCAAGTGCTGCGGCGGCGCGGCGCACGACCGGGTGATCGGGCGGCAGCGCCCAGGCGGGGTGAAAATCGGGCTGGCGCAGGGGCACGCCCGTCCAGGTGGTGTACCCCGCCTCGTCCAGGCGTACCTCCCAATTGGGCAGGTCGGCTAACCCGCGTTGGTATTCGTCCAGGATGCCCGCGGCGCTCTCTCCGGGCAGCAGGCGACGGTCATAGACCACCTCGCACAGGTAGGGCTGGGTGGACAGACTGGGGAAAGGCTGCGATTGCATCTGAATGGCTGCCATCAGCCCGCTGCCCACCTGCGGGTGGGACGGCAGCGGCATCTGGCGAATGCGTTCCACCAGCCCGGCAGCCCGGTAAATGGCGTTGCCGGACGCATCGGGCGAGGAACTGTGAGCAGCCACGCCGCGCGCAGAAAACACCAGCCGCGCCCGCCCGCGCTGGGCAATTCCCAGGCGGCAGTCGGTCGGCTCGCCGATGATCACCAGGTCAGGCTGCAGCGCGTCCAGCACGGCGGACAGACCGGCGCCTTCCAGCACTTCCTCGCCCACGCTAGCGCAAAAATACACCTCGCCGCGCAGCTGGTCTACCGGCAGGCTGGCAAGGGCGTAGAGCATGGCTGCCAGGCTGGCTTTGGTATCGGCGGCGCCGCGCCCCCACACCTGCCCCGCGGCGAGATCGCCGCCGAAGGGGGCGTACTGCCACGCCTGCGGGCTGGTAACCGGCACTACGTCCATGTGGGCATCGAACAGCACCCGTGCCCCCGGCTGACTGCCGGTGCGCCTGCCGGTCACGTTACCGAGCGCATCGCAGCCCACCGCCTCGAAGCCGAGCGCGATCAGGCGGGCTTCCACCAGGCGGGCGGTTTCCTGCTCCGCCCCCGTAAGGCTTTCGGCGCGCACCAGCGCCTGTAAAAATTCGATCACCCCGGCGGTCTGATTCATCGCGGCGGCATCCCGGCTGGGGTGGGGATCAAATTTCATCGATATTTTCAATGATCTTGCCGACCAGCCCGTAGGTTTTGGCTTCCTCGGCGCTCATCCAAAAATTACGGTCGGTATCGTGTTCCACCTTGTCCAGCGGCTGGCTAGTCTGGCGGGCAAAGATCTCGTTCAGGCGGCGGCGCATGCGGATGATTTCCTGCGCCTCGATTGCCAGGTCCTGGGCGCTGCCGCGCATCCCGCCCATTGGCTGGTGCAGCAGGAAGCGGGTGTTGGGTAGCGAGTAGCGCTGTTCAACCGGCGCGGCGGCGTAGATCAACGCGCCCGCGCTGGCGACCCAGCCGGTGCCGATAATTTTGACCACCGGGCGCACGAAACGGATCATGTCGAAGATCGTGTCGCCGGATTCGACGTGACCACCCTGCGAATTGATGATGATCTTGATTTCGTCGTTGGAAATTGCCGACAGCAGCAAGAGTTGTTGGGTGACCCGTTCCGCCAGTTTCTGGTTGATCTCACCAAAAATGAGGATGGTGCGGGTTTTGAGGAATTTTTCCTGAATATCGAAGCGCGGCTCGCTAGTCGGCCGGCTTTCGGGTTGCTCTTCGGGCAGTTCTTCGGGTTCGGTTTCGAACATGATCACTCTCCATTGGGCGTGTGTGTCTTGAATGAGGTCAATTATAAATCAGCCGCGCCGGTTTGTGGCGCGCAGGTAAAAGGTTAAAGCCTGCGGCGGGAGATCTTCCATTCGCTCGTACCCTTCGACAGTCTCAGGGTACGAGCGGGCTCAGGGCACGCGCCTTTGCACAGTCTCAGGCTATAATAAGGATACGTTCCGTATTCAATTCGCCTCCCCCGCCGCCGCCAGAAATTTGATCCAACAACCGCACACACCGGGGGAACGCCCATGCCTGTGTGGGGGACGACCATTCGCTGCCATTCTCAAAGGGACGAAACATGATCGTAGAACCGGTGGACTGTTCCAACCCGCGCCAGGTGCGCGCCTTCCTCGACCTGCCGTTTTTCCTCTACCGCAACGTGCGCCAGTGGGTGCCGCCCATCCGCTCGGACGCGCGCTTGATGCTCGACCCGCGCCGCCACCCGTATTACCGCCACTCGCAGGCAGCCTTCTTCCTCGTCCACCCGGCGGGCGGGCAAAAACCGGTCGGACGGCTGGCAGTGCTCTATCACCAACCCTTTAACCATCACAATCACCAACGTACTGCTTTCTTTTACTTGTTCGAAGCGACCGACCAGCCCGCCGCTGCCCGGGCGCTGTTTGCCGCCGGGGAGCACTGGGCTGCCCGCCAGGGCGCCCAGCGCATACTGGGACCCAAGGGCTTTTCCCCCTTCGACGCGATTGGCTTGCTGATGCGCGGTTTCGAATACCGCCCGGCGTTCGGCATCCCCTACAACCCGCCGTATTATCCCGCGCTGCTGGAAGCCTGCGGTTTCGAGCCGGGCGAGGAGATCCTCTCCGGCTACCTGGGCAGCGACGCCGACTTTCCGCCTGCCATTCACCAAATCGCTGCGCGGGTGATCGAAAAGCGCGGTTTCCGCGTGGCGAGCTTCCGCTCGCGAGCGGAACTGCGCCGCATGATCCCGCGCCTGAGCGCTATGTACAACCGTGCCATTGTGGATACGCCCGGCAACGCGCCGGTCAGCGACGAAGAAGTGCAAGCCATCTTGCGCCAGGTGCTGTTCTTTGCCGACCTGCGTCTGATCAAAATTCTGCTCAAAGACGAACAGCCGGTCGGATTTTTGTTGGCATACCCGGATATTTCCGCCGCGCTGCAACGCACGCGCGGACGGCTGCTGCCCTTTGGCTGGCTGGACTGGCTGGTGGAGATGCGCCGCACCCCCTGGCTGAACATCAATGGCGCTGGGATCGTGGAAGAACACCGCGGCATGGGCGGCACCGCCATTCTGTTCAGCGAGATGCACAAGAGCATTCGCAGCCGTGATTTCGAGCACATCGAGGTGGTGCAAATTGGCGCGGACAACCAGCGCATGCTGCGCGAACTGCGCTCGTTGGGAATCGATTTTTACAAAAGCCACTGCCTGTACAGCAAGACCATCGCGGCGTGAATCGCGTCGATGGGCGATTCTGCCTGCCTGCGCGGCAAGGTCAACCTTGTACCGGGCGGCGCAGCGCGCGCCAGCACATCCCCAGGATGAGCGTGTTGAAGACCAGGAAGCCAATGCTGGCAAGGCGGGCAATTTGCACCACCTGCCACTCGCCCGGCGTGGCGCTCCAGGCAGGCAGACTGGCTGCGGGGATGTTGAACTGCTGCAGCACCGCCCGGCTGACGTAGTCATTCTGAATGTCGGTCAGCGCCAGGGTTTCCAGCAGGCTGAGCCCGAGCAGCAACAGCCCGGCGATCAGACCCAGCATGGCGAGCAAACGCAACTTGTTCATGGTGTTTTACCTCTTGAGGGATTAGACGCTAGGACGGCATTAACTGACCCCTGGTCAGTTTGTGGATAGCCGCCAGGTTGCCAGTTCGACCACCGGGCGAAACTCGATCACGCCAATTGCCTCGAAGCGTCCATCGAAGGGTTGGAAATGATGGCGGGTGAAATCCAGCGCCGCCGCAAAGCGCTCGGCGGGGATGTTGATCTCGACCGTGCAGTGCGGCACCCACTGCCCGGGCAGGTAATACGGCCAGCATTCCAACGGCGTTTGCGCCAGGCGCTGGTGAAAGCGGCGGTGGCAGTCCAGCAGGGCAAGGCTGGGCGCCGGGGCAAGGAAGATGACATTTTCGGCGGTTGGGAAGGTACCAACCGCGCTCAGACGCACCTCGAACGACGCGACGGCGGTGGAAAAGTCGAACACCAGATTGTTGAGCGAATCGGGCTGCGCGTCGTTAAAGACCGCCAGGCTGACGTGCGGGCGAAATTCGAGCAGGTCGTGCAGCGCGGTGTAGCCCTGCTCGATCAACGCTCGGCGCAAATCCAGGATGCGCTGCTCGCTTTCGGGATCGAAATACAGTTCAACTGCGTATCCGCTGGGTTTCATTGTACGCCTCCTCGAATGGCGTGCCGGGAAATGGCGGGGTGATTGCGCTTACCCTATGGTATCACGATCAACAGCCATCATAACGAAGGGATTTTGCACACCAACTCGATTTCGTCCCCATAATACTCGCCCGTCGGGCTGAAGCCCAGTTTGCGGTAAAAGCCCTGCGGGCTGGCTTCGCCCTGCCCGCAGCTGGTGTACAGTTCGGGGACGCCCTGCGCGCGCAGATGTCTGAATAAAAATTCGATTACCTGGCGACCGCAACCCAGGCTCTGGTAAGGCGCGGCAATCATCATGCGCCACAAGAACACCCCCGGGCAGTCGATTCCGTCGGCGTAATCCGAGCCGGTATGCAACAGGATGAAACCGACCAGGGTATCATCCGCGTAGATGGCGCGCATCCAGGCGCTGGCGGAGCAGTGCGCCTGGGCAATCGAGATGGCGTTGTCCACCACCATGCGGCGCTGGGCGGGAGAGAGGGTGTGGCAAAGATCGCCTTGCCCGCCATGCAGGCATTGACGGGTACTTGCATTTCCTTTGGGTCGGGTGTCTCTCCCGCCTTTCCGTCGCGGGTGCAGCGGGTTGGACGCAAACAAGGTGGTTGAATCGAGGCTTGATATGCAAACCACCACGATGAGACTATTTTACCGTCGAACACGTCTTTCGAAGGCGGCGCCGGTCAAGGGTTTACAAGGTTTCGCAACGGTACGCGCAGAGCACGGTCACCCGGCGGGCTGGGGCTATGCCCCGCCCGCACCGTAGAAGTTGGGATCCGTGGGAGTCTGCCCGGAAGGATCCCAGACGTACACCCAATCGCCTTCCTGCGCCCACTCGAACAGCCACTTGGAATCGCCAATCGACAGGTTGACGCAGCCGTGCGTACCGGCATAGCCGAACAAGGTGCGCCAATAGGCGCCGTGCAGCGCGCGCGCCGAGTCGAAGTACATCGTCCAGGGCACGTCTTCCAGGTAATAGTAGTCCGAGCGGTCGGCTTCGAAGGCGCCGCTCATCGTTTCCAGTTCCTTTTTCTGGTAAATCTGGTGCAGTCCGGGGCGGGTGAAGAACGGGTCGCCGCCGCTGGCGATTAGCGTGGCAAACACCAGTTGGCGGTTTTCATAGACTGCCAGGGTTTGCTCGAACAGGTTGATCTCGATCCAGCGGTCGTTGGTCACCCCTTCCGGCGGGCTGGTGTCGATCACCACCTGGCGGATGTAGCGCCGCTCGACCCACTCATCCACGCCGATCTTGAACCAGTCGGTGTTGTCGGCGTTGTGCACGGCGAAGATCTGTACCACATTCTCGCGGTAGAGCATTTTGCCGGTCTTGGGGGCGGCATAACCAGGGGCGGAGCGCACCTCGTTGGTGTCCATGATCCAGCCGAAGTTGTTGGCGGGGGTGTGTTTGAAGATCAGCCCCTGGAAGGAGGAATAGCCGACCGGCGAAGCGCGCATCCATTCACCCGAGCGCAGGCGGATCCACGGCTTGTTATTGTAGTATTCGACCGCGATGTAGGAGACATAGCGCAGCTCGCCAGGGTCGATGAAACGGGTTGGGTTGTTGCCGGCAATGGCATCCTCGAAGCTGGCATACAGGGGGGCTTTTTCGTTTTCCGGCAGGTTGATGCGCGCGATGGTCACCGGCGCGCGGGCCATCTCCGGGGCGGGACGGAAAGCCGGCAGCGGGCTGCCAATGGATGCCCGGCTGGTCAGCTTTGCCAGATCGGTCAATTTTTGCGCCGGACCGAGCGGCAGGCAGTCCTGTGGATCGACCAGGTAGACATCCGGCAGGCACAACGGCTTGCCGGAAACCGGCGGTTGCGCCTGCGCGGACACCGGCCGCGAGGACAGCATCAACCCGGCAAGAACCACAACAGCAGCCAAAACCAGTAAATCGAATCGCTTCATGACAAACCACCTGTGCGTCATTGGACGCGGAAATCCAGTTGGAAAAAACGCTGTCGTACGAATTATGATTATACCCAACGGTTGGCGGTTTTGTCCAACGCGTGCAGGGGCTTGCCGGGCGGCATGGTGCGGCTGGCGCAATTATAACCCGATCCGCTTGGTCGGGGAGGATTGGCAAAATCCAGTTGCCTGCCCGGCGCCAAAATCTTTTAAATATGGATTGTGAAAAAACACATTAATTAAGGGTTATTTTGCAGGCAGCGCGCCTGTCGTATGGATGTAAAACAGGAGGCAGCATGAACAACCTCTTCTTGATCGGGCTGATCCTTATATTGATCCTGGTTGGATTTGGTTACCTGATGGCGGATAATCAACGGCTGCGCGAGCAAAACGATCTCCTCAAAAGCGAGAACCAATCCACCAGGGACGAAAACGGGCAACTCAGAAGTGAGGTGCAATCCGTCAGCGAAAATTCCGAATCACTCCTGGCGGAGACCAAGCGGCTGCGCGAGATCATCGAATCGCTCCTGGTGGAGAGCCAACGGCTGAAGCAAGAACTGGTCAACAAAGAGGCTGACAGGCAGGACGCGCAGGATAAACACCTGGCATGCGTCGACGAGAATTCACGCCGGCTGAAGGGAAACGACCCGACAAAAAGTCAGCCTGCGCCGGACGAGTCCGCCGGGCAGATCCCCCCGCTGCCGGACGCTGCCAGTCTGTTGAGCCTGCTGTTGATTGGCATGATGGCATACAATACCCACCGGGCAAACCGGCGCAGCAAGGCTGATCTGGAACGGCAGATCTACCAACAAATTGCCCGCTCTCTGCGAAAACCTATTGAAAAGTGAGCCGCGAGATTGTATACTGAATTTATAAAGATTTTCTCGTGCCCTCTTAAGTTTCCCGCCCTGCAACTGTCCAATAAGTAAACCACACCCAGAAAGGCAGGCAGCCATGATAACCCATATACTCAAAATGGATTGTATCAGCGCCCACCCGGAGGGATTGTAGCCGCCTGGTGGGTCGCCCTTGAACTCGATCGGTTGCTCAAAAAAATAGCCCGGCAGGACAGTGCCGCCTTCGAACAGTTGTATCCTGTATTGAAGCCCAATTTGAGCCGTTTCCTGCTGTGGCAATTTAACAATCTCGATGAATCGGACGTCGAAGCGCTCGTCCAGCAAACGTTATTGCGCGTGTGGGAAAAAGCAAACACCTACCACGGATGCAGCCCATCAAGCGCCAAGAATTGGATCATCAGCATTGCCAGAAACCTGGCTTTGGATCAACTGAAACAACATAAACGCCAGGTCTCGCTAGAACTATTGCTGGAAGGCGGGCTGCCGGAACATCATTTCGAAGAATCGACCTCCAGCAGCAACCCGCTTGAAGAAATCATCGTTCAAAACGAAAAACTCTATCAGCGCATCAAACATCTGACCGCACGCGAAAAGCAGGTGCTCGACCTGCTTAAAGAGGGGTATACCCAGAAACGCGTTGCCTGTACGCTGAACATTGCGCCGCCGCGGGTCAATCAATTGATCCGCGCCATCCGGCAAAAATTACACTCGACGGACGCGTGACCCCCACCCTTCGGTGAAAACGGGAAAATTCCCCGGTCAGTGGGGATTCTTGAGAGGGGCACGCGAAACGTTGCGGTGAAGAATGTTAATGAACGCCAGCACAGGCTGCCCCAATGCCGCGGCGAGACGATCGGCATGGGCGAGGATGTGGCTGTCGGGCTCCAAGCCCAATTCGATTCCGGCAAGAAAATCCACGCCCAAATCGGTCAAACCGGCAAGATCTTCCAGGGTCAGTCCGCGGCGGCGGCGCTGCGCCCCAAACCAGACGCCAAATTGATCCAGCGCTTCGAGCTGATGAGGGTCGTAATCGCGCGCGTCCTGGCGCGCACAAAGAATACGGCGCGTGAAAATCGGGTCATCCGCTCCAACAGGCGCAGTGTGGTTCATTTTGTTGCCATAACCTACCTCCATGCAATTTCCGGCACGCCGGTATCGCTCCATCCAGGCAGACGATGTGCCAACCGGCGGATTCAGACGGGCAAACAGCGAAACAGCTCGATTCGCAAGCCGTGCATGCGTTTCCGGCTGATTAACATTGCGCCGTTCCACCTCCAAAAACAGGGGCGAGGGTTGCGCACGGTGGCTGCACGCTGGCGTGTGATTGGGTACGGGGAACGTGAAAAAGACAATGATTTCATAAACGCTTGTGCTGTGTCGAACTACACCCATAAGACGTATAGACAGGCTGAGAATTAAGAGCCGGGAGGCGGTTTTCCGGCTTTGCATTTTTGTCAGGTGAGCTGCGCGGCAGCGCCAGGCTGAGCGCATCCAGC
>JBBIQB010000118.1:0-10122 GCA_037442545.1 Bellilinea sp.
AGCGCAAAACCGCTTTCGAGCACTTTGGTCTGCGCTGCTTCGCTGGTCAGGTAATTGATTACCCGCATGGCGGCTTCGGGGTTCTTGGAATTGCGGGAAATGACGTAGGATACGGTGAAGATCAGGTTGCCTTCGCCTTCGGCACCGGCGGGCGGGGTAACCACGCCGTAATTGATGTTGGGGAATTGTTGTGTGAGGTAGGGAATCAGCCAGCCGCCTTCGTACACCATGGCGAATTGACCTTTGCCAAACACGGTGCCTTGCCAGCCTTCACCCAGATCGGCGGGAGTGGCGCCGCTCTGGTTCTTACGAAAATCAGTGTAATAAGTGGCAGCCCCCACAGCGGCTTGCGAATCGAGCAGCGTGTCCGAGAAATCCTCGGTCATGATCATGCCGCCATTCTGGAAGACAAAGATCGGAAAACGCCCCGGATCCGCCGGAACGCCCAAGCCAAACACATTGTTGGCTGGATCGGACAGCGCTTCGGCGGCGGCTTTCAAATCATCCCAGGTCCAGTCATCGGTCGGCTCGGCAATACCGGCGGCGGCAAACAGGTCCTTATTGTAGAACAGCCCCAGGGTATTGAAGTCCTTGGGAATACCGTAGGTAACGCCATCGGCTGAAAAGGCATCCACCAGGGAGGGGATGAAATCTGCGCGATTCATCCCTGTGGCTGCCATCAAGTCATCGATGGGCAGCAGCACCTCGTCCTTGACGAAGGCAGGGAACTGGAAGATATCCATGTAGTACACATCCGGCTCGACACCAGAGGCAATGGAGGTCTTCAATTGCTGCCAGTAATCACCGGTGATCGGTTCGTATTTGACCACAATGTCTGGATTTTCAACTGTAAAATCCAGCAGGATGGATTGCAGCAGGGCGGTTTCCTCCGGGCTGGCTGCCCAACCGGACAGGCGGACGACCGCGCGCTCGGCGGGTTTTTCAACTTCGACGGTTTTGATGACTTCCTTTTCCGTTTCGACGGTGACCGTCTCGATCACTTTTTCCGGGGTGGGTATTGCCGCCGGCTGGCAGGCTGCCAGCAACATACTGAGCACCATCAGCGGAACCAAAAACTTGAGCAGGGTTTTCATGACCTTTCTTCTCCTGTTTCCTGAAGCAGTGGGAAGCGGACTTCCCCAAAATGGAGTGTGATATACTCAACCACGAGACGGCAAACCAGCCGTCCGCCGAAGCCACCCCGACTCGATCCCTGGCAGGAGTGCGGAAGGGTGGCTTCAATTGTCGCCAGTACAACCTTGTATCGATTTGCGGGTTGTCTTTCGAAAAATTCCTCAACACCTCCTTTGACGGTTCAGGATGACGTTTTTGTCGTCATTTGGCTGGATGCGCGAATGACCAGTGAGGGCTGCATCAGCACCGCCTCCGCCTCGATGGGCGTCGCGCCGTCCACGATTTCTAGCAGCATCTGAATCAGCCGTTCGCCAATCTCCCACACCGGCTGGCGGATCGAGGTCAGCGGCGGAGTCAAGTATTGGGCAATCGGGGTATCATCGAAGCCGGTCACCGCGATCTGGCTGCCGACCTCCAAACCGACATCCTGCACAGCTTTAATCGCACCGACTGCCATGTAGTCGTTCAATCCAACCAGCGCGGTCGGACGGCTGCCATCCGGCAGGGAAAGCAGTTCGCGGGCCGCCTGGTAGCCAAAGGCATAGCGTCCCTCGCCGCGCCGCATCCATTCTGGCAGTGGCTCGATGCCGGCTGCGCGCATCGCCGCGTAATATCCCTCCATGCGGTTGTTGCCCACCCGCGATTCCTCGGGCCAGGCAAGCGCGGCAATCCGGCGGTGACCCTGCGCCAAAAGGTGTTCGGTCGCCAGGCGCAGTCCGTAGCCGCCGTCGACATCGATCGAGGAGAAGCGCAACTCCGGGTTGGAGCGCCCAAAGGCGACAAACGGGAAGCGCTGTTCGAGCAGCAACAGCACGCGCGGATCGTTGTATTCAACTCCAGAGAGGACGAAGCCGTCCACCCGGCGGGTGTCCATCAACTCGCGATAGGATTCGATCTGCCGCTGGGGATCGTTGTGGAAGGGGAAACACAACAAATAATAGCCGCTCAACTCGGCGGCATGGAACATGCTTTGCAAAAAAGCATCCAGGATCGGGTTTGCCTGGTCGGGCGGGGAGGGGCGCCAGGAATAGCCAATGGTGAAGGAACGCTGCGACCGCAGGCTGCGGGCGGTGTAATTGGGGCGGTAATTCAAATCGTGCACGGCTTGCCAGATGCGCGACTCGGTTTCCGAGGTAACCTGTACCTGACCGTTGATCACTTTGGAAACGGTCTGGTAACTGACACCGGAGCGAAGGGCAACTTCTTTGAGGGTAACTCTTCGGGACATCGGCAGGTTATCCGCGGCAGGGGAATAGGGAAGGTTTTGGTTGACACGAACGTTCGTGCGAACGTTCGCATTATTAGTATATGTTTTTTCGCGACCCTTGTCAAGTATTTTTTAATCTTTTTCCCGCTCGCGCGGGCACTGTTAACAATTCGGAGTTGCCGCGCCAGCCGCCCAGGCAAGTGATCTAGGGACCTCTACGATATGCCAAAGCCGCGGGCGGCGGCGCTGATTATCCAGCCGGATTCGAGGATATGCTTAATCCAACCATGCACGAACTGCCGCTCTCCCTCACCCGCATTCTGCCCGGTTTTTGGTACGACCGCTTTCAGGTCAACGCCAGGCAGGTTGGCGCCAAAATCACCCCATTGGACGACTGGACGGCGCGGAACGCTTGCGCTACAATCGTCTTGTTACTAAACGAACGTTCAGTAAGCAGAGGTGTGATGGAGACCAGACAACGCAACCGCCTATTAACCCTGCTCTTTTTCGGCGTGCTGATGGGCGCATTGGATATCGCCATTCTGGGACCGGCGCTGCCCTCGATCCGATCCGAATTCGGCGTGGATGAGCGCTCGCTGGCATGGGTATTCAGCAGTTATCTCCTCCTTAAACTGGTCAGCACCCCATTGATGGCAAAACTCTCCGACCTGTACGGCCGGCGCTGGATTTACATCCTGGATATCAGCCTGTTTGCCTTGGGCTCGCTGCTCGTCGCGCTCTCCCCCAACTACCCGCTGCTTATCCTGGGGCGCGCCGTGCAAGGCTTCGGCGCGGGTGGCATCTTCCCGGTCGCCAGCGCGGTGATCGGCGACACATTCCCACCCGAAAAACGCGGTGGCGCGCTGGGAATGATCGGTGCTGTCTTTGGGGTGGCTTTCCTGATCGGTCCCCTGCTTGGCGGGGTGATCCTGGCGCTGGTGGATTGGCGTTGGTTGTTTCTGATCAATCTGCCCATCGCTTTGGCAATCATCCTGTTCAGCCTGCGTCTGCTGCCGGTCAGCCGTCCGGCAATCGTTCGCCGCTTCGACGCGCCCGGGATGATCGTGCTCGGCTTGTTTCTCGCCGCGCTGACCGTTGGATTGAACCAGTTGGATGCCGCCAACCTGCCCGCCAGTCTGTTCAGCCTGCCGGTGGGCGGCGCGCTGGCGCTTTCCATTATTTTGCTGGTCATCCTGATGCGGGTTGAGGCGCGCGCCGAATACCCGTTGCTGCCAGCGCGCCTGTTCAACCGCCGCCAACTCGGTCTGACCTACGCGCTATCCGCCGGCGCCGGGCTGGTGGAAGCCAGCTTGGTCTTTGTCCCGCTGATGGCGGTCAGTGGATTTGCCAGCCAGGGAATTAATGAGCGCAACGCCACCTGGCTGCTGATCCCCGCTGTGCTGGCGATGGCAGTTGGCGCGCCGTTGAGCGGGCGGATGCTCGACCGCATCGGTTCCCGCAAGGTCATTCTGGCAGGCAGCATTATAATGACCCTGGGCTTTGTCGTATTTGGTCTGCTCGGCGCATCGCTATCCTTCTTCCTGCTCTCCGGGATGCTGATCGGGTTGGGCTTGACCGCCTTGCTCGGCGCGCCCATCCGCTATATCATGCTGAGCGAAGCCCGCCCGGAGGAACGCACCCTCTCGCAGGGGATCGTCACCCTGTTCACCAGCATCGGTCAATTGACGGGCAGCGCCATCATCGGCGCAATGGTGGTGTCCTTCGGGGTTGAAGATGTGTTCAGCGGATACCGCGCCGCATTTTATCTGGTCGCGCTGATCAGCCTGGGCTTGATCATCCTGGCAGCCCTGCTCAAGCGGCGCGCAAGCGAACTGGAAACACTCCGAGCCAATGAAGCCTACAGCCGTGGATAAGCCCATGCCCGCCATGCGCGAGCGCATTTTGCAGCAAGCCGCCAGCCTGTTCGCCGAGCGCGGCTACGACGGTATCTCGATTCGCGAAATTGCGGCTGCCTGCCGCATCACCAAAGCCGCGCTGTATTACCACTTCACCGACAAAGAACACCTGCTGGTGGAGATCCTCGATGCCGGGCTGGAGTCCTATCACCAGTTGATCGAAGAAGCCGTCCACGCCGAAACCAGCGCGCCGGCACGCATCCATCATTTTGTTTTCGCCCTTTTCCAGCAGATTCCAGCGCAATCCCGGTCTCTGATCCGCCTGGCAGCGCAGGAAATGGGCAAACTCCAACCCGAATTGCGTCGTTCGTTTTCCCGCCGCTACCAGCAGCGCTTTCTCGAACCGCTGGCGGAGATTTTCCGCCAGGGGCAGCAGCGCGGCGAGGTGCGCCCCATCGCACCCGAATTCGCCGTGTGGACACTGCTGGGCATGCTCTACCCGTTCTTGGGCAACGAATCCGCCCTGCGTCCAGAAGCCGCGCCACACCAGATCGAGTTGCTGCTCGACCTGTTTTGGCACGGCGCCAAAGAGTGAACCGCGCCACACACAGGCCGCCGGTCGTTTTGTGATCCATTCGGATAGTCGCGCGGCTTTTCCTTTGACATTCTCGCCTGCCAAAGATAAAATGAAACCAGGTTCATCCCTTGTATTCCCCTCGATAAGGAGACCAGGTGAGTCACTGGGCGGGTAAGTATGTCATCGGTTTAACCGGCAATATCGGCACCGGCAAGAGCGTGGTGCGTCGGATGCTGGAGCACCTGGGTGCCTATGGCATCGATGCCGACGCGCTGGCTCACCGGGTAATTGCGCGCGGCGCGCCGGGTTACCAGTCGGTGCTGGACTACTTCGGCAGGTATATTCTGGCTGCCAACGGCGAAATCGACCGCGCCCGGCTGGGCAGGCTGGTCTTCTCCGACAAGGAAGCGCTGCAAAAACTGGAATCGATCATCCACCCGCTGGTGCGTCAGGGGATCGATTATCTCATCCGGCGCGCTTCGCAAACGGTGGTCGTCATCGAAGCCATTAAACTGCTCGAATCAGGTCTGGCGGCACACTGCGACGGGGTTTGGGTGGTGTACGCCCCCACCGATGTCCAACTGGCACGGCTGATCAAAAATCGCAGCATGGCGGAAAGCGACGCCCGTCAGCGCATGTCCAGCCAGCCGCCCCAGGAGCAGAAAATCGCCGCCGCTAGCGTGGTCATCCGCAACGCCGGCAGTTTCGACGAAACCTGGAAACAAGTGGTAACTGCCTGGCGCAAGTACGTCCCGCTGGTGGAGGAAACCCCACCCCAGCCGGTTGAAGCGCCGGCGGTCAAGGGCGAGTTGAAGGTCGAACGCGGACGCCCGCGCCACTCCGCCGAAATCGCGGCTCTGCTCAACCGGCTGGATAAAAAGGGCAATCTGCTGACGGCGGAGAACATCATGGCAGCCTTCGGCGAAAGAGCGTTTTTGCTGCTGCGTCTCGACCAGCAGTTGAAAGGCTTAATCGGCTGGCAGGTCGAAAATCTGGTGGCGCGCACCACCGATATCGTCATCGACCCGGTACTGCCGGTGCAGCAAACCCTGCCGGGGTTGATTCGGGAGATGGAACGCGCCTCGCAGGATTTGCAATGCGAAGCCTCGCTGATCTTCGTTGCCCCCAATCTGGCGCGGCACGAAAGCGTGTGGCGCGAACTGGGTTATCTCCGCAGCGCCGCGGAAAATCTGGAAGTGCACGCCTGGCAGGACGCCGCCAAAGAATCCATGCAGGCTGGCAGTGTATTATTCTTCAAAAAGTTGCGTGAGGATCGCGTTTTACGCCCGATCTGATCCCTGTGGTTTGGTTTTTTCATCGTGGCAGATTTTCTGAACGAACTCGCCTTTATCTTTCAGCGCTTCAACTGGCTCAGCGCGCTGGACCTGTTCCTGGTGACGATGGTCTTCTTCAGCGTGCTGATGCTGCTGCGCGATACCCAAGCGATGGTGCTGCTGCGCGGCGTCCTTCTATTGGTAGTGGCGTTGATCCTACTCACCAGCCTGGTCAACCTGCCCGCCTTTTCCTGGCTGATCCAGACCATGATACCCACCCTGGTACTGGCAATTCCGGTCATCTTTGCACCCGAAATTCGCCGCGGGCTGGAACGTCTGGGGCGCGCCGGTTCCGCCCAGACGGTGCTCTTTCAGCGCAGCGAAAAAGAACAGCTGGTGATGCGCGAAACCATTCAGGCGGTGGTCAGCGCCTGCGCCCGCCTGTCCGCCCGCCAGCACGGCGCATTGATCGTGCTGCAACGTGGTGACAGTTTGCAGGAATACGTTCGTACCGGCGTGCGGCTCAATGCGCGCATCACCCCCGAACTGCTGCTGCAAATTTTTTACCCCAACACCCCACTGCACGACGGCGCCGCCATTGTCGTTGGTAGTCAGGTCGCCGCGGCCGCCTGCGTCATGCCGCTTTCTGCCAGCGGTATTCTCAACCGCTCACCGGAGCGACAGATGGGCTTGCGCCACCGTGCCGCGCTGGGCACCTCGGAATCCACCGATGCAGTCGCGGTGGTGGTTTCCGAGGAAAGCGGGTCGATCTCGATTGCTCACGGCGGTCGCATGATCCGCCGTTTGGACAGTGAGCGGCTGGAAAACATTCTCCAGGCGTTCTACCAGTCGCCCCAGCGCACCTTCCGCCTGCTGGATTTACTCAAACGGGACAAGAAACCGAGCGTGTTCCGTTCCGGGACAGAGGAGTGAGGCTAATGTTGGAGTTCCTGCGCCGTCTGATGCGCTTGCTGCCCACCCTGGTGACCGCCTTCGTTCTGGCACTGGCAGTGTGGATTTCCGCGGTCACCTCGCGCGACCCGCTGGAGGAACGCCCCTACCCCATCCCGCTGCCGATCGAACTAGTGGGACAGGATCCGGGTCTGGTCATCACCACCGCCTTGCCCACCTCGGTGAATGTGGTGTTGAGCGCGCCGCAAACCATCTGGACACTGATCACCACCGAGCCGGGGGCGGTGCGCGCCTTCGTTGACCTTTCCGGTTTAGAAGCCGGGACGCACTCCATACCGGTGCAGGTGCAAATCACCCCCCGACCGGCGCGCAAGGTCAGCCAATCGCCGCAAATGTTGACGATCACTTTGGAAAACCTTGCCCGCAAGGATTTTGCGATAACACTGGTGCGGCGCGGCAGTCCGGCGGTTGGTTACCTTACCGATGAGCCCACCCTCAGCCAGTCCAGCGTATCAGTCACCGGTCCCGAATCCGTGGTCAACCGGGTCAGCCAGGTGCGCGCGCTGCTGGACATCAACCAGGCAGCCGAGACGATCAACCGCACGATCAATTTACAGGCAGTGGACAGCAACGACGTGTTGATCAACGGCTTGACCCTGATGCCGGACCGGGTAACCGTCAACCAGGTTATTTCGCAGCGTTTTGGCTACCGCAACGTGGTCGTCAAAGTGGTGGTGCTGGGGCAGGTTGCCACCGGCTACCGCCTGACCAACATTTCGGTCTTCCCGCCGGCGGTGACGGTATTTTCCGCCGACCCGCAGGTGGTCAGCGATCTGCCCGGATTCATCGAAACCGAACCACTCAACATCAACGGTTTGAAGGATGATCTGGACATTTCCATCCGCCTTAATTTGCCGCCGGGCGTTTCGGTGGTCGGCGAACAGACCGAAGTGCTGGTGCGGGTGGGCGTCGCGGCAATCGAGAGCAGCTTGACCCTGCCCAACATCCCGGTGGAGATGACCGGTTTGCAGCCCGGGTTGAGCGCCGAGATCGCGCCGGAAAGCCTGACGATCATCCTGTCCGGTCCGGTGGCGCTGCTCGACCGCCTGCGCGCGACTGACGTGCGCGCCGTAGTGGACTTGAGCACTTTGGCGCAAGGCACCTACCAGCTCGAGCCCGAAGTGGAGGTCTTGATCGCCGAATTAAGGGTGGAGAGCCTGCTTCCCGGAAGCGTCGAGGTCAAAATTACCCGCAACACCACCCGGACCGGCAGCGGTACGGTCAGTCCCTGAGGAGAATCATGCAAAAACCTTTTGTCGCGCTGGTCGGCCGCCCCAATGTCGGAAAAAGCACCCTGTTCAATCGGCTGGCAGGGGAACCGCTGGCGATTGTTGATAACACCCCCGGCACCACCCGCGACCGACTGATGGCGGAAGCGGAGTGGAACGGGCGCGTTTTTCATATCATTGATACCGGCGGGATCGATCCCAGCACGGGCGGCAAGGAAGCCCTTTCGATTGGCTCCGCCGACTACATCCAGCAGATCCGCAACCAGGCAGAACTGGCGATCCGCGAGGCGGATGTCGTGCTCTTCCTGACCGACGCCAGCGCGGGCGTGACCCCCGCCGACGTCGAAGTCGCCCAAATTTTGCGCCGCAACCAGAAAATCGTGGACGACCAATCCCACCCACCGGTGCTGCTGGTGGTCAACAAAGCCGATAACCAGACCTTTCGCAACGGCGCGGCAGAATTTTACGAACTGGGCATCGGCGAGCCTTACCCGATCTCCGCGCTGCACGGCACCGGCACCGGCGACCTGCTCGACGACCTGGTAGCGGCATTCCCGCAAGAGGCGGAGGAGGAAGCCGACGATTCGGTCAAGATTGCCCTGGTCGGCAAGCCGAATGTTGGCAAATCCAGCCTGCTCAACCGGCTTGCCGGCGAGGAGCGTGCCATTGTCAGCCCAATTGCCGGCACCACCCGCGACGCAGTGGACACCCGCATCGTGTATGCCGGCTTGCCGGTCACGCTGATCGACACCGCCGGCATTCGCCGGCGCGGCAAGGTCGAGCCGGGGGTGGAAAAATACAGCGTCATCCGCTCGATGCGCGCCATCGAACGCGCC
This sequence comes from Bellilinea sp., assembly GCA_037442545.1. Taxonomy (GTDB): domain Bacteria; phylum Chloroflexota; class Anaerolineae; order Anaerolineales; family Anaerolineaceae; genus Bellilinea. The sequence goes on from JBBIQB010000118.1 coordinate 9,086, forward strand.
GATGTCGCCCTGCTGATGATCGACGCCATCAGCGGCATCACCGCTCAGGATGCGCACATCGCCGGTTATATCCTTGAAGCGCAGAAATCCACTGTGGTACTGGTCAACAAGTGGGATGCGATCGAAAAAGACAACTTCACCATGCAAAATTACACTACCCGCATCCGGCAGGATTTGAACTTCATCGATTACGTTCCCATCCTGTTCATCTCCGCCAAAAGCGGTCAGCGGGTCGACCAGGTGCTGCCGTTGGCGCTCAAGGTGCAGGAGGAGCGCCTGGCGCGCCTGACCACTGCCCAGCTGAACCGCATTTTACACAACGAAAATCGCTGCGCCTGTACTACGGCACCCAGGTACGCAGCGACCCGCCCACATTTATGATCTACGTCAATGACCCGAAACTGGCGCATTTCAGTTACCTGCGCTACCTGGAAAACGCCATCCGCAAGGAATACCCCTTTACCGGCACTCCCATCCGGCTGGTGTTGAAACCGCGCCGCTAGAAACAGGTTAAGCAGATTTGATGCGGGGGTTGACGCTCGGACAGGGTGTGGTAAAATACAAGCCACGATGCGGGGTAGAGCAGAGGTAGCTCGTCGGGCTCATAACCCGGAGGTCCCAAGTTCGAATCTTGGCCCCGCTACTAAAGTCAAACCAGAGTCCGTCGGGCTCTGGTTTTTCGTTAGCCCGGCACACAGCGGTAGACATTTTTCCAAAAATGGAGGAATTTCTTATGAACCGCAGTTCGCCGGGTACGTCAAAATCCAAAGTTTCACTTTCCTTAGCCAAAGCCATCGACGGCTTCCTAAAATTCAAAACAGCAGAGGGATTAAGCCAACGCACAATTACCTCCTATGAGTTCACGCTTGGTCATTGGTTGAAATACATTGGAGACCGAGAGGTGTCGGAAATTCAATCTTCCGACCTGACCGGTTACATGGCCTGGTTGAGAACCGAGTATAAACCGAGACGTTGGAATGGAAGCTCCGAGCCGCTGTCCGCTAAATCCATTCGAAATGTCTGGGTAACATTCCGAT
>JBBIQB010000119.1:0-10066 GCA_037442545.1 Bellilinea sp.
GAATATCCAGCAGAAGCAGATCCACCGCTCGCCGATGGAGGATTTCCAGCACTTCGGCGCCGCTGGCAGCCCCCAACGGGTGGTATCCCAGCTGCTCCAGGAACAACAGTACCACCCTGCGATTCAATTGGTTATCATCCGCCACCAGGATTTGCAGCGGGTAGCGGCTGGCGAAATGGGCATCACCCGGCACACTGCGCTTGCGCCGCGTCACGGCGCGCAGCGGCTTATAACCGCTTACCAGCAGGTTTTCCAGCACGGCAGTCAATTGACCCGACTTAATCGGCGCATGAATCACCCCGGCAAAATTGGAGCGCTCTTGCTCGCTTAATTGGGTGCCAAAGGGTGTCAAGAGAAGCAGCGGGAATCCAGTCTGCGGTACAAACTCCCACACCCGCTGCAGGATGGTTCGATTTTCGTTTCCATTCCAATGCAGGTCGAGGATTGCCGCATCGATCCGGCTTGCCGCCTGGAGAGCTGCGAAAGCCTGCTCGTGGTTGGTGGTTGCTTCCACATGCATACCGCGCCGCCGGGCAAATTGGCGTACCATCTTGCTGGTATATTCGTTGGGGGTCATCACCAAAACCTGCTTCCCACGCAAGAGCGGATATTCGCGCGGCGGCGATTCGGCGGTCAGCGGCAGGGTGAAGTGAAACACGGAGCCAATCCCCGGCTCGCTTTCCGCCCAGATGTAACCACCCATCTGATGCACCAGATGGCGGCAGATGGACAACCCCAAGCCGGTGCCGCCGTAGCGGTGCGATAACCCCGGATCGACTTGCGAAAAAATCTGGAACAGGTCCGGCAGTTTATCCGGTGGGATGCCGATACCCGTATCCATGACCATGAAGTGCAATTCAGCCAGATCATTTTCGCCCGGCGTGGATTCGACCCGCAGGTTAACCTCGCCTTTTTCGGTGAACTTTACCGCGTTGGCGAGCAAATTGACCAGCACCTGGCGAATTCGTCCGGCATCGCCGCGCACCACGCATGGAACCTCATCCTCCAACCAGTAGGTCAAATTTAAGCCGCGCGCGCTCGCCTGCGGGACGATGACATCCAGGGCTTCTTCCAGACAGGTGTTTAAATCGAAGGATTGCATTTCCAAATGCGCCCGACCGGCTTCAATCTTGGAGTAATCCAGAATTTCGTTGATCACATTCAGCAAGGTGCTGCCGGATGTATAAATCGCGCGCGTGAATTCGACCTGTTCGGTGTTCAGGCGGGTGTTGAGTAGCAGTTGAGTCATCCCCAACACCGCATTCAACGGCGTGCGGATTTCGTGACTCATGTTGGCAAGGAACAGCGTTTTGGCATTGGCAGCTTCTTCGGCGGCTTCCTTTGCCTGGCGCAAGTCCTTTTCCATCCAGCGTTCTTCCGTAATATCCCGCAAAAGGATCAACCGTCCTGCCGAACCGCCCCACCAGGTGGTCATCAACCAGGAAGATACTCGGAAAATAAAGCGTTTTTTCTCCCGAATCAGTTCAATCTCGGTTTCGATGCGTTCCTCCAGTTCCCGTCTTACCCCCAGCTGCCCCCATTCCGGGAAGAGCATGCCCAGCCGGGCACCAATCGCATCGTTCAGATCAATGTTCAGGAATTTTTCCCCCGCCGGGTTGAGATCCAGAACGCGCAGGTCGTGGTTGATCACAATCACTGCGTCATCCATCGCATCCAAAATCAACGTACGCACTTCCGGGACGACCTCGAACATGCGGTAACGAAAAACACCAATCGAAAGAATCGGCACGCCAATTGCAAAGGACAGCGATGTCATCCAGATTTTTTGATCCGGATTCCCGCCAACAGTCAGGTAAAATCCGGTCACCAGCGGGATTGCAGCACCCGCCAGTAATAGGGTCACCTGCTGGCGGCGGTGATAACTGGCGCGAAAGAAGTACTCGATCAAAACGCCAATGCACACCAGCGCCAGCAAAAGCGGGAAGACCAGGTAAATATAATATCCATTGCGCGGCTCGAAGGAAAAAACGATGAAATTTTGAAAAACCTCCAGGTGAGGTAAGGCATAAAACCACTCGTGCAGCGGATTGGTCCACAATCCGATCAGGGCAACCAATTGTACTCCGCTGAAACCCGCGAGCCAGCGAAACCGGTAAGGGACCTTTTTGCCGGTGTATTCAATAGTGAACCACAAAAAACCAATCGTAATTAAGGCAATGCCGATGTGTTTGAAGTGGAAATATTGAATTTTCGACTGCAGTGGGATGCTGATCACCTCGAACATGTACATCAAAGTAAACAGGGCAATCCCAAAACACACCATGCCAAACGGGCGCGCGGCAGGCACCCTTTTGCGCAAATTGGAATAGGCTGCCAGGGTAAACGAAACCACCGAAGCAAATATAAGGATCAAAACATAAACGGATATTTGGATTTGCATTCAGTTTTCAGGGTTAGCGCCAACCGTAATAAAAGAATAGGTTGCCATCCAATTGCAGCGCCGCCAGCGCCTGTCCATCGGGAGCGAAGAGCAGTTCAGCAACCTTCCCGCCAGCCTCGCGCCGGTCGAGGATTTCACCCGTCGCCGGCTCCCAAAAGGTCAGCCCGCCATCCTCGCCGGCGGCTGCCAGCGATTCGCCGTCCGCCGACAGGGCAAGCGCGCTGAGCGGCGCGCCGGCGTCGATTTCGATCTGCTGTTCACCGCTGGCAACATCCCAAATGTGGATCGTGCCTGCCGTAACCGTCACCAGCCGGCTGCCATCCGCGCTCAGGGCGAGTATTTCGACCGGCTGCCGGCTCACCGGCTGCTGGAAGATGGCTTCCCGGGTGTCCAAATTCCAGACAATCACCTCCCCATTTTCCAGTCCGGCTGCCAGCCTGCCGCCCTGCTGCGCCACTACCAGGCGGTGGATGTTTTCCGGGGCGCGCAAACGCTCACCGGTCGTTCCAAGAACCTCGAACGACCAATAATTGACGCCGATGGGATCATTGACCAGCAGCAGCCCCAACGTTTGCGCATCGAGAAACTCGAAGCGACGGATCCAGCCTTCCTCCGAAAGGGTGGTTGGGGTTTGCCGCAATTCCGGTGACCAATCGGAAATCTTCCATACCCGCAAATCCGCCCCGGCGCAAACCAGCCGCTCGACATCCGGCGAAAAGCGGCATTCCGTCGGGCTGCCTGACACGTCGAGGAAACGCAGTGTATTGAAGGTGATCGGATCGTAGAGGGATACGCCACCGGTGGAGGATACAACGAAATACGCGCCATCGCGCGACCAGTCGACCGAATAGACCTGGCTGCCGCTCAGGTAGATACCCGGCGGCATAGGCGTTAGCACGGCTTCTTCTTCCACCGGCGTCAAGGTGACTTCTTCTGTCGCTGCCAACGTGGCAACGTCCTGGGTTGCCGCCGTCTGCGCTTGGATGGGGGCGGTCTCGACGGTGGGTGTGCCTGGCAGCAATATTGCTGCCTGACGCAGCGGGCTGAGCGGACTGAAGAACAGCATGTATCCGACCAAGCCCGCCAAGATCACCAGCAAGGCGATCAACACCAGCATCAGCGGGCTGACCGCAGAGTGATTGACCTCCACCGCTTGCACCGCCGCTTTGACGGTTTCCAGCGGCACTGCCGCCGGAGGTTTGTCCAACTGCGAACGCAAATCTGTCAGCGTTCGTGAATCGATGGGAGGTTGCGCTGCCTGAGCATCCTCCACAGCTCGGCTTGGGGCGGGCGGCGTGGGCGACACCATGCGCCATTCGAAGGCGGGTTCTGTTTCGCGTTCCTCCAGCGCGGCAGGTTCTTCGCGCCCGGAAAAATCCGCCGGGGTCTGGCTGCTCAGCTCGCGCAGCGTATCCAGCCCGATTGGCGGGATTTCTTCTGGCTGCGCAGGTTGCGTTTCGGGTGCCATTTCGATTGCGACCGCCGCAGCGGGTTCCGGCTGCGCCGCCGTTTCGCTGGTCGTATCGGGCGGGGAGGGCTGGCGGGCTTGCAGAATCGCCAGCGCTTTGCGGGCATGCTTGCTGCCCGGCAGGTGCTTGAGGCATTGCTTGAGCGTGGCGACACGCTGCGCATCGCTGGGCATGGTATCCACCAGCCAGATCCATGCCATCTCATCGGTTGGCTCTTGCTGTACCAGGCGAAGCAAGATGCGCCGCGCAGCATCCTTCTCCCCCGCCCGCGCCAGCTGAACCGCTCGCATCAAATCCTGTGAAGGCATTCGGAAAATCGTCTCCTAATCAAGAATTATACCGGAGGATGCCAGATTGGGTCAGTTGGTTTCCATCCCAGTTGACCTGTCCCTCCGCCGCCAGCAAACGCCCCGCTCCCTTCAGCCCCGCCGCTTGGCAGGTCAACAGGAAGCGGGGTGTCAAATAGGATACCCTCCGTCCGCAGGCGAATACTCCGCCTGCTCAGCCCGTCCGGGCAAGCAAAGCACGCACCTGGGGCAATTGCCCGGCACTGCCCAGTTTTTCGTTCTTGTGGGCAATGAACTTGGCGTACTCGCTCATGAACACCTTGCCCACCGGGCGCAGGTCAAAATTCTCAGGCTGATCGCGGAAGTATTCGCGGTGCACCCGCGTCCACACCAGCCGCCCGTCGGTATCGATGTTGACCTTGGTCACGCCCAGTTCAGCCGCGCGCCGGAAGGCGTTTTCATCGACGCCCTTGGCGCCTTTCAACTGCCCGCCCGCGGCGTTGATCCGTTCGACCTCATCCTGCGGCACCGAGCTGCTGCCGTGCATCACCAGCGGAAAGCCGGACAGTTCCTTTTGAATTTGCTCGAGTACATCGAAACGCAGCCCTTGCGAGCCGGAGAATTTGTACGCCCCGTGGCTGGTGCCAATGGCTACTGCCAGGGAATCACAGCCCGAGCGTTCGACAAATTCGCGCGCCTTTCTCGGATCGGTCAGTTTGGCGTCCGCTTCGTCCACGGCGACGTGCTCTTCAACCCCGCCCAGCTGACCGAGTTCGGCTTCCACCACAATCCCCCGGGCGTGGGCGGCTTGCACCACGCGGCGGGTGGTGGCAATGTTTTCCTCGAAGTCTTCGTGGCTGGCATCGATCATCACCGAGGAGTAGAAACCGCTGTTGATGCAGTCGTAGCAGGTTTCCTCATCGCCATGATCCAGGTGCACAGCAAACACCGCATCCTGGAAAACCTGCTCCGCGCTGCGGATCAGCCCTTCCAGCATTAGTTTATGCGTGTACGAGCGCGCGCCTTTACTGATCTGGATGATGAACGGCGACTGGCTATCCAGATTTCCGCGAAACAGCCCCATGGCTTGTTCCAGGTTGTTGATGTTATAAGCGCCGATAGCGTACTTGCCGTAAGCCGCTTTGAACAATTCTTTGGTTGTGACAATCATCAGACACCCTCCAGGAGAAAAATTTCGCTACCGCCTTGCGCAGGCGGATGAGAATCAGCGGCGGTGAAAATTCGCATTCCAATTATACCCAATTAATGACACACGCCGCTGCCGCTGTCGGTCGCGCCCATGCCCTGCTGGGGAATGAATTCCCACAAATAGCCGTTGGACTTGAGGGTCAGTTTAAGCACCCCGTAGGTGTATAAGATTCGCACCTCGCTGTTGGCAGCCACTTCGCCAATACCGCGCACGCCCGCCCCGCCGGTTCCGACGATGAACTGGCGCATACCGCGAACCATGTCCAGTTGACCGCTGGCATCCATGCGAGCAAAGCGCTCGTAATGATGATCGTGCCCGTTGATGACCACATCCGCGCCCGCCTCGTACAGCACCTGCCAGAAGGGGCGCACCACCTCGTTGCTGCCGCGTGCGCCGGAGGTAAACAGCGGGTAATGCCAGATGGCGAGCGTGCACAAATTGGAATGCTTTTGCAGTTGTTGGCGCAACCAGACCATTTGCGGTGAATCTTCCCCGCAGCCGCCGGCATATTCACACACGCTGTTCAACACCAGGATATGCCAGCCGCCCAATTCGTAACTGTAATAGCCCTTGCCGGGTTCACCCGCCTGCTTGCCAAAATATGCGTAATACGGCGCGCCTTGGGCGGTCATCAAGTCGTGATTACCCGCCGCCGGGAAGATGCGTTGCTTGTGCCGCCCCCAGGATAACTCGAAACACTGGCTGTAATTGGCTTGCGAACCGTCTTCGTTGGAGTTATCGCCGGCGGTGAAAATCGTCCCGGGAATCTCATCCAGCAAGGCTGCCGTCGCTTCACTGCCGTCCGAGCCGCAAATGGCAATGTCACCTGCCCCGACCAGAACGGCATCACGCTCCGAGAGCGCCTCCTCCACCAGTTCAGCATAATTTTTCCCATTGCGGCGCAGCACTTCCAGGTAATACCCGCTGGTTTTTCCCAGCAGGGCGGCGGCTTCCAGGTTCAGTCCCCGCGCCCAATCATTGTACGAACGCACCAGCTGCAAACCGTCCGCCAGGCTGCCCGCCCGGCTGACCTGTTCGCCCCAGTCGCGCAGGCTGCGCTCCAGCCCCAGCAGGTCGCGCCCGTCCCACGAACGCGCCAGCATGACGCGGGTGTGTTGCGGCTGCGGTTCGATGGGCGTATCCGGGTACAAATCGATCCACAAATCCGGCTGGCTGCCGCAGCGCTGGTAGCCGGGAAAAACCTGCATGATCAAATAGAAAGCGCGTTGGCGGTTGGCTTCCAGCCAGCGGCTGGACATGCCGCAGCCGTCATCCACCTCATCCACATCCACCACCAGCGCCATCCTGCCATCCATACGCCAGGCGTTGGGATGCACGGCAACTTCCTGACTCAAGTCGTACATCAGGCGCTGAATTTCGGCAGTGCTCGGATCGCGGTGCAGTTCCATTGCGAGAAAAGCCCCCCAGTAGAACCTTTCGCCGCGCGAGGCATCCAGAATAGTCTCCAGTACGTCCAACGAAGTCTCGTCCGGCAGGGCTACTGCCCCCACCTGAATGCCGCCGGACCGCATCTCGGCGATCTGGGCTGCAATCACCGCCGGGTCATCAGAATCGTATGTCCCGCGGGCGGGTTTTAAATCCAGGTCGTCCCAGCCATCGGCGCGCTGCGGAAAATACAGCGCCGCGCGCAGCGGCAGGCTCAGGCTCACCCCGGCGGGGGTGGGCGTCAGCGTCGCCGCCGGCCGCCGGGTGGACAGCGGCGGCTGGGTTGGCATGGCGGACGGGGTTGCTTCCACCGTCGGCGTGGTTGGCGGCGGCGGTACTGCGCAGCCCGCCAACAGCGCCAGCAACAGGCTTATCCCAAGCCAGGCGTTCAATTTCATTGGCAAACGGGTCTCCATGCGTGCCTCCTCTGCTTCCACCCTGCACGATATCCAAGACTATTGTAACGAATTCTGGGTATAATAACCCCACTTTGAGATGTCCATTTTTTAAAGTTGGAGAAAAGGATGAGTCTCTACCGCCTGCAAGACATTCACAACCTGCTCGCCAGCCTGCCGCGCAAGGAAACCCCTTTTTTGATCCTGGACAGCCAGCGCCTGAGCGAGAATGCCCGCCGGTTTCGGGCTGCCTTCCCGGGGGCGCAAGTCTATTTTTCAGTTAAAGCCAACAATCACCCGGCGGTGCTCGAACTGTTCGCCCGCGAAGGCATTTGCTTCGACGTTGCCTCGTGGGGTGAGATCCAGCGACTGATTGGGGTGGGCGTGCCCGCCGAACAGATGATCTTCTCTGCCCCGACCAAGATACCGCGCCACATCGACCTGTCCTACCGCTTTGGCGTGCGCGTGTTTGCCTTCGATTCCGCCCTGGAACTGGAAAAACTCTCCCGCCTGGCTCCCGGCACCCGGCTGATGGCGCGCATCGCGGTGGATAATGAGGGCAGTTACTGGCCGCTGGAGCGCAAGTTTGGCATCCAACCCGGACAGGCGGTGGAACTGTTCCGCCAGGCGGCTGCGCTGGGGCTGCGCCCGTTTGGTTTGACCTTTCACGTCGGTTCGCAGAACAGCGATCCGCTCGCCTGGGTACGCGCGCTGGAACGGCTGCACCCGCTCTGGCTGGCGCTGCGCGAGGAAGGCATCCTTTTGCGCGCGATCAACACCGGCGGCGGATTCCCGGTGCAGTTCGACCAGCCGGTGCCAGCCATCGAGCAGATCGCCGCTGCCCTCCTGCCCGCCCACCAGCGCCTGTTTGGCGATTCGGTCGAGTTGTGGGTCGAGCCGGGACGCGGGCTTGTCGGCAACGCCGGGGTGATGGTGACGACGATCATCAACCGTGCCACGCGCGGAGACCAGGAATGGTTGTACGTGGATACCGGCGTGTTCCACGGACTGATCGAAGGGCTGGAAATGTTCGACTTCCCCTACAACGTGCTCAGCGAGCGTGCCGACGCCGCCCCGCTCATCCCCTACACCGTCTGCGGTCCCACCTGCGACAGCGCCGACATCATCCGCTCCGGCATCCAGTTGCCCGCCAACCTGACCCTGGGCGACCGGCTGTACTTCTTCCCCGCCGGGGCGTATTCCAACTCCCTCGAACACTATAACGGCATGGCGTTTCCCGACGTGCTGTTGGCAAAAAACGCATCTCTGGGGGAATAATTTTTCGCGCAGGCATTGCGCCTCATCCGGGGCGGGCAGCCGGGCAATTGGCTGGGCAGCGCTGCCGCCCGCTTTGCGTAGCAGATGTGGGCACATGAACGAACTGCCCCGTGATGGCTCAAAATAAAGTGTTACTTTAGCGGCGCCGCCATCGCCGGTTGAGGGCTGTGATATAATTTTTCCATCCCATCCCGCTGCGCGCAGGTTCGCAATGAACCTTTCGGTTGTTATCCCGGTTTATAACGAGGCTGAATCGCTGCCGCTTCTTCACCAGGCGGTTCATGTTGCCCTCGATCCATTGCAACAATCCTGGGAAATGATTCTGGTGGACGACGGCAGCCGCGACGCCAGCCCGCAAATCATCGAAAATCTCGCCCGCGAGGACGCCGCTCATGTGCGCGGGGTGCTGCTGCGGCGCAATTTCGGTCAAACCGCGGCAATCGCCGCCGGGATCGAACATTCCAGCGGAAAAATCGTCGTCCTGCTCGACGCCGACCTGCAAAACGACCCGGCGGATATCCCCGCCATGCTGGAGAAACTCGACGAAGGTTACGATGTGGTCAGCGGCTGGCGCGCCAACCGCCAGGACCAGTTCATCACCCGCACCCTGCCCTCGCGGCTCGCCAATGGACTGATTTCGCGCACCACTGGCGTCCACCTGCACGATTACGGTTGCACGCTCAAAGCCTACCGCCGCGAGGTGATCACCGGCTTTAAACTCTACGGTGAAATGCACCGCTTCATCCCAGTTTTTGCCCACTCGGTTGGGGCAAAGATCTACGAGATGAAAGTGCATCACCACCCGCGCCGCTATGGTAAAACCAAATATGGGCTAGAGCGTACCTTAAAGGTCATCCTCGACCTGATCACGGTCAAGTTCCTCAGCATCTATGGCAACAAGCCAATCTACCTGTTCGGCGGGGCGGGGATTTTGCTCATCGCCATCAGTCTGATCCTGCTGTTGGTGTTGTTCGTCCGCCGGGTGTTCTTCCAAATCGCGGTGTTGGATTCGCCCTTCTTCCAGATGAGCACGATGATCTTCATCCTTGGTTTCCAGTCCATTCTAATGGGCTTGATCGCCGAATTGCTCGCCCGCACCTACCACGAATCGCAAGGCAAACCAACCTACGTGGTGCGTAAATACCTGCCGGAGACTGCCCCGCCCGATGAGCGCGCGCGCTGAAAACCCCGCCGGGCTGTTCAGCCAGTCTTCGCCGTCCGACCGCGCTGCCGTCCGCCTGTGGTTGGCGGGCTGTACCCTGCTTTCGGGCTGGGCGCTGGCTGGAGGGCTACCCCCTTCAGTCACCGCCGCTGCCGGGATTATCCTGCTGCTTTCACTGGCAGCGCTGATCGGGCTGTTGACCGGCGCGGGCAATTGGTCGAACCTCCAATTATCTGGCATTAGCCGCGCGCTGGCGCAGCTGCGCGGCTGGAACATCCTGCTGTACATCCTTGCCTGGCTATTAATCGGTTGGTTGGTTTTCATTCAATTGGGCAGAGATTTTGCCTCGCTCGCCCCGCGCCTGGGGTTGATCTGGCTGGCAGCCGGGCTGACCGCCATCCTGCTCAACACCGCCAAC
>JBBIQB010000120.1:0-10018 GCA_037442545.1 Bellilinea sp.
AATCCAGCCCAGCAGGGTGGCAAATGCCATGACCAACACCGCAATGAAGGCGACTGGAATGAGCAGAATGGTGATGACCAACACGATCAGGACGAAGGGTGCTACCACCATCGTTAGCATACCAATACCGCCGCTTAGGACGGGTTGATCGGAGATGGTTTTACCGATCACGGCGAGCGGACGGGGCATGAGCAGACCGACGATTAGCGCCAATACTGCCATTGCCAGGATCTGAAGCACATTGGTGAGGATGTCACTGATCCACGAGCCAATGGCGCGAACCGGGCTTGGAGAAGGTGACGGGTCGAAGTTGTCGAAGTTGAACATCAAGCGCTGCGGGTTGAGGTTGTTGATGCGCCCGAAGACTTTGGCTTGGTCGGCGCCGCTGACCACGCCGCCGATCGTCTGAATGTTGCCGCGGATGACCGCGGTCGGTGTCAGATTGAGATTGCTGCCAATGACGCTGACATTGCCGTTGACTTTGCCGGAAATTTCCAGATTTCCACCCAACATGGCAATATCGCCATTGACCTCGGCGCCTTCCTCGATGGACGCATTTGCGCCGGCAATCACCAGTGACCCGTTCAGCACCTGATTTTTGCTCAGGGTGTAGTTTTCGCCAATTACAAATTGATCACCGCTGAACTGCTGCGGTGGGGGATTTTGTGCCATCACCGTGCCGGGCAGCGCCAGCAGCAGGACGAGGGTCACGAAAAGGAGGGTATTTTTGACCAAGTTTTTCATTTTCCAACTCCTTGATTGGAGATGCGCAGGTAGGTCAGCAACCAGGTTGTGACAAGGATCATGGTCCATCCAAGGATTGTCAATGCGCTGACGACCAGGATTACCGGCGGTATCTGGCTGCCCCAGTAGTACAGGATGTAACGGAATTCCAACCAGCGCTGCGGGGCGAGGGCGATGAAATGAATGATCTCTCCGATCAAGCGGGCGGGAGTAATCACCACCACAGTTCGAATCATTAAGAACAAACTGACCAGGATCATCGATCCCCCCAAAAACCACAACGCATTGCGAACCTGGCGGCGGCGTTCTTGCGCTTTGCGGTTCTCCAGGCTGGCTTGGAAGCGGGCGGCAAAATTTACCGGTGCGGCAACGATGTCCGCTTCGCGCAGTTGGCGTTCAACCGGCTGCCAGCCAGCCTTCACCTGGCGGCACTGGGAACAGGAAAGGAGATGTTGATCCAACTCGGCGGCTTGGGTAGTGGTTAACGTTTCATCTTGGATTATCCAGGTTTCAAAAGGCGGGTGACTCATCCTGAATCCTTTCGGCAAGCGCTACCTGCTGGTTGTGGTAGCGCTGCGCCAGTTTCAATCGGGCGCGGTGCAGCCGGCTTTTAACCGCACTGATGGACAATTGCAGCGCCTGGCTGATTTCCTCTTCGGAATACTCGTACCAGTAGCGCAGAATCACCGCGGCTCGATCTTGTGGATTCAAGGTGGACAGCATAGATTGGATTGACATTCGCTCTTCTCGATCTCCCATCCGTTTTTCGGGTTGGGGAGCGTGGTCTGGGATTACTTCCTCCATCCAGTCCTCGATTTCCATGGTGGTGATCCGTTTCTTGCGCTGCTGGTCGATGCAGTAGTGCGCAGCGATGGAAAGAAGCCAGGTAGCAAACGGGCGGTTGCGGTCGTACCGGCGAATGGCTTGGTACGCCCTCCAAAATGTTTCCTGCGCAGCGTCTTCCGCTTCTTGAGCATTGCCGAGCATCCGGTAGCACAGATTGTAAACGGGGTTTTGATATTGCATGACCAGGCTGGAAAAGGCGTCATCGCTCCCGTTTTGTGCCGCGACGAGCAAATCCACTTCACTTGTAGTCACCGGTTGCTCCTGCGCTCTTTTGTTCTACCACCATATACGCAACCCGAGCGAATAAGTTGCGATGGAAATCAAAATGAGAAAACTCTTAGGGCGTTTTCATCATAGCACAGGCGGCGGCGCTTGTACCTGTACCAATGGGCAGTTGGATGGTGACCACTCGATGGATATTTTCGGCTAACACCCTTGAGGCGGGCTTCGATCAGACGACCGGTTCGGTTTCGAGTACGCCACGCGTGAAGAGGTGACGCAGTTGCGCCATAAGCATGGCGACCAGGATCAACAAACAACCGAAGACCTGCAAGGGCAGTAAGATTTCATTGAGCAGCCAATAGCCGAACAAGGCTGCAAAGACGGCTTCCATACTAAACAGGATGGCGGCGTCGGTGGTGGGGGCGCTGCGCTGACCGATGACCTGCAAGGTGAATCCGAGCCCAACCGGGAAGATGGCGGAATATAGCACCGCCAGCCAGGCGGGTTGAGCCGGCGGCGGCAGATTGGCTTCCAAAAGCAATGCGCAGGCGGCGTTGAGGACGGCGGTGATGGCGAACTGTCCGAAGGAAAAGACCAGGTTATCCATGCGGCGCGCCATGCGCCCCACCACGATAACGTGTGCCGCCCACAGGAATGCCCCGCCCAATATGAACCAGTCCCCCGGCGCCGGTTCGAAAGCTCCGCCGGTGCTGAGGAACAGGGTGCCGGTAACCGCCAGCAACGCTGCCGCCCAGGTGGACCAGTGAATTTTTTGGCGGGCGAAAAGGAATAACAGGATTGGAATGATGACCACGTACAAACCGGTAATGAAGCCGGCATTGGCGGCGGTGGTGGTTTTGATGCCCACCTGTTGCAGCGTGCTGGCGCCGAACAACAAAGTCCCTGCCAGGGTTACTCCACCCAGGTTTTCGCGCAGGCTGCGCAACCGGAAACGTACCAATAGGACGAGGAACAGCGCGCCGAAGGCGAAACGGATACCGTTGAAGGTGAAATTGCCCATCGTTTCGGCGGCAATGCTCTGAGCAATAAAACCGCTTCCCCATACGGCGGAAACGAATAACAGGATCGAGTCGGATTTGATGCGCTCCGCCGTTGGCGGGCGTAAACCATTCTTAACTGTAAGCGGCATGGGCTAAATTACCGTTCAGGATCAGGATTAATAAAGTGCAAAAGAAGCGGGTGCGATTAAACCCGGTGGTCAGTCTTCGAGGGTAAAACCGATCTTCAAGGTGACCTGCCATTGCGCTACCCGTCCTTCCCCGATCCTGCCGCGGATTTCGACCACCTCAAACCACTGCAGGTGTTGGACGGTTTGGGAAGCGCGGTGGATGGCGGACTGGATCGCCTCTTCGATGCTGTTTGGCGATGTGCCGGTTATTTCGATGGATTTATAGACATGATTGACCATGATTTGCCTCGTTTTCGATTGGGATGGGCGGTGTCGTTGGGAGAGTAACAATAGCTCGAAGGGAGATTATATAACAAGAACGGGCTGCAAACGCAGGAAAATGTCATCACTTGCAGCGTGGGCGGGCGTCCATTATTGAGTGTAGTATATCCAAATAAAGTTTACTATAATAGGATCATCGCTATACGGTTCCCCGGTTTCGCATTCGGCAGGAGAGTAAGATGACCAGCAAAGGAAAATCCAAAGCGGGTAAACATTCCAGTGATGGGCATGGCAAGTCCGTGGAAAAGCATGCGCGCGCTACTCCGGCGACGATCCATGCCCCAAGTTCTCCTCTGTCCGCGGTTTTCCCAAATACCGCGGCAGTGCCTGAAAGTAAAAGAATTGAATTGACCAAAAAGGTGTATGAAAAAGAATTGCGCCGCTTGCAGGTGGAACTGGTCAAATTGCAGGAATGGATTCGCGCTACAGGACTGAAGGTGGTGGTGGTCTTTGAAGGAAGGGATGCCGCCGGTAAAGGGGGAGTGATCAAGCGCATTACTGAAAGTCTGAATCCGCGGGTGTGCCGGGTTGTGGCGCTGCCCACCCCAACCGAGCGCGAGAAAACCCAATGGTATTTCCAGCGGTATGTGGCGCACCTGCCGGCTGGCGGTGAGATGGTGCTGTTTGACCGTTCCTGGTACAACCGGGCTGGCGTGGAACGGGTGATGGGTTTCTGCACAGACGATGAGTACCGTGAGTTTCTGCGTTCGGTGCCGGAGTTCGAGCGCATGTTGGTTCGTTCTGGCATTTTGCTGGTGAAATACTGGTTCTCGGTTAGTGATCACGAGCAGGAAAAGCGCTTTCAGGCGCGGATTAACGACCCAACCAAGCGCTGGAAGCTCAGCCCGATGGATATGCAGTCGCGCTCGCGCTGGGTGGAATACTCCAAAGCCAAGGATGAGATGTTCGCGCATACAGATATCAAGCAAGCGCCCTGGTATGTGGTCAATGCGGACAATAAAATGTGCGCCCGCCTGAACGTCATCCGCCACCTGCTCAGTCTGATTCTGTATGAAGATCTGACGCCGGAGCCAATCGTGCTGCCGCCCCGCCAGGCCGACCAGGGTTACGTCCGCCCGCCAATCAGTGACCAAACCTTTGTTCCCGAAGTGTACACTCCGAAGCCAGTGGGTGAGCCGCCGGACGACAGTGAATGATTACTCCCAGTCTTCGGGAATGTAGCGCCGCGTGCGCTTGATCTCGCCGCGGCGCTTTTTGCTGCTCACCCGGGCGGCTTTGGCGGTGATGGTCGGGCGGGTGGGTTGACGCACCTTGGGCGGTTCGAGCGCCTGTTGCACCAGCGCGGTCAGACGTTGAATGGCGTCGAAGCGGTTTTGTTCCTGGGTGCGGTAGCGGCGGGCTTCGATGATGATTACCCCCTCGGCAGTGGCGCGGCTGCCAGCCAGTTTGAGCAGGCGCGCTTTGATATCCGGTGGCAGGCTGGGGGTGGCGGAAATGTCCCAGCGCAGTTGCACCGCCGTGCTGACCTTGTTGACGTTTTGTCCCCCCGGACCCGAAGCGCGCACAAAGTCGAATTGCAGTTCGTTTTCATCGATCTTTACGGTTGAACTGATTTCAATCATGCCTTAAGTATATCAGGCAGGAGTGGATGGGTTGCCACTTCCGCTGCGAAGCGGCGGTTGATTGATTCGTATGCCTCTGATGTTGATGCATTAACGACTTCCATGCCGATAGCCTGTCATGTTCGCCTGAAAATACATAACGCGTTTTAGACAGAGTACAAAGACTCATTGCAAAAAAGAGGATATGATTCGGGAAGTTTGTTCGTGGTTTACCATGAATTCTTCCCGTCCGTTTTGTAAGCGGGTACGGTATACTAAAATTGTCAGCCCACATTTCCGTAACGAGGAAAGACATGACTCTTGAAGCCGAACGCAAACGTTGGGAAGATGAAGTCCTCACACCATTGATCTCCAAATACCCCGAGCGGCAGCCTGAATTTAATACTACCTCCGGCATTTCCATTCCGCGCCTGGGTATGCCCTTCAAATGTGATTATATGAAGGAACTTGGATTCCCAGGGGAGTACCCGTACACGCGCGGTGTGCAGCCGACCATGTACCGCGGACGCTTTTGGACGATGCGCCAGTATGCCGGGTACGCCAGCGCCGAGGAATCCAATCGCCGCTACCGCTACCTGCTCCAGCAAGGGCAGACCGGACTGTCGGTAGCCTTTGACCTGCCCACCCAAATCGGCTACGACGCCGATGATCCCATCGCCGCCGGCGAAGTCGGCAAGGTGGGGGTTTCCATCTCGTCGCTGAAAGACATGGAAACCCTGTTTCACGAGATTCCGCTGGACAAGGTCTCCACCAGCATGACCATCAACGCACCGGCGGCGATTCTGCTGGCGATGTATATAGCGGTGGCGCGCCGGCAGGGGGTGGAGGAAAAATGGCTGCGCGGGACGATTCAAAACGACATCCTGAAAGAATACATCGCGCGCGGAACGTATATTTTCCCGCCAACGCCCTCGATGCGCCTGATCACCGATGTGTTTCAGTATTGCGAACGCAACGTGCCGCGCTGGAACACGATCAGCATTTCCGGGTATCACATCCGCGAAGCCGGTTCGACGGCCGTGCAGGAAGTTGCCTTCACCCTGGCGGATGCGATTGCCTACGTCCAGGCGGCGTTGGATGCCGGACTGGAGGTTGACCGCTTCGCCGACCAGTTGTCCTTTTTCTTCGCCGCCCACTCGAATTTTCTGGAAGAGGTGGCAAAATACCGCGCCGCGCGGCGATTGTGGGCGCGGATCATGCGCGAACGCTTCCACGCCAAGGATGCCAAGTCGTGGATGCTGCGTTTTCACACCCAGACCGGTGGATCGACGCTGACCGCGCAGCAGCCGGAGAACAACGTGGTGCGCGTAGCCATTCAGGCTTTGGCAGCCGTGTTTGGCGGCACTCAATCCCTGCACACCAACAGCATGGACGAAGCCCTGTGGCTGCCGACGGAGAAATCGGTGCGGGTGGCGCTGCGCACCCAGCAGATCATCGCCCAGGAGTCGGGCGCGGCGGACAGCATCGATCCATTGGCGGGTTCATACGTGATCGAACACCTGACCAACGAAATCACCGACCGGGCAATGCAATATATCGAAAAGATCGACTCGCTGGGCGGCGCGCTGGCAGCCATCGAAAACGGATATATTCAGAGCGAAATCCAGGAAGCCGCGTACCGTTATCAGAAAAGCATCGAGAACAAGGAACAGATTGTGGTTGGGGTGAACGCTTACCAGGTCGAAGAGTCGCTGGAACTGGAAGCCCTGGCGGTCGATCCGGCAATTGAACAGCAGCAGCGCCAGCGCTTGGCGGATGTGCGCCGCAGTCGCGATGACGCGCGGGCGAATGATTTGCTTGCTCAACTGGATGTCGCTGCGCGCAGCCGCGAAAATTTGATGCCCCTGTTCATCACGTGCGTCGAAAACGACTTGACCCTGGGTGAAATTTGCGGGGTGCTGCGCAAGGTGTGGGGCGAATACCATTCACCAGCCTGGATTTGAATTTTTGGGAGAGGGAAACAATGGCAAAGATCAAGAAAATCAATCATGTGGCAATCGCAGTTGCCGATGTGGACGCTTCTCTGTCGTTCTGGCGCGATGCGCTGGGACTGGCGGTGAATCATATCGAGGATGTGCCCAGCCAAAAGGCGACCGTTGTGTTCATTCCGGTAGGTGAAAGCGAAGTGGAACTGGTGCGCCCAACCAGCCCCGATACCGGCGTGGCGAAATTCATCGCCGAACGGGGCGGTGGGATGCACCACCTGTGCTTCGAGGTGGACGATATTCAGACAATGCTGGACGATTTGAAAGCCAAAGGGGTTAAACTGATCAACGAAAGCCCGTTGGAACTGCCTGGCAGGAAGATGGCGTTCATTCACCCAAAGAGCACCGGCGGCGTGCTGGTGGAGTTGTACGAAATCACGGCTTAGAATTTTCCGCAATCCATCCTGGTACACACGCCCCGCAGAATAGGCACTTCTCCGGGGCGTGTGGTATGATTTTTTCGGTTGAGGACAATATGAGCATGCAACGAACCAAACAAATCATACAAGGCATCTTTTGGATCCTGGTGTACCTGCTGCTGACTTTGCTGCCGGTTGTGGTGATGTTCCTGCCGCCGCGTCCGCCGGGGCGCGAGTTCGTGCGCGAATTTTCGGTTGCGCTGGGATTTGTCGGGATGGCGATGATGGCGATTCAATTTGCCTTGACCGCCCGCTTTCGGGCAATCAAGGCGCCGTACGGCGCGGACGTGGTCTATTTCTTTCACCGCCAGGTGTCCATCCTGGCTTTTTTGCTGATCTTGATTCACCCGATCCTTTTATTCGTTACTTCCATTCACCCGGTCAGCATCCTGAATATGTTCGCGCCGGATACCCCCTGGCGTGCCCGCTTTGCGGTGACGGCAACCCTGGCAATGGCGGCATTGATGGTGATGGCACTGTGGCGCAAACCGCTCAAAATCGAATATACCCGCTGGCGCATCTGGCACGGCATTCTGGCCAGCGCGGCTGTCGCCTTTGCCATGCTGCACATCCTGGGGGTCAATTGGTATGTCAATACCCCCTGGAAACAGGTGCTGTGGGGGTTGTACTCGATCTTCTGGGTCGGTTTGTTGTTCTACACGCGGGTTTTCAAGCCTTTTATGTTGCTGCGTAAACCGTATGAAGTGCTCAAGGTTGAAGCGGAACGGGGCAATAGCTGGTCGCTGTACCTGAAACCAATCAGACATGCCGGGATGCAATTTCAACCCGGTCAATTTGCCTGGATTACCGCCTGGGATTCGCCCTTCAAAGACAGCGAACATCCCTTTTCGTTCTCCGCGGCGCCAGCCAGCGACGGCAGCCTGCGGTTTACGATCAAGGAACTGGGCGATTTCACCCGGCGGATCAAGGAAATGCAGCCCGGTCAGCGGGTGTATGTGGATGGACCCTTCGGCGCGTTCAGCATCGACCGCCATCCTCATGCCTTTGGATATGTGTTCATCGCCGGCGGGGTGGGAATTACCCCAATGGTCAGCATGTTGCACAGCCTGGCGCAGCACGGCGATACCCGTCCCCACCTGCTGATTTACGGCGGTAAAGACCTGCAAAGTCTGACCCTGCGGGAGGAGATCGAGCAGTTGAAAGCGCGTTTGAACCTGCGCGTGGTGGAAGTGCTCGAAAAAGCGCCCGCTGACTGGCAGGGTGAAACCGGATTTATCAACCGCGCGCTGCTGGAGAGGGCGTTACCCGCCGAACGGGGAAAAAATCGGATGGAGATCTTTATCTGCGGACCGAAGCCGATGATGGACGCTGTTGAAGCGGCGCTGGCAGCCATGGGGGTGTTTGCCGGTGATTTCCATTCCGAGCGGTTCGACCTGGTATGAGGTGACGAGCATGCGCAACCGGATTGCGATTGGATTGACCATTTTGATCGGTTTTATTGTCGTCCTGGCAGCACTGCTGTTCGCCGCGCTGCAAAGCGGCTTGTGGTAACCCTTGCGTCGGGTCAGGCGGCTTGTGCTGCCCGGTCGATCATCAGGTTTTCTTCCTGAAGCGCGACCGCGCTTCCGCGTTCGATGTTGACCGTGCGCAGCAGAATCATCCCGGCGGCAAAAAAGATCACCAGGGATACGATGCTCAGGCGGCTGTTTCCCATCACTGTCGAAACCACGCCGAAGAGGAAGGGTCCGGCGATTGTGGCAAATTTTTCGAAGACGCTGAAAAAGCCAAAAAATTCCGCCGATTTACTTTTTGGGATCAAACGTCCCATGACCGAGCGGCTGAGCGCCTGACTGCCGCCCTGCACCGTGGCAACCGCCGCGCCGAGCGCCCAGAACTGCCATTCAACGCTCAGAAAGTAACCGGCGATGGAGATCAGCGTATAAACCGACAGGCTGAGATAGAGGGCTTTCTTGGGTCCAATTTTCTTCGACAATCTGCCGAACAAAATGGCGAACGGCGCTGCCAGAAATTGAACCATCAGTAAGGTGCCGATCAGCGAGGTCTGACCAATCCCAATTTCGTTGCCGTAGGCGGTTGCCATGGTGATGATCGTGCCAATGCCGTTGGCGTAAATCCAAAACGCCAGCAGGAAGAGGGACAAGTCGCGGTAATTGCGGATTTCTTTGAACGTCTGGCGCAGCCGGCTGAAACTGGCTTGCAGCGGGCTGAATGATTCCTCGCCGGGCAGAATGCGGCGGTGGGGTTCGGAGACGTTGCGCAGCAAGGGCAGGGTAAAAATAAACCACCAAACCGCCACTGTCAAAAAGGACATGCGGGTCATCAGTTCGGTAATCGTGGCTTCCTGTTCTGCCGGGAAAAAGCCCGGCACGAGCAGGATCATCGCCAGGTTGATTGCCAGCAGAACCCCGCCGCCGATGTAGCCCATGGCATACCCGCGCGAGGAGACCTGGTCAAGCTCATCCGGACGGGCAACATGAGGCAGCAGGGCATCGTAATACACCAGACTACCGGCAAAACCGATATTGCCGATCAGGAAGAACAAAGAGCCCAACAGCCAATCGCCGGTGCGGACCATATAAAGAAGGGCGGTACCGGTCACGCCGAGCAGCATGAAAATGGTAAGAAAGCGTTTTTTCGAACCGCGAAAATCCGCCATTGCGCCCAAAATCGGACTAATGACAGCGGCGATCAAGGCGGACAGGGCGGTGGTGAAACCCCAATAGGCGGTGGCAATGTTGGCAGGCAGGTTGGCGGCTGCAACCGAGG
>JBBIQB010000121.1:0-6313 GCA_037442545.1 Bellilinea sp.
CGACGTGGCTCCGCTGGCAGGCACCATCCGGGTGGATATTCCCGAAGTGGGTGTACGTGAATTCACCCGCGAGGAGATCGCCGCTTTCAGTGAGCCGCCGGCAGGGATGATGGTCGCCGAGTCGGAGAACGATACTGGGGATGGCAACGGCGGGGAATCCGTCGAGGTGCAAACTCCCCCCCGCCCGGTAGAGCAGCAGCCGCGCCAGCCAAAATCCCACTCGCATCCATCTGGTCGTTCAGGGAGGCGCAGACGGGGTGGAAAACGCAATTGAGGGGTGGCAATGTCCGCAGAAGATTTTGATTGTGCTGGCGCACCCGGATGACCCGGAATATTTTTGCGGCGCCAGTATTGCCCGCTGGACGGCGCTTGGACACGAGGTGCATTACTGCCTGTTGACTCGCGGGGACAAGGGGGTGCGCGGTGATGTTCTGGATGCCGGGGAATTGATGCGAACCCGCGAACTGGAACAACGCCGGGCTGCCGCTGTTTTGGGTGTGAAATCGATTCGTTTTCTGAACTTTGCGGATGGCTATCTGCAGCCAACCATCGATGCGCGCCGGGCGGTGGTTGCTGCGCTGCGCGAAGCAAAACCCGACGTTGTCGTCAGTAGTGATCCCACCAATTTCTTTCACCGCGACAACCGCCTGAACCATCCCGATCACCGCATTGCCGGTCAAATCGTGTGCGAGGCGGTTTATCCTGCCTGTGGCAACCCGATGTTCTTCCCGGAGCTGCTGGCGGAGGGATTGGCGGCGCATGAAATCCGCGAATTGTGGCTGACCTTGACCTGGCAGCCGAATTTAACCATCGATGTCACGGAATGGTGGGAATTGAAGATCGCGGCGCTGAAACAGCACCACAGCCAGCTGGCTGACCCGGATCAGATGGAAAGAATGCAGCGTCAGCGCCGGAGTGCCGAGAGCAGCGCGGAAAACCCAAAATACGAGGATGGTTTTCGAAGGATTGTGTTTCGATGAATATAAACAGGGAACTCTTAGCGCAAGCCGATAATTTTTTTTCGTATAGCCAAAACGTGCGACGTGACTTTCACCAGCACCCCGAGCTGGGTTTTCAAGAATTTCGCACAGCCGGTATCATTGCCAACGAACTGCGTGCCCTGGGAATGGAAGTAACCAGCGGGGTTGCCAAGACCGGCGTTGTGGCTACGCTGGAGGGCAATCAGCCGGGCAAGGTGATCATGCTGCGTTTTGATATGGATGCCCTGCCGGTGCAGGAACAAACCGGGGCAGCCTATGCCTCCGCCCATCCGGGCGTCATGCACGCCTGCGGGCACGACGGGCACATGGCGGTGGGATTGACGGCAGCCAGGATGCTGGCAAAGCACCGCCACCAATTGCACGGGACGATCAAATTTGTCTTTCAACCGGCGGAGGAAGGGTTGGGCGGCGCTGAGCAAATGGTCAAAGAATCCGTATTGCTGAATCCGCAGGTGGATTACTGTCTGGGGCTGCATTTGTGGAACGAGCGCCCGCTTGGCTGGGCAGCGGTCGTCCCCGGCGCGATGATGGCTGGCGCGGATTTTTTTACGGTGCGCATCGAGGGAAAGGGCGGTCACGGCGGTCTGCCGGAAACTACGGTTGACCCGATCGTCGCCGCGGCGCAAATGGTTACCGCCTTGCAGACGATCGTCTCTCGCAACATTGCGCCGCTCGAATCGGCGGTCGTCAGCGTGACTCAGATTCAAGCAGGCAGCGCGTATAACGTCATCCCCAATCAGGCGGAATTGCGCGGGACGATCCGCACCTTTCTGCCGGAAGTGCGCGGCGTGGTGGTAGCCCGCTTGGAGCAAATCGTTCATTCGATTGGGACAGCCATGAACTGCACCACCAGCGTAGAGGTGCAACGCCTGACCTACCCGGTCGTCAACGATCCAAAGGTTGCCGCAGTGGTGGCTGAAACGATGCGAGAAACTTTACCGGATTTGCGCGTGGAAAGCGCCTATCGCAGCATGGTTTCGGAAGATATGGCAGTGTTTCTCAATCATCTGCCGGGTTGTTTCTTCTTCTTTGGCAGCGCCAATGAGGAAAAGGGATTGAACTACGGTCACCACCATCCCCGTTTCGACTTCGATGAGGACGCGCTGCCCGGTGCAGCCGCGGTGATTGCTGGCGCGGCGCTCCGGCTGGCAGCCGCGGGGACATAGCCAGGCGCTATGGCAATTCTGGATCAGATTGGGCATTTGGCGCAATTCCCACAGCGCGTTATTTCGCTGGTGCCGTCCATGACCGAAAGCCTGTTCGACCTGGGTATGGGCAGCCGGGTGGTTGGGACAAGCGAGTATTGTGTCTACCATTCATCCATTGTTTTGATTACAAAAATCATCCTTGTCCGCCCGGACGGTGTATGCTATAGTTGTATCGTCTGAATAATCAGATTAATCAGTTTTTTCGGCGGTAAACCGTGCCGTATGAACATCCAGTATCTTCGTCTGAGCAGCCGATTGTCTGAATTCATGCAGTACCTTGCATCCGGAAAAGTGCAGGAAGGTGACCGCCTGCCTGCACTTTCGGAGTTAAGCCGGGAACTGGGAATCAGTGTGGCAACCCTGCGCGAACAAATGGAAGTGGCGCGGGCAATGGGGCTGGTTGAGGTGCGACCCCGCACGGGTATTCGCGTACTGCCGTACCAGTTCAAAACCGCGGTGACCCAAAGCCTGTTCTATGCGCTTTCGACCAAAGCGGATGCCTTCATGGCGTTTGCCGACCTTCGCACGCACATCGAGACTTCGTATTGGTACCAGGCGGTTGGGTTATTGAACAGTGAAGACCATCACGAATTGCGCCTGCTGGTTCAGCGGGCAAAAGAAAAATTGCAGGGTAATCCGATCCAAATTCCGCATCTGGAACACCGCCTGTTGCATTTGAGCATCTACAAGCGCCTGGAAAACCCATTCGTTGCTGGTATTTTGGAAGCCTATTGGGAAGTCTACGAAGCCTTCGGAATGGATTTGTATACCGATATGGCATACCTGGAACGGGTATGGGAATACCACAGCCGTATGGTCGAGGCGATTTGCGCTCAAAATTTCAACGCAGGGTACGAGGCGATGGTCGAGCATATGGATATGATCTTCCTGCGCACGAAAAAGACCGCCTTTTATACATTTGAATGATGACATTGATTGCCAAGTCTGAATAAGGAGAGCCTATGTCTCAAACACTGCCTGCTTCTGTTTTACAAAACGGTATGGTGGGCGAACGCATTGTGAATGACTTTTGCATCACCTTTAGCACGGTGAACGGATCCGGTTCGGCGACGTCCAATCTGATCCTGCTGAAGTCGTTATTCCGAATGGGAATACCGGTCAATGGAAAGAATATCTTTCCCAGCAATATTCAGGGACTGCCGACCTGGTATTCCATCCGGCTGAGCAAAAAAGGATACCTGGCGCGGGTGGAGATGGACAACATTGTGGTTGCCATGAATCCGGCAACCATGGGCACCGAAATGAAATACCTGGTGGAGGGCGGTGTCCTGTTCCATGCCGATGATATCAAGATCGAATCGCCGCGCCAGGATATCATCCTCTACCCAATGCCGGTGCGCCGTCTGGTAAAAGAAGCCGATCCGCCGCAAAACTTGCGCGATTACATGGCAAACATGGTGTATGTGGGCGTTGTGGCGCAGCTGCTTGGCATCGACATGGCGGTGGTTTACGATGTCGTTGACGCGCATTTCAAGGGGAAGAAAAAAGCAATCGATTCGAACTGGATAATCATCAAGGCGGCTGCCGATTGGGCAAAAGAAAACCTGACCAAACAGGACCCGTATTATGTGGAAGCCATGCCGCCTCTCGAAGGGTATATCGTCTGCGAGGGGAATGCAGCATCCGCATTGGGGGCATTATACGGGGGCGTTCAATTCACTGCCTGGTATCCGATTACGCCGGCTTCCAGCCTGCCGGAAGCGGTGATGGAGTATCTGCCTTCGTTGCGCACCGACCCCGAAACCGGAAAGACTTCGTCTGTCATTATCCAGGCGGAAGATGAAATTTCTGCCATCGGCATGACGGTGGGGGCGGGCTGGGCTGGTTTGCGCGCCATGACCTCGACGTCCGGTCCGGGCATTTCACTCATGGCGGAATACCTGGGGCTGGCGTACTATGCCGAGGTGCCGGTAGTGGTGTGGGATGTGCAGCGGGTAGGACCTTCCACCGGTTTGCCGACGCGCACTGCCCAAGGAGACTTGACCTTTGCCAACTTTATCAGTCACGGTGATACCGATAACATCATCCTGATTCCCAGCAATATCAAAGAATGTTTCGAGTTTGGCTGGAAATCGCTCGATATTGCCGAGCGGCTGCAAACCCCGGTGTTTGTCCTTACCGACCTGGACATCGGCATGAATTATCACATCTCCCCCCGCTTTGAGTATCCGCACCAGCCGATTGACCGCGGAAAAGTGCTTTGGGAAGATGATCTGCAAAAAATGCTGGAAAAAATGGACGGAAAGTGGGGGCGGTATCTGGATGTGGATGGGGATGGCATTCCTTATCGCACACTCCCAGGTAACAAGCACCCGGCAAGCGCGTACTTTGCGCGCGGTACCGGGCACGATGAGCTGACCCGTTACAGCGAAGATCCGGAAGTATGGGAACGCATGTTGAACCGGTTGAAACAAAAAATCTGGAATAATCGCCATTTGCTGCCCGAGCCGGAAATTCACACCATGCCAGGAGCGAAAATTGCGGTTGCCGGTTTCGGATCGACCGATCCAGCGATCATCGAGGCGCGCGATTTGTTGGCGGAAATGGGCATCGCCACGGACTATATGCGCATTCGCTCGCTGCCTTTCCGGGATGAAGTCTGTACTTTTCTGCACGAGCACGACTTCACCTATGTGGTGGAATTAAACCGCGATGGTCAGTTGAAACAATTGCTGACCATGCACTACTCGGAGTGCGGATCGCGGCTGCGCCAGGTTTCCCATGTGGATGGGATGCCAATGACAGCCCGGTGGATTGTGGAACGGATACTTTCGATGGAGGGTAAATAACCCATGGCGACTCAGGCAGTCCCAAAAACTCAGGTCAACCGCGTTGGATTGAGCCGCGCGGATTATAAAGGGCATAACAGCACCTTGTGCGCTGGCTGCGGGCACAACTCCGTCTCCAATCAAATCATAGCCGCCTTGTACGATCTGGATGTCGTCCCGGAAATGGTGGTCAAGTTTTCGGGAATTGGCTGTTCATCGAAGAGCCCGACCTATTTCCTTAACCGGTCATTCGGCTTCAATGGGTTGCACGGGCGGATGCCCTCGCTTGCGCTGGGCGCCTTGTTTGCCGACCACATGTTGAAAGGCATTGGCGTCAGCGGGGATGGGGATACAGCCAGTATTGGGATGGGGCAATTTAAGCACATGGTGCGTCGCAACCTGCCAATCGTCTACATCGTCGAGAACAACGGCGTCTACGGACTGACCAAGGGGCAGTTTTCCGCCACGGCGGAGCGCGGTTTGGAACTCAAACGGCAAGGAGTCAATAAATACTACCCGATCGATATTTGCACCGAAGCGTTGATCAGCCGGGCTTCCTTTGTGGCGCGTTCTTTTGCCGGCGATGCCAAGCAAGTCAAGGAAATATTCAAGGCTGCCTTCAGCCACCGCGGCGTGGCGGTAATCGATATCATCAGCCCGTGTGTAACCTTTCATAACAAAGACGATTCGTATCACTCCTATGCCTGGGGAAAAGAAAACGAAATGCCGCTGCACGACATTTCGTATGTCCCGGCGCGGGATGAAATTTCCATCGAGGATTACGAACCCGGAAGCACCCGAGAGGTGACGTTGCATGATGGGGCGACGATTGTATTGAAAAAACTCGAGCGCGATTATGACCCTACCAATGTTTACGAGGCGTTGCGCGTGCTGTACGAAGCGGAAGACAAGAACTGGATGTTGACCGGGATTATATATGTCAACCCAGCCATGAAAACCGTGTTCGACCAGTACGATTTACCGGAGCATCCGCTCAATCGTACGCCCAATGAAAAACTGCGCCCCAGCCGTGAATCGCTGGATGAGTTGATGCATCAGTTAGCGCGGTGAGATGCGGATAGATTCACCCTTTTTCGACCGGGTGTAACGGGTCGCGGATCCATTCACTCCAGGAGCCGGCATACAGCTTTGCGCCGTGTATGCCGGCATATTCCATTGCCAGCAGGTGGTGGCAGGCAATGACCCCCGAACCGCAATAGACGATGGTGTTTTCCGGGGATGTGCCTGCCAGCAGTTGGGTAAATTCCTCGCGCAGTACCTGCGCGGATTTTAGCCGTCCGTCTGGCTGCAGGTT
>JBBIQB010000121.1:6325-9936 GCA_037442545.1 Bellilinea sp.
ACGGTTCAGGCTGGCGGGAATGCGCCCAGCCAGGCTGTCGATTGGCTCGACCTCGCCACGGTGGCGGGCTGGGGCGCGGGCATCGATGATTTTATACTGCGGGTCTGCAAGCCGTGAAAGCACGTCCGAACTGGTTGCAACGCGGCTCATGTCCACCTGACCGAGGAATTGTTTCGCTGGACGGGCTTCAATACCGCCGATCAGCGGAAACGCGCGGCTTTTCCAGGCTGCCAGACCGCCATTGAGCAGCGCGACGGCAGAATGTCCAACCCAGCGCAGCATCCACCACAGACGCGAACAAAACGCCCCGCCAATCGAATCCAATACCACCACCTGGGAGGCATTGGATATCCCCAGGTTGCCCATCCGGCGGCAAAATTCCTGCGGGTCGGGCAGCGGGTGACGTCCAGAGTACGGCGTTTTCTGCGCGGACAGGTCGTGATCGAGATGCGCGTAAACCGACCCGGGGATGTGCGCCTGTTGATAATCGAGAAAACCCCAGTCGGGATTGAATAGATCGAAACGGCAATCGATCACGATCCAATCCGGATTCAAGTGGTTTTCGTATAGATGATCAACCTCTATCAGAGTGGTGAATTCGAACATAGGCGCCTTCTTTATCAAGTTCAAGCAGATGGATTTTCTCTGGGGATGAATCCTGCTCTGGCGTCAGGTCCATTCCCCAACGGTATAGAGCAAGGTAATGTTTGGCGGTCGCAGCGCGCCGACCGGAAATCCGCTGATGATGACCACCTGATCGCCGCTGCGAATGGGGGTGGAGGCAACCAGCGCCGCCTCGACACTGGCGATCATCGCTTCGACCGTCGAGGCGTACGGCACCAGGAAGGGCGTAACACCCCAGTACAGTCCCAGGCGGTGATAGGTGGTTTCTTCCGGGGTGAAGGCGAACACAGGTACGTCTGGGCGGGATTTGGACATGAGCAGGGCGGTTTTTCCGGTTTGGGTAAAGACAGCAATCGCTGCGACTTTGCGGTCGTGCGCCAGCTCGCGTGCGGCGCGGGTGATGGCGAGCGCGTCATCCTGCAGCGCTTCTTCCGGGCGGATGGAATAGTGGGCATATTCGGTGGCGTTGGCTTCCGCTTCGCGGATGATACTCGCCATGACGCTGACGGCTTCGACCGGGTAGGATCCGGAGGCGGTTTCGCCGGACAGCATGACTGCGTCGGTGCCGTCGAAAATGGCGTTGGCAACGTCCGAGGCTTCGGCGCGGGTCGGGCGGGGGTTGCGGATCATCGAATCGAGCATCTGGGTAGCGGTGATGACCGGTTTGGCGTGACGGTTTGCCATGTCGATGATCTTTTTTTGAATGATGGGTACCGTGGAGGGGGACGTTTCCACGCCGAGATCGCCGCGCGCGACCATCACTCCGTCGGCGGCGTGGATGATTTCATGCAAGTTTTGGATGGCTTCCGGACGCTCCAGTTTGGCGATGATCGGTGTACAGGCGCGGGATGGGTACAGTTCGCGCATTGCGCTGCGAACGACCTCGATGTCCTCGGCACGGTGAACAAAACTGATCGCAACCAGGTCGATCCCATTTTTCAGCCCAAACTCCAGGTCTTCACGGTCTTTCTCCGTAAAACAGGGAATACCCAGGGCTGCGCCGGGTAGGTTTACGCCCTTGTTGGAGGATAATGTCCCGCCCAATACGACCCGGGCAACCACTGCCTCGTCTTCAATGGCAGTCACTTCAAATTCAAGGTTGCCGTCATCCAGCAGGATGCGGTTACCGGGGACTACACCATGCGCCAGGTTGGGAACGTCCAAGGGAATCAGGATCGCGTCGCGACGGGATTCGGCGAAATGCGCCTGGTTGGCAACCTGGGTTAACACGACTTCCTGCCCAGCGGTCAGGGCAATGCCTGCGGGAGGTAATTTGCCCACCCGCAGTTTGGGGCCTTGCAAATCCTGCAAGATGCTGACGGGTTTATTCAATTTATCCGACAGGCGGCGGATCAGCGTAATTTTTTCCGCGTGTTCGGCATGAGTTCCGTGCGAAAAATTCAAACGGGCAACGTCGATGCCGGCTTCGATCAGTTTTTGCAGCGTGTTTTCGTCCTGGCTGGCTGGACCAATGGTGGCGACAATTTTCGCTTTGCGAAACAGCATTATTCACCTCATTCTGTTTTGCGCGGGAAAGATACGCATCCATTGTACCAAAGGGGGCATTTTTTGGGTTATCCTTGGCGGAAAAACGCAAAAAAAGGCGCGTGTTCACTCGCGCGCCTTTTTTTGCAAATGTGTTGGTTGTGCAGATTTATGACATGGTCAGGACATCATAAATTCGCGGTATCGCCCAATCGATGATTTCCTTATCGATGATCAACGGAGGGGCGAAACGGATGATGTGCTTGTGGGTTTCTTTGGCGAGAATCCCCTGCTGCTGCAGGGCTTCGCAGAAGCGCCGCGCGCCGCCGGCTTCATGTTTCAGCTCGACGCCGATGAGCAGCCCGCGCCCACGCACTTCCTTGATGTGACGGGAAGGAATTTCGGCAAGCCGTTCGAGGAAATACTCTCCCATTTTGGCGGAATTGTCGATCAGGTTTTCTTCTACGATCACCTTCACCGCTTCGCGGGCGACGGCGCAGGCGAGCGGATTACCGCCAAAGGTCGAACCATGCTCACCCGGCTGGAACAAGCCCATCACCGGTTGATCTGCCAGGACAGCGGAGACAGGGTAGAACCCCCCGGACAATGCCTTGCCAACGACCACCATATCCGCCCGAACGCCTTCGTGATCGCAGGCAAACAATTTTCCGGTTCTGCCCAGTCCGGTTTGAATTTCATCGGCGATGAGCAGGACGTTGTGCTTTTTGCAGACATCCGCAACCTGTTTGAGATAGCCCGCCGGTGGAATGAGCACCCCGCCTTCGCCTTGAATCGGCTCAAGCATGACCGCCGCCGTGTTGGGGGTGATGGCTTTTTCAAGCGCAGCGGCGTCTCCATAGGGGACTTCGGTAAAACCAGGTGTGAATGGACCGAACGCGTCTTTGTAGAGCGGCTCGCTGGAGAAGGACACAATGGATATCGTGCGCCCGTGGAAATTTCCGCCGGCTACGATGATTTCAGCCTGAAAGCGCGGAACGCCTTTGACGACGTATGCCCATTTGCGCGCCAGTTTCAGCGCAGTTTCGACCGCTTCCGCGCCGCTGTTCATCGGCAGCGACATATCATACCCGGTCAATTCGGACACTTCCTTGTAAAACAGCGGTAATTGATCGTTGCGGAAAGCGCGGGAGGTCAGGGTAACCTTTTGTGCTTGCTGCTGCATGGCGTTCAAAATGCGGGGATGGACGTGTCCCTGATTGAGCGCGGAGTAGGCGCTCAGACAGTCCAGGTAACGATTGCCGTCCACATCCCATACCCATACGCCTTCACCGCGCGAGATGACCACATCCAGCGGGTGATAGTTATGGGCGCCGTACTTTTCTTCGATCTCAATATATTCTTTTGTTGCCATGATGCTCCTCGTCTAATTTCCGGCAAGCAATTCAACCAGAATAGCTTTTTGTGCATGCAGGCGGTTGTGTGCTTGAGGGAACAACCGGGAATGCGTTCCGTCGGCGACTTCGTCGGTGATTTCCTGTCCG
>JBBIQB010000122.1:0-9884 GCA_037442545.1 Bellilinea sp.
TCGGGCTTCGGCTCGAGTGAGGATTGAAACCTTGGCTGGCTGGCTGGCTGCTGGTCATCCTATTGGGCATGGATTTTTATAATTGGGGCAAGACCCCGCGCTTGATTGCCGGCTTGCCGGACTGGGTTTGGTTCGACTTTGGACTGGTGCTGGCGACTAGCCTGATATTTGGCATCCTCAGCCGGGTGGCGTGGGGGGAGGAGTGATTCCGTTCGTTCTGCTCTTGCTGTACGTGGCAGCATTGATCGGTCTGTCCATACTTGCCCGGCGAAAGATCAGCACCACCCCGGAAGGGTTTTTCCTCGCCAACCGGTCATTTGGTCCGCTGGTGTTGTTTTTCACGCTGGCAGCCACCAATTTTTCAGCCTTCTTTTTTCTGGGTTTTGCAGGAGCCGCCTGGACTTCCGGTTTCGGGCAGTATGGGATCATGGGCTTGGGCACGGCTTTGGTGCCGGCAGCCTTTTATTTCATCGCACGGCCGGTGTGGCGGCTGGGCAAACAAAAAGGCTACCTGACCGCGCCGGAATTGATTGGCGGTGAATTCAACAGCCGTGTGCTGCGCTGGCTGGTGATGGTCGTGATGGTTGTGTTCACCGTGCCATACCTGCTGACTCAGGCGGTGGGGGCGGGGATTTTGCTTTCCTCGCTGTTCGGCATGGATTTGCTGCGAATTGGCGGCGCACTGACCATTCTGGTGATCGGCGCGACGGTGATCTTTGGCGGGATGCGCGCTTCTGCCTGGACCGACGTGCTGCAGGGCGTGATCATGATCGGGGCAATGATCGCGGCGCTGGTTTTCACCGGGATTGGGTTGGGCGGCTGGCAAGCCGCAGGCGAAAACGCGTTCGCCGCCGCCGCGAGCCATTTCAGCCGTCCCGGACCAAACAACGCCTTTCCGATCACCACCTGGATCTCCTTTCTGCTGCTCTGGTCGTTCGTTAACCCGCTTTTTCCGCAAATGTTTTCCCGCTTCTATACAGCCCGTTCACTGGCTTCGTTCAAGGAAACCACCTGGCTGTACCCGCTGCTGGTCAGTTTGTTGTTTCTCGCGCCGGTCACCATTGGGGTGTGGGCGCGCGGCACGCCGTTAACCCCCACCAGCCCGGACATGATCCTGCCTTTGATGGTGGCGACGTACGCGCCGCAGTGGGTGCACTGGCTGGTGATGATTGGCGCCATGGCGGCGCTCATGTCAACGGCTGACTCGCAGCTGCTGGCGCTGGCGACCATGTTCACTCACGACCTGGGCGTGCGCAAGGATCCGGTTCGCACCGGGCGGATGCTGTCGTTCGGTTTGTGCGGGCTGGTGGCGCTGTATCTGATCAGCGGGTTGAATCCGCAAATCGAAATTTTTACCCTGCTCACCCAGACGACCTTCGCCGGGCTGGCAGCGCTAACCCCGGCGACACTGGCAGCCCTGTATGCGCCGCGGATTGGCAAAGCGCCTGCAATTGCCTCCATCCTGGCGGGTGAGACGATGGTGGTGCTGCTGCGTCTCAAGATCCTCCCGAATTTTGGCTTTGTGGATGGGATCATCGTCCTGCTGGTGGCATTCCTTGCTCTGGGAATCACGGCATGGATCGGTAAAATTGTCGCCCAGCCGCGCACCGAAACAGCGCGGTAATTAGCGGTTCGGGCTGATTTGGATGGTTTGCCCAGCGATTTGCACCGGGCTGTTGGCAACGGCAGCCGTGTAGTGATAAAAATCGCGACCTTCCGGGTTATCTTGGTGGCGGAATTTCTCTGCCCAGCGGTAGCCAATGGTCTGGTAAAGTAGTTCCACGCTTATCGTATACGGTGCGGGTGCATTGCCCAGCCTGACCTGGTAGCGAATCCGGTCACTCCCGGCGATGAAATCTTCATCCTGCACGGCTTCCCCAAATACGGCGATTTCCACCGGCGCGGCGGCTTTATCAAAGCCGTGCGGCAAGAGACGATTATCCTTGAGATAGGATTTTGCCCGCAGCAGGGTTGTGGTCACCTTTCCGTCCGGGTCGGCGATGATCGGTTCATAAATTTGCACCTGCAAGGGGTCATCGATCACAGTGTAATGCGGCTCGTAGCGGGCTTCGTCCTCGTCGTTGGCATTGCCGGTGATCGATCCGTCCGGCTGCCAGCCGCCGGATTCGAACACCACCGCGCCGCCGGCGTCGCGCACCACCACATGCAGCCAGGCGCGCCGCGAGGGAAAACTGGTCGGAAATTTATGTCCGGTCAATACATCCACAGAAACATCAATCGTCAGGTTCTGATCGTCCACGTGGGCTTCGACAGCCAGGCGTGCGGTTTTGTTTTGCAGCTGCTCCATGGTCAACTGGATGGATTGATCGAACTGCTCCGGCGTGGCGGAAGTGCGCAATTCCGCGGCATTGGCGGATAAAACCCGCAGCATAAACTGGTTACCACCGATGAAGGTGTGCTGGTGAAAGGGTGAGCGCCGCGGGCTGCCGGTGTTGGCAATCGGCACATTGCCCTGTGCGGCCGGCATGTGGCAGGTCTGGCAGGAGGCTTCGGCGGGGTAGCGGGAAGCCAGCCATTCCAGGTGAGGCGTTTGCTCGGGGAACAGTTCTTCACTCAATCTACCTTCGTTGGTAAAGTACGGGGTGAACAGGTTGTGGCACACGGCGCAAAATTCGGACTGGGTGATGTGATCGGATTGAACCGGCTGGTAGCCGGATGCGTTGCGCATCACGCTCGCCATGTTCTCATCGACCGCAAAACGTCCGTAAGCCGGGCGTTGATCCACGGGCGGATTGGGATCGAACCGGTAGCCGCCGCTGTAACTCTCCGGGGTACCAAAATTGCCGCCCTCAATCTGGTGGCACAAGCTACACGAGACCCCATCCAGCGCCAACGGGTGGTTGGGGTGCTGCGGGTCAAGATACCCCTGGTCAGCCAGCAGGGCGGTTGACTGATCCTGGAGGCTGGCGGTATGAAACGCCATGCCGATATGGCATACGGCGCACTTT
The DNA here is from genome assembly GCA_037442545.1 of Bellilinea sp. Lineage (GTDB taxonomy): Bacteria > Chloroflexota > Anaerolineae > Anaerolineales > Anaerolineaceae > Bellilinea. Next base: position 2,970 of record JBBIQB010000122.1, read on the forward strand.
TCTTCGATGGCAGTCCGGTAATTGGGCTGCGCCAGCACCTCGGAGCGAACGGAAGCCAGGTAATACGGGTCGCGGGCGCTGTTCGCCATCATGGAAGGGTGCCAGGCGGCATCGATGGAAACGTCCTCGCCGCCGCCGTCGGTTAACGCGGTATGGCAGAAAGCGCACTCGCCTGCCGCCGAAAAGAATTCGCCGCGCATGCGCAGCAATTCGCCCGCCTGAGCCACAGCAGACGGGGTGGGGTGGATGTCCGGCGTGGGCTGGATGGTGCAGGCCGCCAGCAGCGTCAGGGCCGCCACGATCAATAATACCGGCAGGGCGCTTCGGATGGTTTTCATATTTCCTCCCCAGTGTTCAATTATGAAAAAAGACCGGTTCCCTGGCTCCCCCCGGAGCAAAAGAGCCGCTTACTGCAAACGCAGCAACACTTTACCCTGGCTCCATAATTCTTCCAACCGGTAATAATTACGCTGTTCTTCCGAGAACAGGTGAACGATCACGTCACCGAAATCGACCAGCACCCAGCCGCCATTGGCGTAGCCTTCTTTTTTTCCGGTCAACAGATATTCTTTTTTTGTGTTTTCCAAAACGGCATCCGCAAGGCTGTCGATCATCCGTTCACTGCTGCCCGAGCAAAGGACGAAAAAATCGGTGAATGTGGCAATATCCTGGATGTCGATCAAAACAATATCTTCACCCTTTTTTTCTTCCAGAGTGTTGACAATGCTGCGCGCGATTTCAATCGGTTTCAGATTCCACCTCGCTAAAAGATTTGCTCTATTTTATCCACATAATGCAAAGTTTGCCAGACGGGTATAAACCGCCCCGCTGGGTTTGAGGTCGCTACGGAAGAGAATGAATTGCTCCACCCGCAGGTTGCCCAGCACGCCAACAGTTACACCGGAAATGCCAGCAGAAAGATGGCTTAATTGCGCGAGGGTGATTGAGCGTTGCACCCTGCCCAGGGTCAGATGGGGCGAAAAGGGGCGCTCCTCGGCGGGGAAACCAGCCCGGCGGGCGATGGTTTCGATGGACTGTTGTAATGCGTGCAGCGCCGGAGGTGCCTGGACGCCGACCCAGATCACGCGCGGGCGCTTGAGATTGGGAAATGCGCCGAACCCTTGGATTTGCAGGTCGAACGAGGCGGATTGACGGGCAATTGCCTCCAAATCCGCGCGCATCTGCGCCAGACTGTCGGGGTGCGAATCGCCCAAAAAGCGCAAGGTCAGGTGAATGCCGGTGGGATTGGTCCAGCGCACGCCGTTCAGCTGGAAGCCGCGCAATTGGATCACCAGGCGGCTTAAGGCTTCCTGAAGGGAGGGTGAAAGTTCGAGAGCAATGAAAGCGCGAATCAACATCCGGTTTCTGGCAGTATACCGAGAGCGGTGCCGAGTGTCAAGCCGGTGCGCGCTTCGAAATGGGGTAAAATTGGGGCAGGTTGTTTTTGGGAGGCAACAGGTTGAAGAAATTCGTACGCGACTATTCCATGCTTGCCCTGGTGTCAGGGACGATTATAGTTTTGGATCAATTGACCAAGGCGATCATCCGCGCAAACCTGGCGATGAGCGAAACCTGGATGCCATTGGAATGGCTTGCCCCGTATGCGCGCATTGTGCACTGGCACAACCGCGGCGCCGCGTTTGGGTTGTTTCAAGGTTTCGGCGAATGGTTTGCGCTGCTGGCGATCATCATCGCCCTGGCGATCATCTATTACTACCCGCGCGTGCCCACCGAAGATTGGGCGCTGCGGGGAGCAATGAGTTTGCAACTGGGCGGCGCGGTCGGCAACCTGATCGACCGTCTGACGATTGGACACGTGACCGATTTCATCTCGGTGGGCAATTTTCCGGTCTTTAATATTGCCGACTCAAGCATCACCATCGGCGTGATCGTCTTGATCCTCGGTGTCTGGTTGCAGGAACGGCGCGAAAAGAGGGCCCGTAATGCGCTGTCTTCCAGCGAGCGCGACGAACCGAGTGATCGGATCAATTTTAGCCAAGCCAATGAGTAAACCGGCGGTCCTATTCGTTTACAACGGAGCGAACTCCGAGCGGCTGGATAAACTGCTGGTGGCTCACGTTCCGGATCATTCGCGCTCGCGATTGCAGGGCTTGATCAAGGATGGATTCGTGCGCGTGGACGAGCGGGTGGTGACCAAATCTGGCTACCCGGTGGAAAGCGGCGCAACCATTCGGGTTGACCTGCCGCCGCCGGAACCGGTCGATCTTATGCCCGAGGCGATCCCGCTGCGGGTGGTGTTCGAAAACCAGGATGTGCTGGTGGTGGATAAACCAGCCGGGATGGTGGTTCATCCTGCCGCCGGACACGCCAGCGGCACGCTGGTCAACGCCGCGCTGGCGCACATGCCCGACCTGGAGGGCATTGGCGGTGAGCTGCGACCGGGCATCGTTCACCGCCTGGACAAGGATACCTCCGGGTTGATCTTGATCGCCAAAAACGAGCGCGCGCACCGGTTTTTACAGGATCAATTCCGCTTGCGCCAGGTGAGCAAAGCCTACCTGGCGCTGGTGGACGGAAAACCGCCCACGCCGGAAGGGCGGATTGAGGCGCCGATTGCCCGCGACCCCGCTCACCGCAAACGAATGGCGGTTGTTTCAGTCGGACGCGGGCGCGAGGCGGTGACCGAATACTTCACCCGTGAGGTTTTTCCCCTGCACACCCTGCTGCAAGCCCACCCATTGACCGGGCGCACGCACCAGATCCGCCTGCACCTGGCGTTTGTGGGCTGTCCAATTGCCGGGGATAGGGTGTACGGCAGGCGTAAACTCAGCCTGGCGCTGGGACGGCACTTTTTGCACGCTGCCCGGCTGGTCGTGCGGCTGCCGGGTGAAAAACAGGCGCGTACCTTCGAAGCGCCTTTGCCTGCGGATCTGGAAGACGTGCTCGCCGGATTACGCAAACCCTGACATCACCCATCGAGGAATCGCCACATGGAAAAAGTCATCGATCTACGCTCGGACACGGTTACCCAGCCCACTCCCGCCATGCGCGAGGCAATGGCGTGCGCCGAGGTGGGCGATGATGTTTACGGCGAGGATCCCACCGTCAACCGCCTGGAAGAAATGGCAGCCGGGCAAATGGGGAAGCCCGCGGGTTTGTTTGTGGCTTCGGGGACGATGGGCAATCTCGTTGCAGCGCTGACACATTGCCGGCGCGGTGATGAAGCCCTGATGGGGCAGCTGGGGCATACCTTCCTGTTCGAGGCGGGTGGTATCTCTGCCCTTGGTGGTGTCTTCGTGCATACCCTTGCCAACCAACCCGACGGCAGCATCCGCATCGATGATCTTCGGGCGGCAATTCGTGGTGATGACTACCACGACCCAATCACCCGCCTGTTGATTCTGGAGAATTCACACAACCGTTGCGGCGGGACGGTGCAAAGCGTGGCCTATGTGCGCCAGGCAGCCGAAGTGGCGCATTCGCACGGATTGAGCGTACACCTGGACGGGGCGCGGGTGTTCAATGCCGCCGCCGCGCTGGGCGTGCCGGTAACCGATCTGACCGCCCCGGTCGATTCGCTCACTTTTTGCCTGAGCAAAGGCTTGTGCGCTCCGGTGGGTTCGGTATTGTGTGGCAGCGAGGAATTCATCCGCCAGGCGCGGCGGACGCGCAAGATGCTCGGCGGGGGTATGCGCCAGGCGGGCGTGCTGGCAGCCGCCGGAATCGTTGCACTCGAACAAATGACGAACCGGCTGGGTGAAGATCACGCCCGCGCCAAACGGCTGGCGCAGGGATTGGCTGCCATTGCGGGGGTGCGCCTGACGTTTGGTATGCCGCAAACCAATCTGGTGTTCATTTCGCTGCGTGATGATTTCCTGTTAGGTAGCGAAGAAATCGCCCGGGCGCTCAACCGGCGTGGGATTCGGGTTGGTGCAACCGGCAGACTGACCTTCCGGCTGGTCACCCATTATGGAATCACGGATGAGGATGTTGATCGAACCCTTGCGGTATTTCGCGAGGTGATCAACGCGTAACCGCAGCCGGGCTGGCGGGTCAATTCAGTTGTTGGAAACCAGTGGATTGCCCGGCGCGCGACTGGCTTGGATCTGGTTGCGTCCGCGTTCCTTGGCAAGGTACAGACGCCGGTCAGCCAGATCAATCAGCCCTTCGACGCTGGCGATCTCATCCGGCAGAACGGCGATGCCCTGGCTGATAGTCGGCGCGTGGGCGGGCTCCCGGTCGCGGTTGAGGATAGTCAGTTTCTGGCTGCCGGCGCGAATGCGCTCGGCAACGCGGGTCGCTTGTTCCAGGTCGCTGTTGGGCAGGGCGATCACAAATTCCTCGCCGCCCCAGCGCCCGACCAGATCGCTTTTTTTGATATTCCGGCGAATCATCTGGGCGAGTTCGGTCAACACCTGGTCTCCGGTGAGATGTCCGTAGGTGTCGTTGTAAGTTTTGAAGTGGTCGATGTCGAGCATGATCAGGCTGAGCGGCTGGTTGGTGACCAGAGCAGATTGCACCAATCGTTCGACCTGGATGAGAAAAGCGTTGTGATTTAACACCCCGGTCAGGCTGTCCAACTGTGAGCGGGTTTCCACTTCCAGGTGGTGGTAGGCGTTATCGAGTGCCAGGGCAGCCTGCCGCCCAATGTTGACCAACAGTTCCAGGTCTTTTTGATCGAAGGCATTTTTTTGGTAGGAAGCCACTGCTATGATGCCCAGTTTTTTCCCGCCCGCCTCCAGCGGGATGCCCATCCACGAGCGACTGATGCGCGGCTTTCCGATCAATTTGAAATTAATGTTCTCTTTTTTGCGCTCTTCGGGCAGATCGTGGATTAAAAGTGGCTGCCGCGTGGCAATCACTTTTGCTGCCAGGGTACCCTCCAATGGCACGTCCATGCAGGGAAAAAACTCACCGTCATCGTAGAACAGTTCCATGTGCAATGTATCGCCTTGCAGTAGACCAAAGTAGTAGGTGTCCGCATCCAGCGCTCCCTGGACGGCGGTGGTGACCATGGTGATTACCTGATGAATCTCCAGCGAGGAAGACAGGCTGTGCGAGACTTTGTTGAGAATTTGCTGGCGGCGGATTTCGACCTGCAGCGATTCCTGCAGGCGCAAAATGGTTTCGGTGATCGCAATGCCGGAAAACGAAACCAGAAACAGTATGGAAAACATGGATGGGTCAAACAGCTGGCTGTCCAGGCTGAGGGCTATGATGTGGGCAAAGGTCACGCAAGAAAGAAGTATGTAGGTTTGCCAGCGCCCAAACACCACCGCGGAGACGGTCATCATCAGCAGAATGCTGAGCAAGGGATATCCGAACGGTAAAAAGGGGGCGCAAAAAACGACCGCGATGGCAATCGAGATATTCAACAGGACGAAAATCCACGAACGCTCGGGATGGCGGTCGATGATGCCAATCAGGTGGGTATAGAAAAAGGCAAGGTATGCGATTGATCCGGCGGCGATGATCACGCCGATCCGACCTGTGTCCGCGTTTAGCCCATCGATCCAGGTGGACGTAATCAGCAGTACGTTGGCGAGCAATGCCAGGATGATCCCCGGCAGCGCCAGAGCCTGCTGCTTTTTGGCGGGTATGAAAATTTTGGATAGGCGCGATGAATTCAAGGGCATTGTAATATCGAACATTTGGTTCGGATTTCCAGCCCGGTTATCTTGCAATCTGCTTACAATTTCGTCTGCCAGCGGGTTGAACACGCCTGCGATGGGTGCAAGCAAGCGCACACAGGATTTCTCGCCGGGGGTTGGGCAAGTCAGGTATAATTAACACTGAGGTTGCCACAGCCTCAGTGTAAGACAATGTAAATGATACGACCGATACTCCCTTTTGGAGGTATTCCCTTGGCTGAATGGGTTACTTATACTGAAATCGATGAAGCCTGGCAGGCGATCGCTGCGAAAATAACCATTCAACCCAAAATTGGCTTGATTCTGGGTTCCGGTTTGGGTGAGCTGGCAGAACAGGTTGAGGATGCGGTGGTGATCCCTTACCGGGACATTCCCCACTGGCCGGTTTCGACGATTCACGGTCACGCCGGACGGCTGATTGTGGGCTGGCTGCAAAACCAGCCGGTGATGGTCATGCAGGGTAGGGCGCATTTCTACGAAGGGTATCCAATTGGCTGGGTGACCTTTCCGGTCCGGGTGATGCACCGGGGTGGTGTGCAAACCCTGATTCTGACCAATGCGGCTGGGGCGATTCACCCCGACTTCGTTCCCGGCGACGTGATGTTGATCAACGACCATATCAACATGGTCGGTATGGCGGGGATGAACCCGCTGCGTGGACCGAACCTGGACGCGATTGGCGAACGCTTCCCCGACATGAGTCAGCCCTACGACCGCCAGTTGCAGCAAATCTGCCGCGAGGTGGCGAAGAACGCCAATCTGGAATTGCGCGAAGGGGTGTATGTCTGGCTGGCAGGTCCTTCCTTTGAAACGCCTGCCGAACTGCGTTATTTGCGCGCCGTTGGCGCCAACGCGGTGGGCATGTCCACCGTGCCGGAAACGATTGTTGCGCGGCATGGTAAAATGCGCGTACTGGGTCTTTCGGGTATTTCTAATAAAGCCAATTTGGACGGTAGTACCGTGACCTCCCACGAGGAGGTGCTCGAAGCTGGCAAGTTATTGGTGCCCAAGCTGACCACACTGATTCGCGGCGTATTACAAAAAATGGACTTTAGCGGTGGGTAGGATAATTCGATTATTGGGTGGGGTGGGGTAGCCAGAGGAATGGAAGAAGTTCTCCGCTTCTTAAAAACCTACGAGTCGTGGATTTACCTGTTGCTGGCATTCGTCGCCTTTTTTGCGTTGCGGCGCATGTTTTCTGCCTTGCAGGAATTGCATAGCGCTGTGTTTGGCTTGGAACGGGAAAGCGCCCAACGAAAATTCAACGCCTCGCTGTCGGTATTTTCGTTCCTGGTGCTGCTTG
>JBBIQB010000123.1:0-9881 GCA_037442545.1 Bellilinea sp.
AGCCCGACCAGATCACCCTGGCGCAAAGCCTGGCGCAGAAGCCCCAGGAGCAGGTTGCGCTGATCGTCTCCGGGGTGGAAATTTACCTCCCGCTGGCAGACCTGGTGGATGTGGCAGCTGAAAAGGACCGTCTGCACAATGAGCTGGCGGAAGTGGAGAGCCACATCCAGCGCTTGAAAACTCTGCTGGCGTCTCCGTTTGCCGAAAAAGCACCCGCCCCCGTGGTGGATAAAGAACGGCAAAAACTGGCCACCTTCGAGGAGACCGCCAGCCGGCTGCGCGAACAGTTAGGCAACCTGTAAGTCGGGGCAAACCGGTTACCGAGAAATTTCCGCTCGCCGATTTCGTCGGCGAGCGGGATTCTGTTCCACAGGATGGGTTGTGCAGAGATATGCCGGGAGCAACGCGCGGCGATCGTCTTGCCCTGCGCCCGGTTGACGCCTGTTTTAAAAAATGGAATGGATAAACAAGCGGAATGGATGGGGTTATTCCTCGATGACCCGGTCCGCCTTCTCGACCAGTTCGGCGGGCAGTTCCACACCCTGTAACGCCGCCCCTTTGGGATTGACGGTCATCACCACCGCGTCCTGGATCTCGATTTTTGCTTTGGCAATGTCCACCTCGCCCTTCAGGTAGGCAGCGATCAAACGTCCCGAATCCAGACCTTCTTCGTAGGGGTTGACGCCGTAAGAAGCCGCCGCGCCGCGCGCCGGGAAGGAGGCGCTGCTGCCTACCAGTAGAATTTTATTGTCATTGGCAACCTGGGCGAGCGCTTCGAACCCGGACGAGACGGTATTGTCGTTGATGCCCATGAAGGCGTCCAGGTCGCGGTTGAGCAACGATTCGGCTGCCACCTGCACTTCACTGCTATTGGCAACCGTAGCCACCTCCAGGGTAATGCCCAGTCGTTCGGCTTCCTCCAGCGCCAGTTCGTACAGATAAACCGAATTGGCTTCCGCTGGGTTGTAGATCAGTCCCACCACCTTGGCATCCGGTTTGATCTGCTGGATCAATTCCATCGTCTTGCCGATCGGGTCCAGCAGTTGATTGCCGATCACCCAGGCAGGGTGCTGGTCGGGCGCTGTGGCTATTCCGGCGCCGTACGGGTTGCTGACCGCGTTAAAGAACACCGGAGGGGCTTGCAGGTCTTTGGTGGCGTTGTAGGCTGCCTGCATGGCGGGCGTCGAGGTCGCTACGATCAGGTCCACCTTTTCATCAATAAACTGATGGGCAATGGTGCTCAGGGTGGCAATGTCGCCTTCGGCATTGCGTTCGATGAATTCAACGTTCACCCCCGCCTCGAATCCGGCTTCCTTCAAGGCATCGATCACCCCCTGCTTAACCGCGTCCAGCGACGGGTGACTGGCAATCGTCATCATGCCGATCACAATCTTCTTCGGCGGTTCGGTCGGTTGAACCTCCGCCTGGGTTGGCTGGACTTCGGCCAGGGTGGGTTGAACGTCAACCGCGCTCGGCTGGGCTGGTACGGGCGTGTTTTCCACCGCCGGGGCGACAGGGGCGCAGCCCGTAAAAACCAGCATGAACATCACAATAATAATTATCCAACTTTTCCTGAACATGGTTCCCTCCTTTGGGATTGGTACGAACAAAATGGGCTTGAGTCAATCCGATGCCAACAGGATTTCATCATCATGAATGGGTTCGCCGCGTACGCGGGCGAATTGCGCCAGAAGGCTTTCGATGGTCATGTCGTTCTTTTGCTGCGCGTCCAGGTCGAGGACAATTTCACCGCGATCCATCATCAGCATCCGGTCACCGTGCTCCAGCGCAAGACGCATGTTGTGGGTGATCATCAGAGTGGTGATTTCCTGCTCGGTGACGATTTTCCGGGTAATGTCAATGATCCGTTTAGCAGTCGTCGGGTCGAGTGCGGCGGTATACTCGTCCAACAGCAGGATTTTCGGCCGGGTCAGAGACGCCATCAGCAGGGTCAACGCCTGGCGTTGACCACCGCTCAAAAGCGCCACGCGGGTATCCAGGCGGTGCTCCAGGTCAAGCATCAGCGGCTCGAGGATGGACTGGAACAACTTGCGCCGCTCGCGGGTGACGCCCTTGCGCAGTCCCAGGCTGCGGCTGCGCAGCAGCGCCAGGGTCAGGTTTTCGGCAATAGTCATGGTATCCGCGCTGCCCAGCAGCGGGTCCTGAAACACCCTGCCAATCAATGCCGCGCGTTTGTACTCCGCCCAGGTGGTCACATCCTCCCCGTCGATGCGGATGCGCCCGGCGGTGGGTGAATACACCCCTGCGATGCAATTGAACAAGGTGGTTTTACCCGACCCGTTGCTGCCGATCAACGTTACGAACTGGTTGGCGGGCAGGTGCAGATTCACGCCGCGCAGCGCGGTGACCTCATTGACCCTGCCGGGATTGAACACCTTTTTCAGCCCTTCGATGCGCAGCATAACCTCAGCCCTCATTGCGTTTCTGCACCTGGGTCACGCCCAAGGCAAGCAGGACAATCAACGCGGTTGCCAGTTTGATGTCCTGGGTGCCGATGCGGAACACCTCCCCTTCGGGCAGAGGAATTTTGATGTTCAACGCCGCGGCGATGGCAATACGGTACACAATCATCCCCAACACCACCGCTGCCGTCGCGCCGGAAATACTCCTGGGGCGGAAAAGCGTTTCGCCGACGATCACCGCCGCCAGACCGGCAATGATCAGCCCCAGCCCCATGTTGACGTCCGCGAAGCCCTGGTATTGGGCGAACAACGCCCCCGAAAGACCAACCAGCCCGTTGCTCAACGCCAAACCGAGCACGATGGTTTTTTGGGTATCCGTGCCGTAAGCGCGGATCATTTGCGGGTTGGCGCCTGTGGCGCGTAAAGCCAGCCCGATTTCGGTCTGCATGAAAGCGTCGAACAGCAGTTTGACCAGCAGCACCACCGCCCCCGTCAGCAAAATGGCAAGCACGTTGTTGGACAGCCGCACCAAATTTTCCCCGCCCAATTGATTGAGCACGCCGCGCACGGGCTCGATGAAGGGTGTGAATACGGTCGCTTCGTTGAGCAGCGGGATGTTGGAGCGCCCCATCACACGCAGGTTGACGGTGATCAGCGCTGTGGTGGTCAGGATGGACGCCAGCAGGCTGTGAATTTTCAACTTGATCGCGATCAACGCCGTGGCAACCCCGGCCAGCGCGCCACCCGCGAAAGCAACCGGCAGCGAAAGGTAGGCATCGAAACCGGAAGAGATCAGCGTGGCGGCAATCGATGCTCCCAGTGGAAAACTGCCGTCGATGGTCAGGTCGGGGAAATTGAGCACCCGAAAGGTGATGAACACTCCCAACGCCACCAGTGCAAAGCACAGCCCGGTGGCGACCGAGCCGACCCACACATTGACCGACAGGCTGCCGATTCCCGGCAGAATCAACAAGCCCAACAGTGCCAGTAAAATGAAGAACCCCAGCCAGGTATGATTCAAACCGCGGTATTCTTTCCCACCCAAATTGAACTCCCCGTCCTGTTGGCGCGGAGCGGCTGTGCCAGCCGGCGCCGCACCGGTTATGGTCAATTAATCCAGAAATGATGCGATTTGATCGAGCGGTTTTTTGGTGATCTCCGGCACCAGCGCATCCTCGGCGGGGTAACCGGTCACCAGCACCAGAAAGGGGCGCTCGTTGTCCGGGCGGTTGAGCACCTTGTTGAGAAAACCCATCGGACTGGGGGTATGCGTCAGGGTTGCCAACCCGGCATGGTGCAGCGCGGCGATCAGAAAACCGGTGGCAATCCCCACCGATTCGGAAACGTAGTAGTTCTTAACCCGCCGCCCGTCGGCGAGCACGCCGTACTTCAAACCGAAAATGACGATCAGCGCCGGGGCAACCTCCAGGTAGGGTTTATGATCATCAACCCCAAAGGGCTCCAGCGCCGCCAGCCATTCCTCCGGCGCGCGGCGGGTGTAGAACTCGCGCTCTTCCTGCTCGGCTTCGACGCGGATTTGATGCTTGATCTCCGCGTTGGTCACGACCACAAAGTGCCAGGGCTGCAAATTGGCGCCGTTGGGCGCCGTCCCGGCTGCCAGCAGGCACTCCGCCAGCACCGCCTGGGGCACCACTCGCGGCGAAAACATGCGGATGGTGCGGCGGCACTGCAATTCCTGCTTGAATTCTGCCGCCCGGCGCAACATCTCCGCCGGTTCGTATTCCTGAAAAGTGGAAAGGGGAACGTGGGGTAATGGCATGGGGACACCCGGTAGTTTTTCGATACCGATTCGGGTGGAATCGGAATAAAAATGGATCGGTAAAATCATTGTACCGGATTCACGCGCGGGAATTTCTTGGGATTGGTTTATAAAACCGGGCGGATGATTGGATTCTTTAAAAATTGACAAGAATCGAGGAGCGCGAATGGATATTCCGGTTCAAGGATCGCCCATCTCATCGATTATTTCCAATATAATATCTTTACGTTCTCTTCAATCGTACCAGTTGTTAAACCAGGGGAAATAGAATGCCTATTCCAGATTACCAGACAATCATGCTTCCAATGTTAAAGACGCTTGAATCCGGTAAGGCTTATACGATCAACCAATTAATCTCTTCACTATCAGCGCATTTCAACCTTTCCGAATCGGAGCAAAATACTCTGCTGGAAAGCGGCAAGCAAACGGTTTTTTCCAACCGCGTTCATTGGGCAAAAACCTATCTTAAAAAAGCCGGTTTGATTGAACAAGTTGATCGGGGTGTTATCAAAATCAGCCAAAGAGGAAAAAATGTTCTGGCAGACAATCCAATAGTAATCAATAAAAAAACCTTGATGGCATTTCAAGAATTTGTTGATTTCCAAAAACGAGAGAAAACGACCAACGAGGATCATAAATTAGAAATACCGGAGGCGGAAACACCGCATGAACTACTCGAACGAAGTTACCTGTCTCTTCGCAAGAATTTGGTAACCGAACTCATAGAAATGATCAAAAAGTGCTCACCAGCCTTTTTTGAAAAACTGGTTGTGGATCTGCTCGTTTCAATGGGTTATGGAGGTTCGTTCAAGGATGCTGGTAAAGCTATCGGGAAGAGCGGAGATGATGGCATCGATGGGATAATAAAAGAAGATAAATTGGGACTGGATATCATCGCTATTCAAGCCAAACGATGGGAACAACCAGTGGGAAGGCCATTAATTCAGGCTTTTGCTGGCAGCTTGGATGGAGTCAAAGCCAAAAAAGGCGTTTTTATTACGACTTCGAAATTTACAGAAAGCGCTTATGACTATGTCAATAAAATCGAGAAGAAGATTATCCTGATCGATGGAGAAACGTTGGCGGAATACATGATTGATTTTAATGTTGGCGTTGCGGAAGAGTCAAAATATATTATTAAAAGAATCGACTTGGATTATTTTCAAGAATAGTCAGCACGTATTAATGCAGCCAAGGTGGTTCACAATTTTTTTCGGTTAGTAAAACATCCCTTACAATAGAGAGGATGAAATTCGCTGCATCCATCTCCCCCACCCTGCTGGCGCTCATTGCCGTTGGCTTGTGGAGCACGCTTGCCATCGGCGGAGTGCTGCTGCGCCACCTGCCGCCTTTCCTGCTGCTGGGCATCACCTTTTCCATCAGCGGGCTGTCGGTGCTGGCATTGCGCGGCGCGTGGAAGGTCACCCCGCTTGTCCTGCTGGTCGGCGTGGGCGGCATTTTCGGTTACCACTTCCTTTACTTTCGCGCCTTTGCGCTCGCCCCGGCAGTCGAAGCCAACCTGATCAACTACCTGTGGCCACTTTTGATCGTCCTGCTCTCGCCGCTGTTCCTGTCGGGATACCGCCTGAGCGCCCGGCACGTTTTCGGCGCCGCATTGGGCATGAGCGGCGGGCGTGTCAGCCTGCAAAGTCAGTACCTGGAAGGCTACTTGCTTGCGCTGGGCGCGGCGCTGGTCTGGGCGGTCTATTCGCTGCTTACCAAGCGCCTGCCGCGCTTCCCCACCGGTGCAGTCAGCCTATTCTGCGCCGTCTCCGGCGTCCTGGCGCTGCTGGTTCACTTCAGCCTGTTTCATCAGCCCGACAACCCGCCCGCCCTTCGCGGCGGCGAATGGCTGCTGCTGGTGTGGATGGGCATTGGTCCAATGGGAGCGGCGTTTTTTGCCTGGGACGCGGCGCTCAAACGCGGCGACCCGCGCGTGATCGGCGCGCTGGCGTACCTGACGCCCCTGCTCTCCACGCTCAACCTGATGCTCTTCGCCGGGCAGCGCGTAAACGAACTGACCCTGCTGGCGATGGGCTTGATTCTGGTCGGATCGTGGATCAGCAGCCGCGCGCCGCGCCGCGCCCCAGCCACCGCCGGACCGGTCTGATTACGCTTGACGATCGGCTTTTCCCGCCAAGCGTGGCGCTTCGCGTTGGAAGATGCGCCGTAAAATGGCAAGGCTTGCCGCGTAGGTGGAATCCATCCCAAAGTAGGACAGCGTTCCCGCCCCCAGGTTCTTGCCCTTGCTGAGCGGTGTATCCGAGGCATAATGCAAAATGCCCAGATCGAAGGGCAGATCGTACAGGTTGACGATCTCGTTGATCGGGTGGCGTTTGGGGCGGAACATTTCGAAGACTGCCGAAAGATAAGGTCCGGCTTCCATTTCGATGTCGGTATAGCCCTCGCGGTAAACCACGTCCATGATGCGCGCATTTTGCAGAAAGGTGCCGTAAACGCTGACCGCCTTCTGGTTGTCCAGCACGGTGCCGTACAGCAAATACGGCGCGACATGCGCGGCGTTGAAGGCATTCTGGAACAGGAAGGTATTCTCGGAATGCTCGTCCTGCACCACGTTAGGAATCATCACGTCCCCCAGTCGCCCGTTCAATGTGGCTGCCTTGCCCATAATATACACCCCCAGGATGGGATGGACGTGTTCGGCAATTTTGACCAGCAGATTGTACGCCGCCACCCCCAGCGGGTAATCGATATTGAGAATCAGTGCATCGCTGTCCTTTAACCAGTCCATTACCCCTTCGCGCAGACGCGGGTCGAGCCGGCTGGCATCCAGGCGGCGCAGGTCGATGATCTGCGCTTCGACGTCGAAATAATGCTCGCTGGGGATGCGCACAATGCCCAGATTGGCTTCATCCACCGCTTGGGCATGCACCAGGGCACGTCCATCAGCAGTTTGTTGATATTTTTTGAGCACGTAATAGAGAAAGTTCTCCTGGCTGGACGGCAGCTGCCCGTTGCAGATGCCGTCCCATTCCGCCTTCAAGTCGCGGTTTTCCTTGCGTTCCAGGTAGCGCATCAATTCATCGCGCCGTTGCAGGGCAAACCCGGTTAGCAGGTTGACCAGCGAATGGGTGTTGCTGGAGACGAAATACACCGGGCGGCTGCCAATGTAGGTACAGCAACGCTCGATGTTGTCCCACCAGGCACGCGTCGCGCGGCGGTAATCCGCCAGCGAACCGCTCAACAGGCGCACGCCAATCCGGCAGCGCTTGTGGGCAATGCGCTGCAAGTTGGCGGCAAAATCCCTGCCCCAGATGGTGCGCAGGCGCTCCAGGTCCTCGGGCGGGATTTCCAGCGTCTCCGCCAGCTGCAGGAATGCCTGCGGGTCGTGGTCGATGACCCTGGCGGTCAGTGGTTTTTGCCAGCGCTGCAACAGGTCGTGCAGTTTATTCCACTCGATCTGGTACGCTGCCAGCGCCGGGATGATGTCATCAATGTCCGAGCGGCTGGCAATATAGCACGCCAGCGTGTCCTTGCCGTCGAAAAAACAGCGCCGCCGCCGGGCGCGCGCCGAGACCGGCTGCCATTTTTCCACCTGGCTGTAGCCATGCTGGTGGAACACGCTGGCACTTTGCCCAAGCAGAACCGAGCGCACGTCCGGCAGGCACTCCGGCAGGCGCAGCAGGCTGTAAATAAACGCCGGCGTGTCCGGCGAGACCTTGCGCGCGTCCGGGTGGAGCGAGGAATTGGTCGCCGCGTGGACTTCTTCCAGCGAGCGGATTTGTACTTCGGCGGAGGTGCGCAGCAGGGAATAGATTGTGCGCAGATACAGGTCAATCTCTTCGGATGCGGTGCTAGGGACGGTTCTCTCCATGCTCACATTGTATCACGAGCGTAGTTCGAGCAACTGCGCCAGCCCCCGGCTGACACGCCGCACGGCAGCGCGCACCGGCGGGCTGAGCGGCGCGTCGAAGTCGAGCACAGCCGGCTGGATGCCCAGCAGTGCGACCGGGCAGCCAATGGTTTGCAGTACGTACTCTGCCAGCACGGATGGCGGCAGGGTGTGCGTGCTGGCGCTCAAGCCGTCCAATGCGTCCCAGGCAAGCAGTGCCACCGCGCCGGGCGGCATGCCCATCTCGGCGCTGTCGACCAGCAAGGTTATATCCGGCTGAAAGCGGCGCAGCGGCGCAGTGAAGTTCTCCGGCGCGGTGGCGCCTTCCAGGATCAACCGGTCGGAGCGACCGGAGTTTTTTTTGCGCAGCGCGCGGGCGACCAATACCCCGGCGGCATCGTCGCCGTTGAACTCGTTGCCAATCCCGATCAGCGCCACCCGCACGGGCGCGCTCAACGGACGGGCGTCCGCGTCATTCGCAGGGCGATTCAGCAGACGGCGCAGCTGCCCGCGCCACGAGCGATTGGATGTCTTCATCGCGTCCGTAATGGACTTCCAGCGGTTTACGATCGGTGACCGCCTGTTCCCATTCTTCGTTGCTCAGGCTCAGGCACTTGAAGCGGCACGAAACCACGCACTGCTCGCAGTACACACAGCGGTCTTGATGGTAACGCATCACAAATCGCTTGTTGACTTTGTCAACCACAATCAACTCAATCGCGTTTGCCGGGCAATCCTTGATGCACAACATGCAGCCGGTGCATTTTTCCGGATCCCAGCGCAGTTTTCCGCGAAAACGTTCCGGCGCCGGGGTGCGTTCGAATGGATACTGCTGCGTCACCGGCTTCTGGAACAGCGACTTGACCAAATCCTCGATCATTGAGCCTAACTTCATCGTCTCACCCTCACAACCAATTCTGACGGATAAAAATTCCTGCCAGGATCGCCAGCAGTTGAACCAGTCCCATTAAAGCCCCTACGCGCCACCATAAACCGACCGTCTGGTCGATGCGCAGGCGGGCAAACGCCGTTTGCAGCAGCGCCAGTACCAGCAGCAACCCGCCAGTTTTGAGAATGAACTCGACCGGGTTGGAAATTCCACCCAGGTAGAAGGCCGCCACCAGCGTCAGCCCAATCACCAGCTCGACGTCCTTGCCCAGGCGGAAGAGGGCAAAACCACGCCCGCTGTATTCGGTCAGCGCGCCGGCAACAATCTCGGTCTCGGCTTCGGGCGCATCAAACGGCGGCAGTTCCAGTTTACCCATCAACCCGACCAACGCGATGACGAAACCAATTGGCTGGGCAACGATCATCCAGGTCGTTTCGGCGGTGAAGGCATTGATCTTGCTGATCTGCCAGGTTTGGGCAGCCAGCGCCGGTCCAATCAGCGCCAGCAGAAACGGTGCTTCGTAGGAAAACAGCTGAGTCAGGGTGCGGGTTGCGCCGACCAGCGAAAACCGGTCAATCGAGTTGGCGCCTGCCAGCCCAAGCGAGATGGTCAACACGCTGAGCAAATAAATCGTCACCACCAGATCGCCCTGGAAGGAAAAAAACGGGTTTATGCCAAACATGGGAACGTACAGCGCTGCAGTCAGGGCGGATGCCAGCGCAATGACTGGCAGGGCGATGAACAAGCCGCGGTGCGCGCCATGCGGATGGATCTCCTCCTTGGCGAGCAATTTCAACACGTCCGCCAGCGGCTGCATAAAACGCGGTCCGACCCGGTTTTGAAACCGTGCCACCAGTTTACGGTCTGCCCACTGAAATACCAGCCCGCTCCCGCCACGCCGCTCTTGCGCAGGAACGCCTCGGCCGCGGCGGAGTC
>JBBIQB010000124.1:0-9821 GCA_037442545.1 Bellilinea sp.
CCCTGTTTGAGCCTTGAGAGGGCTCCGTCCTGGGCCGCTAGACGATGGGGGCGGGCAGAACGCCCTCATTCTAACACGCCTGCCGGGCGCTGTCAATTAATTGCCGTGCCTGCCGGGCGGCTTGGCGGCAAATCGCGGCTCAATTCGGCTTGCAATTCATCCATTTTGTCTATAATTAACCTAACCCGGCGGACGTTTTGAAGCAATGGGGAATGATAGCCCGGGTGCGGCTGCCCCCGCAACTCCATACCCCCGCGAAAGAAGAGCGAATTGCGTGATCGTTTCTCTATCCTGGAATTCCTGACCCGCCTGGCGCGCTGGCTGGCGCGCGGCTGGCAAAAACAAAGCGGCGCGCGCAGAGCCGGGCTGGTCTGCCTGGCGCTGTCGTTGGGTCTGGCTGCGGCGCTGCCGCTGGCGCGGCTGATCCTGGATATCAACCCTTACCGCCCGGCAGCCCGCCAGGTTCAGGCACTGTTAACCGCCCAGCCCGAATTTGAAGCCCGGCTGCGCGGGTTGAGCGCCTACCGCGCCAGCCTGCTAGAAACGCTTCAGCCCGCCGTCGCGCAGGACTACATCCACTGGCATGATGCTTACAATCTGCGCGCGGGCAGCCAGTCCGCTTCCGATACCGCCCGGCTCGCCCAGCAGCTCGACCTGATTGCCCACGCGGTGCTGCGCTACCAGCGCACCCTGGCGGAGTTGCGCGGGGCGGCGAATCTGGCGTATTCGCTTGGCGAGGTTGACAGCCAGGATACCAACCGCCAGATGACCGCCTTGCAACATATCCATAGCGCTTCGCCGCGCCTGCTGGGCGAAATTCACGCCATCCGCCGCGCCAACCAGGCGCTGGCTGTGCAGTTATCCGCGCTCGAACAGGACGCCAGCCTGCAAGCCGCATTGACCGGGCTGCAATCTGCCCCGCTCGGAGAGGATCGACGGACGCTGTTGCAGGCAGCCGGGCAGTGGAGCCAAATCGAGCGGTTGTGCCGGTCGACCGAAATCCGGCTGGCGAATACGGTTTCCATCCTCAACCAGATGACGCATGTCATCCAGCCGGTCTTCCGCCAGGATCAGATCTGGGGGTTTTCCGCTTGGGTGCGCATGGCGGCGTGGTTGGAGCACCGCGCGCCGGCGCTGGTCAGCCTGGCTACCGTGCTGGGGCTGACCAGCCTGTTGTTGTTCTGGCAACCGACCCAGCCGCGCTTCGACCGCCGCGCGATTGTTGCCCGGCTCGACCGCACCCGCCATCCGCCGGCAAATTCGGCGGCGGGCGAGAAAAACGCCCCGGCAGCCTTTGCACAGCAGTCCGAATGGTTGGTTAAAGGGGTGACCCGCCGGCTGCCCGCGGCGCGGCTCAACCTGTCGCGTCGCGGGGCGATCCTGCGCCCGCGCCTGTTGATCCCGGTCACCGATGGCAAGCCGGTCGAAAAACCGCTGCCCAACGAAGGTATCATCCGCATTGGTAACGATCCCGCCTTTTCGGTCAAGATTCCCTTCTCCGGCTCGGAGTACATCGAGTTCTGGATTCAAAAAGCCCGCCGCGGGTATTTCGTTGAAGTGATGTTCAGCGACGTGCCGGTGCTGTACAACCAGCGCCCGCTCACCTCCACCCGCGCCCTGAAGCACGGCGATCAAATCCAAATCCAGGATACCACCCTGGTCTTCCTCGAACACTGAGCCGCCCTTCCGGCAAATCCGGCTGGACGGAGTTATTTTAATCACTAACAATCCTCGTCCAAATTGACTACAATAGGGTTGCCCGTTTACACCCCCAACCCCCAGGAGGATTGAATGCACCACGGCTTGACCCCCTTTTTTGCGCCGCGGGGTGTTGCCATTCTTGGCGCATCCGCCAGCCCCAACAAGTTGAGTTTTGGTATCCTGCGCAACATGACCCTGTACGGTTTCACGGGTCACATCGCGCCGGTCAATCCGCGCGCCGAGGAGATTCTCGGCCTCAAATGTTACCCGGATATCGCCGCGGTACCCGACCCGCTTGACCTGGCGGTGATCGTCCTGCCGGCGGCTGCCATCCCCGAAGCACTGGAAGCCTGCGGTCAGCGCGGTATTCGCGCCGTGACGATCATTTCCGGCGGCTTTAAGGAAGTGGGTGCCGAAGGCGCGGAATTGGAAAAACAGGTGCTTGCCATTGCCGCGCGTTACCAAATGCGCCTGGTGGGTCCCAACTGCGTGGGCACGCTCGACCTGTATTCCGGGCTTAATACCACCTTCATCCAGGGCGTGCCGGATCGGGGCGGGATCGGTTTTGTCTCGCAATCTGGCGCGGTGGCGGGCGGGGTGGTGGATTACATCCGCAACAAACAGATCGGCTTTTCCAATTTTGCCAGCCTGGGCAACGAAGCCGACGTGACCGAGACCGATATGATCGAATACCTCAGCCAGGACGCCAACACGCGCGTCCTGGCAATCTACGTCGAAATGATCCGCGACGGGCAGCGCTTCATCCGCGCCGCGCGGCAGGTTACCCCGCGCAAGCCGATTGTCCTGCTCAAAGCCGGGCGGACCAGCGCCGGGGCGCGGGCGGTTTCCTCGCACACCGGTTCGCTGGCGGGTTCGCATACCGCCTATCAGGCGGCTTTCCTGCAATCCGGCGTGATCGAGGTCGATACGGTGACCGACCTGTTCGATATTTCCACCGCGCTCGACCGCCAGCCGCTTCCGGCTGGCAACCGGGTGGCAATGATTACCAATGCCGGCGGACCGGCGGCGCTGCTCTCCGACAGCCTGGCAGCCAACGGCTTGCAGATCGCCGACCTGGAAGAAGCCACCCGCGCCGCGCTGCGCCAGCGGCTCAATCCTTCCGCGCAGGTTTCCAATCCGATCGACATGCTCGGCGGCGCCGAACCGCCCGAATATGAATATGCCCTGCAACACACGCTGGCGGACGCCAATGTGGACGCAGTGGTGGTAATTCTCGTCCCGCAGGCGCTGGTCAACCCGGCGGAGGTCGCCGAGAAGATCTGCCAGGTCTCCGCCGGCAGCCGCAAGCCGGTGCTGGCGTGCTTCATGGGTGAATGGAGCGTCGAAAAAGCCCGCCAGGTGCTGCACAGCCACGGCGTGCCGATGTACGTCTTTCCCGAAATTCCGGGGCGGGTGCTCGGCGCGATGCTGCGCCAGGCTGGTTGGCAGCAGAAGGCGCAGCAGCAACCTACCAGCCCGGCCGGAATCGACCGCGGCGCGGCGCAACGCATACTCGCCCAGGCGCGCGGGCAGTCCACGCTGGGTGAGGCGCTTACCCGCCCGCTGCTCAGCGCCTACGGCGTGCCGGTCGTTGCCGGAGAGGCGGCGCAGGATGCCGAACAGGCGGTGGCAATCGCGGAACGCATCGGCTACCCGGTGGTAATGAAAATCGTCTCGCCGGATATTTTGCACAAGTCGGATTTCGGCGGCATTTGCCTGAACCTGAACGATTCGGGCGCGGTGGCAGCTGCCTACACGGAGATGATGACCAGCCTGGCTGCCCGGCTGCCGCAGGCTGCGCTGCAAGGCGTGCTGGTCGAGCGCATGGCGGCACGCGGGCAGGAAGTCATCGTCGGGATGCGCCGCGATCCCAATTTCGGACCGCTGGTCATGTTCGGGTTGGGCGGCATTTACGTCGAACTGTTTGGGGACGTAGCCTTCCGGGTGGCGCCGTTGACCCGCCAGGACGCGCTGGAGATGATCCACCAGACCCATGCCGGAAAACTGCTCGGCGGTTTTCGCGGCGAAGCGCCTGCCGATCTGGACGCGGTGGTGGACACCATACTGCGCCTGAGCCAGATAGCGCTCGATTTCGAGCAGATTGAGGAAATCGAGATCAACCCGCTGCGCGTGTTCCCGCGCGGCGCTCTGGCGCTCGACGGGCGGGTAATCTTGAAAGGCTGACCGCTTGCTTACTGTGGGCTTGTACCTTCCTCCACGGGCTTAAATGCGCCGCGCCGTCAGGGACTTGACGGCGCGGCTTCCCAAACCCAACCAGCACCTATGCGGTGCTTCACCCAGGAGGAGTAATTATGATGATAATTTTGTAATGCTCTGCTGTACTGTGTTGCTGGTTTGTTGTCGATAGTATAAGGTGATTTTGATTAAAATAGAAGAAAAAAGCCCGTTGTGTATAATCTTTTTGACACAAACCTGTTCCAAAGATGATCGTAATCATGTTGCGGTTTTTGGGCTGGAAATCATGTGCGAACGGGCGCAGTTGAGCGTCGAAAGCCAGTCCGGGCAGGGCGGCAATAAGACCAGCCCATCGCCGGATTTGCGCTGATAATACCCGTGAAAACGGCTATAATACCCCCTGAGGTTGGTTGTTGTTCGTATCCGCTCCGCGCCAACCCTGCCTGCTCAAAAGACGTTTAACCTTGGTGATGTTATTCGGATTTCCGCATGGAAATACTTAATGTTGGGCTCGGTGAAGCCCTATTTATTCTGATTCTGGCATTGATCCTGTTGGGACCGCAAGGCATGAAGGACGCCGGGTTGAAAATTGGCAAAGTCTTTCGCGTGGTGATCAAATCGCCGTTCTGGCGCATGTTCATCGACACCACCCGCGATATCCGCGAGATGCCCAGCCGCCTGGCGCGCGAAGCCGGGGTGGACGAATTCAACCAGGCAACCGAAAAATTCCGCCGGGAATATATGCAGGACAAAGACGGTTCGGAAGAGGAAACCTTCCGAACCGTTGATCCGCGTTACCGCCCGGTAGCCCTCGACGAGGAAGCCGGGTCTGTGCCTGAACCGAAAAAATCACCCCCTGAACAACAAAATCCATCCGACGGTGAGCCCGGCAGCGAGTCCAAATCCGGCTGACCGGGATGCTAAACAAAGCCGGTCAGGATTCGGATTTCGAATCGCCCCGGGTGTCAGCCTCCTCCCCTTCGCCTTTCAATCCTTTGCGGAAGGCGCGAATGCCGCTGCCCAGTTCGCTGGCAATTTTGGAAATTCGTCCCACGCCAAACAACAACAGGATGATTACCAGGACGACCAGTAATTCCCAACCACTGAAATTGTGCAACATAAGCCACTCTCCTTCCAGCGTGATTCTAACATAGTTTACCCGCCGGCTTGACCATCATTCGCGCACCGCCACTTTTGCCAGCAGAATACTCAGTAGATAGAGCACGAACAATGGCAGCATCAGCAGCCCCATATTGACCGGATCGGGGGTTGGGGTGACAAAGGCTGCCAGGATGGCGATGATGATGATGGCAAAACGCCACTGACGGGCGAGGCTGGCGGCGGTTACCAGGCGGAAGCGAGCCAGAATATACACCACCAGCGGTGTTTCAAAACTGATTCCGATCCAAAACAGCAGGTTGGTGACAAAACTGTAATAATTTGCCAGCCGCGGGGTGGTGGTGATGCCGATGAAACTGATCAGAAAAGGCAGCGCGGCGGGCAGCATGACGAAGTAGGCGAACAGCACTCCACTGACGAACAGCAGCGTGGCAAACGGGATGGCAATCATCAGCCCGCGCATCTCGTTTGCTTCCAGTCCTTCTTTGATGAAGCCGAGCGCTTCGCCCAGCAAGAAGGGAAACGCGATGATGAAACCGCCCAGTAGTGAAACCCGCATGAACACGGCGATATTCTCGGTGACCTCGATCGAGATCAGTTTATCCACGCCGCCGATGGGGTACGCCAGCACCTCGATCAATCTTTCGCCCATCAGCATTGCCCCGATGATGGCGATGATCAACACCATCAGACCGCGCAGCAGACGTTTGCGCAGTTCGAGCAGGTGCCCCGGAATGGTCAGGTCGATCTTGTTGATCTTCTTCGCTTTGGGAGCGGCGGGTTCACTCTTTTTTCGCGGCTTGAACATGACGGATTAATCTTACTTCATATCGGGCAAATCGGGAGCATTCCCATCCGGCTCAACCGCGCCGAAGTGGTCCGTCCGCCGGCTACCGGCGCGCCATGTGTTTGCCGCCGGCAGCCCAGCCATCCCGCAGGCATCGAACAAGGGCTTCTGCCAGAGCAGAGCAGGGCGTTCAGCCCCACAGGGAGTGCAAAAAGCGCACCTTCTCAATCTCGTGGTGCGCCCCGCCGCCTTCGTGGTGATTGTAGGTATAGATACGGATGTCCTTCTCCGCCGCTACCCGGTTGTACGCCGCGAAGACGGTCGAGGGCGGGCAGATCTCGTCCATCAGCCCGACCGAGAACAGGCAGCGCGCGCGGATGCGCCCGGCAAAGTTGACCCCATCGAAATACGCCAAGGTGCGGAAAACCTGCTGGCTGCGCTGGCGGTGAATCTGGCAGAACTGGGCAATTTCCTGGTACGGTCCAGAGGGGGTGATTTCGATTGCCCGGTGGTAATGGCACAGGTAGGGCACATCCGGCATGCATACCTGCACATTGTCCGCTAGCGCCGCCGCCGCCAGGCTGATGCCGCCGCCCTGGCTGCCGCCAGTGACCGCCACCCGGCTGGCGTCCACCTGCGGGAAGGCGCGGGCAGCTTCCACCGCACGCACGGCATCCACAAACACCCGGCGGTAATAGTACGTCTCCGGCGCGAGCACACCCAAGGTCATAAAACCGGGCGCGTGCGGGCTGGCGCCGTCCGGCTGTATATCCGGGGTGTCGCCCTGCCGCCAGACACTGCCCTGACCGCGAGTATCCATCACCAGGTGGGCAAAACCGGCGCTTGCCCACAGCAGCCATTCGGAGGGCAATCCCCTGCCGCCGCCGTAGCCGATATACTCGACCACCACCGGCAGCCGGGCGCTTGACCCGGTGGGCAGGTTCAACCAGCCCTTGACCGGCTGCCCGCCATAACCGTTGAAGGTCACATCATAGGATTGCAGTGCGCGCAGTCCGGAGTCAACCGGCTCAAAGAGCGCTTGCAGTGGGTGGGTTCTTGTCTGGCGCAGCGTTTCCTGCCAGAAGGTATCAAAATCGGGCGGTTCCTCGTGCGGCGGCTGGTATTCGCGCAGTTGTTCCAACGGCAGATCGAAAAATGCCACTCCTCGCCTCCGGGTATGCTTTTATTGGATTATCAGCCGGTATCCGGCTGAGCCAATTATATATATGCCGAATTGCGGGCTTACACCTTGTCGCCCGGCGGCTTGCTTTCTTCAATGGCGCCGGTGACGTGATTGAACTCCGAAAGACGGTCGCCTTCTTCGTGACAGGAAATAATGATCACCGCCGTGCACGCGCCGGGTCCCGGATTGCGCCAGCGGTGGGTTAAATGCGCCGCGAACATCAGGCTGTCGCCGGTTTCCAGCAAGTAGCGTTCGTTGTTGACGTTGTACTCCAGCTTGCCGCGCAGACAAAAGACGAACTCCGCCCCGGTATGCACAATTTGGTGCGGACCGCTGTTGGCGCCGTTATCCAGGTTGATGGTAAATGCGTTCATCCGTCCGGCGAAGGTCTCGCCGCCCATCCCTTCCCACAGTCCGCGCAAAAACGGGATGCGCGTGCGCTGGTGGGCGCGGCTGAAGACCACTTTTTGCCGCTCCGGCTGCGAACGAAAGAAATCGGTGATGGGTACGCCCAGTGCCGAAGCGATTTTGAACAATGTACTGATTGAAGGCGAAGTCAACCCGCGCTCGATCATGCTCAAGGCATTGGCGGAAAGACCGCTGTTTTTTGCCAGGGTGCGCATCGAAATGCCGCGTTCCTCGCGCAGCGACTTCAGCCGTTGACCTACATCAATCGAGATGGCTTCACGACCGTATAAATCCACGTTGAACCTCCTGCACGGATCATATCATATTTTTTAGAACAACCCCACCACTCGGCCGGTCTCCAGGTCCAGGTCTACATCATAAAATGCCGGGCGGGTGGGCAAGCCGGGCATGGTGCTCATCGTTCCCAGCAGGGGGTAAAGGAAGCCTGCCCCGACCGAAGCGCGGATGTCGCGCACCGGGACGCGGAAGCCTTTCGGCACGCCTTTCAGGTTGGCGTCGTGACTCAGGCTGAGGTGAGTCTTTGCCATGCAGATCGGCAATTTGTCGAAACCCAGGCGGGTGTAGTCGGCGATGCGTTCCTCCGCTAGCGGCTGGTAATCCACCCCGTCTGCGCCGTACACTTCGCGGGCGATGATCTCGATCTTTTCCTTGATCGGCAGATCGAGCGGGTACAGGAAATTGAAATTGGAAGGTTTTTCTGCCGCCTTGACCACTGCTTCAGCCAGGTCGCGCGCGCCTTCACCGCCCAGCGCCCAGTGGCGGCAAATGACCGCGTCCTCGGCGCCGCCTTGTTCCATGGCGACTTTGCGGATCAACGCCAGTTCGGCTTCGCTGTCGGTGGCAAACGAGTTGATCGCCACCACCACCGGCACGCCGTATTTGCGCGCAATGCCGACGTGCGCCAGCAGGTTGCCCAGTCCGGCGCGCAGCAAATCGAGGTTTTCGTCGGTATAGGCGGAATCCAGGGGTTTGCCCGCCACCACCTTGGGACCGCCGCCGTGCATCTTCAACGCCCGCACGGTGGCGACCATCACCACCACGCTGGGCGCCAGCCCGGAATAGCGGCACTTGATGTCGAAAAACTTCTCCATGCCCATATCCGAACCGAAGCCGGATTCGGTCACCACGTAATCCGCCAGTTTCAAACCGATCATATCCGCCAGGATCGAACTGTTGCCATGGGCAATGTTGGCGAACGGACCGGCGTGGACGAATACCGGCGTGCCTTCCAAGGTTTGCATTAGGGTCGGCTTGATGGCATCGCGCATCAGTACCGTCATGGCGCCTGCCACGCCCAGGTCGTCGGCGTTGATGGCTTCGCCCTTGCGGTTGGTACCGATCACAATCTCCCCAAAGCGGCGGCGCATGTCCGCCAGCGAAGTGGTTAGCGCCAGGATTGCCATAATTTCGCTGGCGACGGTGATGTCGAAGCTGGTCTGCCGTTCGAAGCCTTTTTCGTTGGCGCCCTGTCCGACGGTGATGCCGCGCAAAAAGCGGTCGCTGGTATCCAGCACGCGCCGCCAGGTGATCGACGCCGGATCGATGTCGAGACGCACGAAGCGGCTGCGCTCTTCGGGGATCATCTCTTCGGGATTGGATTTATCGATGCCGAGTTTCTTTAGCCGGGAAGTCATGTTGATCGAAAACCGCCGCCTTCCGCCCTTGTCGGGCGGGAAAAGCCGTTCGAACAGTTGCTCGTCGCTGGCTTCCGACTCGTGCAACATGCGCACGTCGATTGCCGCTGCCATCAGGTTGTTGGCGGCGGTAATGGCGTGAATATCGCCGGTCAGGTGCAGGTTGAAGTCCTCCATGGGGATGACCTGGCTGTAACCACCGCCGGCGGCGCCGCCTTTGATGCCAAAGGTGGGTCCTTGGCTGGGCTGGCGGATGCAGGTCATCACCGACTTGCCCAGGTGCGCGCCCAATGCCTGGCTCAAGCCGATGGTGGTGGTGGTCTTGCCCTCGCCCAGCGGGGTGGGGGTGATGGCGGTTACATCGATGTACTTCCCGTTGGGCACATCGCGCAGCCGCTCCAGCACCTCCAACCGCACTTTGGCTTTGTGCTGCCCGTATAACTCGAATTCATCAGGCAACAACCCCAACTCTCCGGCGATCTGGGTGATCGGTTTGAGAGTCGCTTGTTGGGCAATCTCGATATCACTCGGCACCGGTGTGACACGCTTGAGCGGTGTGGGCTCGAACGCAGGTTTGGAACTCATCCTGTCCTCCTTTGAGTTTTAGGTAAAACGGGGAAATCTGATTAATATTATGACCCAATCAGTGCCGAAAATCAAGCCAAAGCCGGGCGTTCCCGGCTAATTTGTCTGACAAATTTTTACCCCTTGCAAAAACGTGACCGTTCCAAAATTGGTAAAGTAGGATGAACGAGGCGCAATACGCGACAAT
>JBBIQB010000125.1:0-9680 GCA_037442545.1 Bellilinea sp.
CCTCTTATGGAGGTTTACGTCACCGCGATCCCCCACCCCATCAACCGGCAGGCTGCTCGCCTGCAGTGTATCCAACGCGCGGCACAAGTATCGATGCGCGGCGACAGTGCCTCCGGGCGCGCGCTCACGCCAGTGCGCATTTGGCTGCCAGCTGATCCGCCAGGTTGACGAAATCATCCAGTCGCCAGATTTTGCCGGATTGGAGCGGATATTCGCCGCGCAGGGCGTTTTTCCAGTCCGGCGGAATGGCTTTCAAGCCGTAGGCGGCGCCCGCCAGCGCGCCGGTGACCGCCCCGGTCGTGTCGGTATCCGCGCCCAGGTTGATCACCTGCACCAGGGCTTCTTCGAAGGAGCCGGTGGTCAGCAAGCCCCACACCGCACTTTCCAGGGTGTGGCGCACCCAGCCGGTGTTGCGTAGCTCCTCGCGCTTGCGGCGCGGGGCGAGCAGCGCGGCGGTACGCAGCCCATCCGGCAGTCCGGTTTGATCGAGCGCCTGTTGGTATGCCTGGCGCGGCGCGCTGCCGTGGATCAGGTGGTAAATCATCTCATTAATGAAAACGCAGGCTGCCTGGCACTCCTCGTGCGGGTGAGTAACCCGGCTTTGCAGGCAGGACTGCTCGACCAACGCTCGCAGATCATTCCAGCAGGCGACAGCCACCGGATAGCAGCGCATCAGCGAGCCGTTTCCGGCGTTGTGCGGGTTCATTTGCTGGACGGTTTCAACTGCTTCCTGCCAGGATTCGCCGCGGCTGATGCGTTGCAGCACGTTGGCGGTGTGAATGCCGACATCCGGCGGGTTGCTGCGGTACCAGGCAGTGAAGCGCTGCGCCAGGTCATCGCCGTCGAGTTTGTGATTGTGCAGCAGGCTTGCGGACAGAGCCAGTGCCATTTCGGTGTCATCGGTAAAGCAACCAGCCGGCAGGCGTCCGGGGCGCATGGTGCGGATCATGCGCTCCGCCGGGGCGGCGCTGCCAAATTCGAGCGGCATCCCCAGCGCATCCCCCACCGCTGCACCAACGAAAATCCCGCGAATACGATCCCGAATCGTTTCGTTCATGGCTGGATGCAACTCCTTGGTGAAAACAACGCGATTGCCACAGGAAACCAATCCCCCCTCGTGGAACGCTCGGCGATTCGTCAACGGGATTGTCCGAGGGTCGAAGAACGCTTTAAGTATACCGGATTTTGAAAATTGGGTTGGTTCAACCGCCGGTCAACTGACGGTAGAAGGCATCCAGGCGCGGGCGCACGCCAGCCACCTCGGCGCGCTCCCCAACCAGGCGCAGGTTATATTCAGCTGCCTGCGCGCGCAGCCCGGGTTGATCGAGCGCGGCGAGCACCGCCGCGGCAATGGCTTGCGGTTCGCGCGCCTCAACCAGCAGCCCGTTAACGCCGGGGGTGATCCACTCGCGCAGGCTTTCCAGGTCGCCGGCGACGGGAAAACTGCCGCACGCCATGGCTTCCAGCAGCGTGTTGGGGGTGCCGTCGTGGGTAGTGACCGAAACGGACACCGCACTGCGGGCGAACAGCGACCAAAGCTGACCCTGCGGCAACGCTGGCAGCAGTACCATCCGCTGGTCGAGGCGCAGGCGCTGCCGCCAAGCTTCGGCTTCAGGCTCGCCCGCCATGCCTGGACAAACAACGATCACCTGCGGGCGGCGTTCGAGAATGAGCGGGATGGATTGGAAAAAGGCGGCGGTGCAGGTATAGGCGCGCACGCCGCGCGGGTTAATCACCAGCGGCAGGTCGGGCGGGATGCGGCTTTCCAGTTCGGCGGGCAGCGGCTGGCGTTCGGTGGTCATGCGGCGCAGGTCAATGCCGCCGTTGGTCGGGATGACCAGCGAGGGTTTCCCGGCAGAAAAGCCCCAGGCATACGCAAGGTTGAGGTCGCGCAGTGCGTCGGTGTGCAGCCCGTCGGCGCGCAAGAGCGCAGCGCGGGTCAGGCGCGCCATGCCGCGCGTCTGACCCGCGTGCAGGGTCAGATCGTTGCCCCAGATGGACAGGGCAAGCGGGATGCCGGGCGGGGTGGCAGCCGCCAGTGCGCCCTCGAAGGGGATGCGCAGCGCGTGAACCAGGTCGGGCTGGACGCGCCCGACCAGCGCGCAGTAGCGGCGGACGGGCAGGTCGAGCACCGCCAGCCGGTAGCGGATTGCCAGCAGCGCAGCGCGGAAGGTGGCCACCAGGCGGCGTTTGATCCCCGCCAGGCGCGATAGGCGGGCGGCGGCAGACCCGCGCCCCGGCAGCGCAGCCGCCCAGCCGCTGAACGCCACCGGCAGGTAAAAGAAATCCGCGATGCCCTCCGGCGGGTTGCAGGGAAAGGACGAAATCAGCGAAACGCGGTAGTCCAGCGCGCGCAGGCTGTCCAGCCAGCGCAGGGTGATCGGGCTGCGCCCGTCGGCGAGCAGCAGGATGCGCATACTCAGGCGTCTCCGTTGGGGGTCGGAATGGCTGGCGCACTCACACCGGCGCGGCGGGCGGCGCAGTCGATGGCGCGGGCAAAGGAAGCCAGCATGGTTTCCAGGTTGACCTGTTCGCGGACAATCTGGTACGACTCCAACCCCATGCGGCGCAAGCGCGAGGGCTGCGCCAGCGCTTGCTGCAGGGTGGCGGTCAGGGCAGACAGATCGCCGGGCGGGAGCACCCAGCCGTTTTGATCGCCCACCAGGTTGGACTGAGTGCCATCGGCTTCGGCGACGATGACCGGCAGGGCAAACGACATGGCTTGCTGCACCGCCAGACCGCCGGTGCCGGGCAGGACGAACAGGTCAGCCTGGCTGAAGGCTGCTTCCAGTTCGGCGCCGTAGCGCGCACCAAAGAAACGCGCCGCGGGGTACACCCCAGCTGCCAGGCGTTCCAGTTCGGCGCGGGCGGGACCGTCGCCAACGATCCACAGATCGGGCTGCAGCCCATCGGGGAGGGCAACGCAGGCGCGCAGCAGCAGGTCGATGCGTTTACGAGCTTGCAGCCGTCCGACATAGAGCACGGTCGCGCGGTCAGCGGCAAAGCCGGGCAGGCGCTGCGGGGGCGGCTGGGTTGGGCGGGCAGCCACCGCATTGGGGGCGACGAAGATGCGCGCCACATCGAAACCCAGCCGGGCGTATTGCTCGGCGCCCTGGCGGGAATAGACCAGCAGCGCATCGAAGCGCGCCAGAAAGCGCCGCCACACCACCCGCTGTACAGCAGCCAGCGCGCCGCTACCGGTTGGTGCGCCAAGCCCCCAACCAACCAGCGCGCGGCGGCGGGCGCGCATCCAGTCCATCAGGCGCGGGCTGCTCAAGTAGCGCGGGTTGGCTTCCATAATCAACACCTCAGGCTGCCAATCGCGCAGCCAGGCGCGTCCGCCGCGCTGCCAGCACAGGTACAGCCCGCCGCGCAGCAGATGCGCATTGGCAGCAGGATAGAGGCGGGCGTTTTCCAACTGTGCGCGCGATTCGACCGCCTCGTCCGGGCGCGGCAGCCCGGCAAAGACAGCCAGCCCGCGCGGACAGGCTGCGCCCAGCGCTTCGAAAAACGGGGCGCGGTAGTTGGGCAGAATGCGCTGCTGGACGCCCAGCCGGTAGGGGATCACAGTCTCTCCTGTGGATGGCGCGATCATGCCACCCGTACCCGGGCTGCCGAGCCGAAGGCGTTCTTTTCCACCTCGATGCGCGCAGGGAAGGCGTCCTTCAGTTCTTCAAGATGGGTAATCACCAGGATCTTGGCAAAGTCATCGCGCACCGAGTTTATCGCCTCGATCAGGCGCTGGCGGCCCTCGGCGTCCTGGCTGCCAAAGCCCTCATCGATGAACAGGGTCTGCAGGCGGGCAGCGGCGCGGTGAGCAAGCACGCGCGACAGGGCAAGCCGGATGGCAAAATTGACCCGGAAGGCTTCGCCGCCGGAGTACATTTCGTATTCGCGCTGACCAGCGGCATCGCTGATGATGATGTCGAGGGTTTCTTTCTTGTCCTCGCGGTGTTTGGCTTTGAAATCGCGCTGCGTCTCGAAGCGGACGGTCATACCGCCGTTGGATAACTGGTCGAGAATCTGGTTCGCGTGGGCTTCGATCTCGGGCAGCGCCTGCTCGATCAACAGGGCGGGCACGCCGTCCTTGCCAAAGGCGCGTTCGAGCGATTTCAGGCGCGAGAGGTGTTGGTTGACCTCATCCATCTCCCTCTTGCAGGCTTCCAGCCGCTGGCGGACGTTTTGCAATACGTCCACCTTCTGGCGGGCAGCGCCGACATCGCGGTGAAGCTTGTTTTCGCTTATCTTGATGGCGTCTAGTTCGCGCTCGGCTGCACCAATATCAGGCAAATCCTGCGTTTGGCGGTGGTAATCTTGGCTGGCTTTTTGATGTTCGGCGCGCAGCCGCTCCAACCCGGCGGAATCGGCTTTCAGGGCTTGTTCGTTCGTGTCAATTTCTTCAAGCAGCGGGTTGAGTTCGGCGCGGGCTTTCTCAAGCTGGCGCATCCGCTCATTGGCGGTTTTGGCAACCTGCTCTGCCTGGCGGGCATTTTGGTGCGCGTCCGCATCGTAGTCCAGGGCGTCCAGCGCGGCATCGATTTCCGCCAGGCGGGCGCGTTGCGCCAGGGCAAAATCCTGGCGGGCGAGCCGGACTTCCAGTTCGTTCAGGCAGGGTAATTTTTGCTGCTGCCATTCGGCAATGGATCGCTGCGTGTTTTCAATTTGCACTTCCAACGCAGAGAACTGGCGGTTCAATCCGAGAAGATCGCTTTCGTACACGGCGGCGGCGGTGATCTGCTGATCGAGCTGTTTATGCTGGCGCTGGAGATCGTTCAAAGCGGCTTTTTGAGCGCTAATCTGCGTCGAGCTATGCACAGTTTCGCTTTGCAGCGCTTCCAAACGGTCAGCCCGGCTGGAAGAATCCAGCGGTTGACCGCACAACGGGCAGGTTTCCTGCTCGGTGCCTTGCAAGCGCTGGATGCGCTCCCGGAGGACGTTAAGTTTTTCCTCCCAGGCGCGGATCTCGGCGGATTGTCGCGCCATTTGTTCGTGGAGAACCATACGTTGCTGTTCGAGTTGTTTGCGCAGTTGGATTTGCGCTTCCAGCCCAACGGTGCGGGTATGCAGTTCGGCGAGTTTTGCCTGCGCATCCGGCAGACTGGTCTGATGTTTTACAATGGTTTGCTGCTCTATCTTTAAGTGCTGCACGTCTTGTTCCAGGCGGGCGCGTTCGGTTTGAACAGCGTTGTCGAGCCGAAGGCGCTGCTGCTGCAAGGGGTGGTATTGGCTAGCAAGCGCCTCCCACTGTTTCAGTTCCTGATTCAGGTTTTGCCAGGCGGCGTAGGCAGCCTCGATTTCGGCGGCATGGGCAAGTTCATCTTCCAGCAGGCGCTGGCGTTTGCGCTGCTCCTCCAACCGGCGAGCACGCTGGTCGCAGCGCTGCTGTTCCATTTGGAGGCGCTCTTGCAGGCTGGACAGGTTGCTGCGCTGTCCTTCCAGCAAGGCAGCCAATCGCTTGAGGCGGTCAAGCGCCTCCTCTTTGGATTTGCGCAGCTGGGCAAGACTTTGGGTTTGGCGTTCCAGGTCTTCAAGCAGGCGGCGGCGTTCGGCTTCCTGCGCCAGCTCGTCTTCGCATTCGCGGATCTCGTTGCGCACCATGCTCAACCGGTTCTCTGCCTGCTTGCGTTGTTCTGCAGCGGCTGCGCGGTAGGTTTCCCACACTTCCAGCCCCAGAATGGTGGAGAGGATGCGCTTGCGGTCGGCGGGTTTTTGCTGGGCGAACAGGTCGGCTTTGCCTTGCAGGAAAAATGAAGCGTTGATGAAGGTGTCGAAATCCATGTGCAGCACCGAGCCGATGCGCGCCTCGGTTTCGCGCAGGGAGTGCTCGGTCATCTGCCGCCAAAAGCCATCCGCGGTGAGGACGTGAAATTCGAGCAGGCTGGTCTTGTTGCGCGGCTTGGTGCGCTGGATGCGGTAGCGGTTGCCTTCGTAATCGAATTCGAAGATGACCTCGGCGGCGGATTCGAGGTTGTTGATCAGCGCGTCATCGCGGCGGCGCGCTTCGCCGAACAAAACCCAGGTGATCGCATCCAGCAGGGTGGATTTTCCCGCCCCATTGTGCCCGGTGATGCACGCCAGGTCGAAGGGGGTGAAGTCGATTTCGACCGGCTCGCGGTAGGACAGGAAGCCTTGAATTTGCAGCCGGACCGGGATCATGCGCTCAGTTCCTCGGATTCGGCCGGCAGGTGAGTGACGAGCACCTTGTCAATCCGCCGCCCGTCCATGTCGATGATTTCAAAGCGGTAGCCGCTCCACGCAAAGGATTGCCCGGCGGAAGGAATACTGCCCAGCTGGTTAAAGATAAACCCCCCCACGGTCTGATAACCGATGCGCTCTTCTTCGGGCAGTTCTTCCACCTTGAGCAGTTCCTTCAGGTCGTCCACGGAAAGCAGCCCATCCACCAGCCAGGAACCGTCCTCGCGCTGGACGATGTGCGGCTCGCCGTTGGCGCCGGTTCCGGGCAGTTCGCCAACGATGGCGCGCAGCACGTCGTACAGGGTCACCATACCGAGCAGCCCGCCGTACTCGTCCAGCACCAGGGCTTCGTGCACCCCGGCGACTTTAATCATTTCCAGCACTTTCAGGGCGGACATGCTGTCGGGGACGAACAGCGGCGGCTGGAGCAGCGATTGCACATCGAAAGGCTCACCGCTGAGCATTTTGCTGAGAAATTCCTTGGCGGGCAGAATACCCGCCACGTTATCCAGGTTGTCGTGGGCAGCAGGGTAACGCGAATGATTGCTCTTGATGATCTCTTTGAGGATTTCTGCCGGGCTTTTGTCCAGGTCGATCCAATCGATCTCGGTGCGCGGGGTCATAATGGCGTCGATGTAGCGGTCGCTCAGGCGAAAGACGCTCTCGACCATGTCCTGTTCGGCTTCCTCGAAAATGCCCACCTGGGTGCCCTGCTCCATCAACACTTTGATCTCTTCCTCGGTGACCGGCGGCTCGTTGGAAGGACGAATGCCAAGGATGCGCAGCCCCAGATCGGTGGATGCGCTGAGCAGGCGCACCAGCGGAAAGGTCAGGTTGGAGAGCAGGCGCATCGGGCGGGAGACGGTGGTTGCAACCGCTTCGGGGTTGTTGAGCGCCAGGCGCTTGGGAATCAGTTCGCCGATGACCAGGGTAAAGTAAGTCAAGAAGACGACCACCAGCCCCAGCGCAATTCCCTCGCTGTACGGAGCAAGCGTGGGAATATCGGCAATGTAGATTGCAAGCCATTCGGCGATGGTAGCGCCGCCCAGCGCGCCTGCCAGAATACCAATCAGGGTGATGCCGATCTGCACGGTGGAGAGAAAGCGGTTGGGCGTTTCCGCCAGCTCAAGCGCCGCGACGGCAGCCGGGTTGCCGTCGTCCGCTTTTTGCTGCAGGCGCACCTTGCGGGCGGAAACCATGGCGATTTCCGACATGGCAAACACGCCGTTGGCAACCAGCAGGAGAAAAATGAGGATGATTTCTAGAAAGGGGTCATTCATGGAATATTCGGTTTTTTATACCTCAAGACTCGATGGTGGTTTCACCGGAAAGGCTCTCGGCGGAGGAAATGATTGCCTGCGCCAGGCGGTTAAGTTGGTCGGCTTCCTGCGGGTTGATTTTCAAGGTCTTCCAATAAATATCCAATAATTCCAGCGGCGAGGCGGAGGCGATGGTATCACTTTCCCCCAGGCGAATGCGCCCCTCGATCAGCGGGCGGCGGATGAGATGAAAATCGAAACTGTTTTCGGCGTAGCGGCGCAGCGCGGCTTCGTCGATCAGCCGTTCCCAGTCGCGCGGGTAATCGATGATCAGGCGGACGATGGCATCATTCATCTGCTCTGCCTTGGGCAAGGCAGCAATAATTTTTTGCAGCACCGCGCCCGCTTCGGGCAGGGTGTCCTTCTGGACATCGCCCAGGTTGACCAGGCAGTCGATGAACCGCCGCCCGTTCAGTTTGCGCCAGTCCAGATTGGTTTTGCCACGCTCCACGCCGGCGATGACAAAGAACTTGTCGTCGCGGGCTTCGCCAAAATCAACCCGCTCGATCGATCCGGGATAGACCACCGGCGGGTGGGTGTTGGGGTTTAGGTTTTGCGACTTATGAATGTGACCGAGGGCAACGTAGTCCAGGCGCGGGTTGCGCACCAGCGAACCGGGCAGCACCAGATCGTTGCCGAGCATCACGCTGCGCTCGCCGCCGTACACCGCACCCTGCACGCTGCCGTGAGCCGTCAGCACCACCGGCAGGTTTTCATCGATCTGTCCAAACCAGCCGGTAAGGATGTCGTTGAGGCGGATTTCGATTTGCTCGTGCACCTTTTCCATTTCCATCCCGCTCAATTGCAACAGCGCCATCAGCGCCGAGCGCGAAATCCACGGGATTGCCATAATCTGCAGCGGCAAGCCGTTGAGGTCGGCGGGCAGCAGCAGGCGCGGGCGGTCGATGACGTGCACATTGTCCACCTGGAGCGTCTGGTATTCCTGCAGGGCGTGCGCTCGGCCGGCTGCCGGGGAAAGATCGTGGTTACCAACCAGCAGCACGGTGGGGATACCCGCCCGCGAAAGACGGATGATGCGCTTGCCCCACTCGCGCTGGAAGGTCGGGGCGGGGGTGCGGTCCTTGTAGGCGTCACCGGCGAAGAGCACCAGGTCGACCTTCTCGGCGATGGCGGTATCGACAATCGCGTCAAGGGCTTTGAGGAAATCGAGCACACGCAGCGGCAGACCGCTGTCGGGATCGTGCCGGCCGTAGTTGGCAATGTCAATATGAGCGTCAGCGAAGTGCAGAATTCGGATCATGGCTCCGTTCAGGGCTGGACTCCAAGCAGGGCAGCCAGTTCGGCCGCGGGAACAAAACCCGGATGGTATTCGAGGCTCTTGCGCACATCCTCGGCGGCGCCGGCGCGGTTGCCCAGGGCAAGCCGTGCGCGCGCGCGCCAGACAAAACTCTCTTCCAAATAGGGCTCGGCGGCGGCATCCAGGGTGGTGGTGGCGAGATTTTCGACATCCTGGTAGCGCCCGGTGAAGTAATAGGCAAAATAGGGACCCGTCTGATACCACATCATCCGCCACGGACGGTCATTCTCCGGCAGCGACGCCATCAGGGTGAACGCCTGATCGTAGGTGCGCGCGGCGCCGGCATAATCCTGCAAATTGACCAGACTGGTGCCGCGGTTGAAGTAGGCAAAAAATTGCTCCAGCCCGCTTAATTGGACGGATTCTTCGGCGGCGATGGCGGCGGCGGTCTGGAAGGCGATGGTGGAATCGGCGTAATCGCCGAGCAGTTTCAGTAGTTCGCCTTCGCGTTCGGGCGGGTAAATCACCAGGAAGGCGTAATTGAAGGAGCGCCATTGGACGAGCAGATCGTCATACGACACTTTGAAATCCGGCTCGAAGTACGAATCCTGGGTGATGAAGACCTGCCGGGCTTGGTCGTAACCGGTGATGGTGGAGTAATGTCCCATCCAGCCGAGCCTGCCGTTGAAGTCGCGGATGACGATCCCTTTTTCGATCAGCGGGACGAACCCGCCGGCGACCAGCGACTTGAGCACTTCCAGCGTGCCGCCGTGGCGCACCAGCGCGCGCAGGCGGGTATTGGCTTGAACATAGTCCGCCATCTCGTACGGCATGACGTTCTTGTCCTTATCGAACGGTTTGAGCGCCGGTCCGACATCGGTGCGCTCGCCCTCCCAGCCCCAGTAGGA
>JBBIQB010000126.1:0-1592 GCA_037442545.1 Bellilinea sp.
GGCGTCCCCTTGGTCAACCCGGAACGATCAACCACCAGATGGGTGATTTCGAGCGCTTTCAAACCGGTCATCATCCCGCTGGCGCGGTTGCGGTAGGTCTCGAAGGTGACCTGTTCGGGCAGGTTGCTGGCGGCGGTATACACCGCTACCGGCAGGCTCAGATTGGCGTAGAGCGTCCCGTCCGCGAAGGCGCCGCCGCCGGTATCGATCTGGATGACGCCGAAGCTCCACTGGTTGAGCGGCAGTGCGCTGGAATCGGCGGTGAAGGTCAGGGTGTGGGATTCCCCGGTGCTGATTGCCCCCGAGGTGGCGCTGCCGGAGATCCACGCCGGGTAGGTGAAGTTCAGGGTCACCGGGGAATCACTGGCATTGGTGAAGGTGCGCGACCAGCTGCACGACTGGATGCAATAGTTGTTTTGCAGGCTGGGCTGGTTGAGCGTCTTTGGGTCGCCGCCCTGGGCAGGGTCTGCCGCGGCGAAATTGGCTGCGCTTTCCTGCAGGACGATGGGCGAGCGCGCGGCGGCGCTCAGGTCGACCCGCCCGGCGCCGTGATCGAACACATCCGCCGGGGTGGCGCGGTCTTCCTTAATGAGGTTGCTGGTTTTCGCGGTCAGCATCAGCGCGGATTTGACCTCCGCCGGGCTCCAGGTGGGGCGCAGCGCCATCATCAGGGCTGCCGCGCCTGCCACATGCGGGCTGGACATCGAGGTGCCCTGGTAGGAAGCATACTCCGCAGGTGACCCGGGGGTGATGACTCCATCCGCCACGGCTGCCAGAATTTCCAGCCCGGGGGCGGTGATGTCCGGCTTGAGCACCTCGAAGTTGTTGGCGCTCGGTCCGCGGAAACTGAAATCGGCTTTGATGTCGCCGAACGTGTCGCTGGCTATGGCGGACAGGGCGGTGATGTCGATCTTGATGATATCCGAGGCTGAATTTGCCAGGATGTAATCCCGCAGTGCTTCGCCCTCCGCCTGACCGAGCATGGCTGAGGGGATGCTGCTGGCTTCCAGCCCCGCCATCGTAAAGGAGAAACCGGCGTTGTTGTACACCAGTACTCCAATTGCCCCGGCTGCCTGGGCATTGCCAACCTTGTTGGCAAAAGTGCAGCCGCCGCGTTCGATCAAGGCAATGCTGTCATCGAACTCGTCCGCGGCGAACGGCGTGCAGCCGCGCGGATTGGCGCTGCTGTAACGGATTTCGGTATCCCACACGGCGGCGAACACAGGCCCGCTGCCTGCCGTGGCAAACAAGCCGGACAATTCATCCGGGCTTTGCGGGTATTTCACGTCCACCAGGTGGCCAAAGCGGCGGTTGTGGCTGCTGGCGGCGACGGTCATCACCCACGGGCTGAGGTGGTTGACATTGCCGTCGGTGGTCGGCTCGGTGCGCCGATTGCCCGCCGAAGCCGCGACGAAAACGCCCGCCTGGAAGGCGTCCAGGAAAGCCAGCTCGACCGGGTCGGTGTACACGTCCTGACCGCCCGAAATCGAGAAATTGATCACGTTCACACCGTCGAGGATGGCTTGCTGCACCGCCGCCGCCGAGGCAGTCGTCCAGCAGCCGTCATTGCCGCACACATCGTAGGCGATGAT
>JBBIQB010000126.1:1605-9575 GCA_037442545.1 Bellilinea sp.
CCGGAGAGCGAGGGCAGCAGGACGCCGTTGTAATTCACATTGGTCAGCAGGTTGCCCGCCACGGTCGAGGCGGTGTGCGAGCCGTGCCCGTGGCTGTCCTCCGGGCTGACTGATTCGCCGTCCGTGAAGCTGTACGCGCCGATCAATTTGTTGTTACAGGCGTTCTGGTAGTCTCCGGCTGCGGCGCACACGCCTTTCTTAGTGGTTGTGGGGTATGTATAAGCCGGGTCGAGGTCGTCGGCGAAGGAAGGATGGTCAAAGTTTATGCCGGTATCCAGAATGCCGACCACGATTCCCTCGCCCAAAGTGGCGACATCCCCCGGCGTGTCGCCGCTCCACAGCACCGGCGCGCCGATGAAGGTTGGACCGGCGTCGGTTAGCGGCTGTTCCAGGCGGTCAGGGATGACCGCGCGCACGCCCGGCAGCGCAGCGACCCGGTCTGCTTCTTGGGGTTGCAAATCGAGGGCAAAACCGTTCAGCACAACATCATAACGGAATACGGGCTGTATGGCGTGCCGTACCGCGCGGCTGATCTGCTGCAGGCGGTCATCCTGCTCGCGCTGCAGCAGGGTGCGGTAGGCTTGCGCGTCCGGGGCGTTCAACTGTACGCCCTGCTTGCCATCCGCCAGGCGCTGCACCAGCGAATCGCCTTCCAACAGGACGATGTAGCGCCCATTGGACGGCTGCGCCTCGGCGCTGGCATCCACCAGCTGCCATTTGTCCTCGCCGGGCGGGTCAGCTTTGACAGCTGCGTCGGGCTGGACTGCCGCCGCGACGGCTGCCGGGCTGCCTGCCGAAGCCGGCGCAATCAGCAGGCTGAGCAGGATGACGAGCCCCAGTAAGCGAAACAGAGTTGATTTCATTGTGTCTCCCTGAGAAAAAGAAAAATGGAACCACGCCATGCAGCCTGTCGGGCTTGCATCGCGGAACACCCTCGCCGGCGGATACCAGTTAAAACGGCTTGTTTAAATTAAAAAAAATACCAGGGGAATACAATAATATGCATTGATTGTATACCCAATTGAGGTTGTGTCAAGGATTTGGGATGGGGTTATCCGCCGGGGGGCAGGCTGCGGTATGCATCCGGCACTGGGATGCCGCCTTCCCACACCACATGACGGAAATCGTCCGGCGAGGTGTTGCCTTCCGAGTTGATCAGCAGCACTTGCGAATCCGCTCCCAGGTTCAAGGCTTGGCGCAGTCCGCGCGCGCCTTCATATTCCATGCTGTACATCAATGCGCCCAGGGTGACTGCGCCGGATTCGCCCGACACAATGAACGGGTCGCCGCGCAGCGGCACGGCGTACACGCGCATACCCTTTGCCGCGACGTAATCCGGGCAGCGGGCGAAGAAATCGGCGCTGTCGCGCAGAATGTCCCAGGCAATCGGGTTGGGGTCGCCGCATGCCAGCCCAGCCATGATCGTGTCCAGGTCGCCGGTCACGGTGCGCAGGTTGCCGTCGCCAGCCAGCGCCGACTGGTATATACAATCTGCCTTGGTCGGCTCGACCACCACCGAACGCGGGCGCTGATCGCCGAACAGGTTGTGGTAAAAACCAATCGTCGCGGCTGCCAGTGATCCGACCCCAGCCTGCACCAGGATGTGGGTGGGCTGGCTCAAGCCTTGCCCTGCCAGCTGCTCCTGGGCTTCGCTCAGCAGAGTGGTGTAGCCCTGCATAACCCAGCGCGGAATATCGTAGTAGCCTTCCCAGGCGGTATCCGAGACCACCTCCCAGCTGTTTTGCTGCGCGTCGCGATACACCTGGCGGACGGCGTCGTCGTAATTGCCGTCGACCACCACCACCCGTGCGCCGTTGCGCTCGATGGACTGGATGCGCGCCCTGGAGGTCAGTTTGTGGACGTAGATGACCGATTTGAAGCCCAACTGCGAAGCCGACCAGGCGACCCCGCGTCCGTGGTTGCCGTCGGTGGCGGCGGCAAAGACCAATTCGCCCAGTCTTTCGCGCAGCGCGCCGCTGGTCAGGTCGGCAAACGAGAGTGGCTGGTCTTCCAGCCCCAGCCGGCGGCGGATCAACTGGTAAATGGCGTACGAGCCGCCCAACACCTTAAACGAACTCAGCTCCAACCGCGCCGATTCGTCCTTGACCCAAATGCCGCCCAGCCCCAGGCGGGCTGCCAGGTTGGAAAGGCTTTTTAGCGGGCTCATCCGGTAGCCGGGAATCTGCTGATGAAATTTGCGGATGTCGCGGTAAATTTCCGGCGGCAGGATTTCGCGCATCGCCGGGGAGGTCTGCGCGGCGCGGGCGCGTGGATTAGCAATCCACTGGATGGGTTTTTCAGGTTTCATGTAAGACATTCCTTTTTAATGGGTATAGATGCGATCTGCAACCGCACGTCCCCGGCAGGGGGTGAATTGCAGGCAGGCGCATAAAAAAGACTTGAATTATACCGTCTGGACGGTATAATTATAACATATCTTCGCAGAAAGGAGTCTCAACCCATGCCAAAATCGGCGCATACTACCCGGCGCGCCATTCTGGACGCCGCCAATCAGATTGTCCAGCACCAGGGGGTGGAGCACCTCACCCTGGACTTGACTGCGCGCCAGGCGGGGATCAGCAAGGGCGGCTTGCTGTATCACTACCCGAGCAAACAAGCCTTGATCAAAGCCATGATTCAGGATTACCTGGCGCGTTTTACCGCCGATTTTACCACCGCCGCCGAACAGGAAGGAGAAAAGACCCCGGGACGCTGGACGCGCGCCTACCTGTACACCACCTATCAGGACTCCCAGCGCATCCCCAGTATGAGCTCTGGGCTATTGGCGGCGGTTGCCACCGATCCGGCGCTGCTCGCGCCGATGCAGCAAACCTTTGCCGAGTGGGTGCGTTTGCTGGAGGCGGACGAGATCGACCCGGTGACTGCCATAATCGTGCGTCTGGCGGTAGATGGGTTGTGGATGGTGGATCTGTTCGGGTTTGCACCGCCGGATGCTGCTCTGCGCGGGAAAGTGCTCGCCGCGCTCGAGCGCCTGATTGCCGAACCCGGCTGCTGAAGCGCGTTTTTCGGGTGGTGCAACGCGATTGCAATGCTTTTGCCTTTTTTTATGTTGACATTAAATCGGGGATTTCCTATAATGAAACTAGGCTGTTTTAACGGCTATTTGTGTTTGACGTTTAATATCTGCGTTACCTGTATTCCCGCACGCCCCATCTCACCCCAAAAAATCTGATGAGGTAAATCATGCAAATTGCGCGGGTCATTGGCTCAGCAGTTTCCACGGTCAAAGACGCCAAACTCACAGGCTTAAAACTTCTGGTTGTACAAAAAGCAACCCCCGACAATCAAGTATTTGGAGAACCCT
This sequence comes from Bellilinea sp., assembly GCA_037442545.1. Lineage (GTDB taxonomy): Bacteria > Chloroflexota > Anaerolineae > Anaerolineales > Anaerolineaceae > Bellilinea. Next base: position 4,931 of record JBBIQB010000126.1, read on the forward strand.
TTATCGCTGCCGATACCGTTGGCGCCGGCTCCGGTGAGCTGGTGATGCTGGTGGAGGGCAGTTCCGCGCGCCAGACGCTCAGGACCGACGAAAGCGCCGTGGATGCGGTGATCATTGGTATTCTCGATTCGCTCGAAGTCGAAGGCAGTGTGGTCTTTCGTAAAAGCTAAATCGATGCGCGCATAACCAGGGGCTGGCAGGAGGGTCGTTTGGCTGCTCTGCCTGGTTGATTCCGAATCGATTTTCTGTTGCCCTCGACCCCATTTCCCGCTTGTTACAATCCATTTGGAGGTGATTATCGAAGATCTTTCCAGCCGGTTCCATCCAAAGCATTACCCAAATCCCAAACAATCTCTTGAAGGAGGACTTGAAAAGTGGACATTAATGTCATCATCATCTGGATCATGATGGTCTTCATGGTTCTGGGCGCCATCGACCGCATTCTCGGCAACCGCTTCGGACTTGGTGAAGAATTCGAAAACGGTTTCAACGCCATGGGCCCCCTGGGGCTGGCAATGGTCGGCGTGATCTCCCTCGCGCCGGTGCTGGCGAACATCTTGCGCCCGGTAGTTGTGCCGGTTTACCAGTTCCTCGGCGCCGACCCGGCGATGTTTGCCACCACTCTGCTGGCGAACGACATGGGTGGTTACCCGCTTGCCAAGCAGCTCGCCATCAACCCGGAAGCCGGTCTGTACGCCGGTATCATTCTCGGCGCGATGATGGGGCCCACCATCGTCTTCTCCATCCCGGTTGCACTCGGCTTGATCAAAGCCGAAGACCGCAAATACCTGGCGCTGGGTATGCTGGCTGGTTTCATCACCATCCCGCTCGGCTGCATTGCTGGCGGCTTCACCGCTGGCTGGGGTGCGGACATCGTCATCGGCAACCTGCTGCCGGTTGTGATCGTCGCCGCGTTAATTGCGGTTGGTCTGTGGCGCTTCCCCGATAAAATGACCACCGGCTTCCAGTACTTCGGCAAGGGCGTGGTGATCATGATCACCATTGGTCTGGCTGCCATCGTCTGGGAAACCCTGACCGGTATGGTCATCATCCCCGGCATGGCGCCGGTTTGGGATGGCGTGCAAATCATCGGCGCGATTGCCATCGTCCTGTTGGGCGCCTTCCCGATGGTCAAGGTCATCACCAAAGTCTTCAGTAAACCGCTGCAAGCGGCTGGCCGTGCCCTGGGCATGGGTGATGTGGCTGCGGCGGGGATGATCGCCACCCTGGCGAACAACATCCCCATGTTTGCGATGATGAAGGACATGGATGTGCGCGGTAAAGTGCTCAATTCCGCTTTCGCGGTCAGCGCCGCCTTCACCTTCGGCGATCACCTCGGCTTCACTGCCGGTGTTGAGCCTCAGTTGATCTTCCCGATGATCGTCGGCAAACTGACCGCCGGCGTGACGGCGGTCATCGTGGCTATGTTGGTTGCCCCCAAAGCGGTCGCCGCCCTGAAAAGCGAAGCGAAATAAATCCGCCGTGCAGCGCGAATAAGCGTTATTAAAACCTGGTTCAAGGAGGCAGAATGAGTGGAATTCAGATGATTGCATTGGGAATGATCGAGACCAAGGGTTTGGTGGGCGCGATCGAAGCGGCGGACGCGATGGTGAAAGCCGCCAACGTGAAACTGATTGGCAAGGAATACATTGGCGGCGGGTACGTGACGGTGATGGTGCGCGGCGACGTGGGCGCGGTGAAAGCCGCGACAGACGCCGGCGCAGCCGCGGCGCAGCGCATTGGCGAGCTGGTCAGTGTGCATGTCATCCCGCGTCCGCACGGCGACGTTGAGATGATCCTGCCCAAGCAAGGCTAGCAGCGTCTGCACATGCGTGATTCGCGGACACTGGTCAGCGTTGGGATCGACGTGGGTACCACAACCACCCAGGTGGTGTTTTCGCGCCTGCTGGTTGGCGACGTTTCCCGACCCGGCCAGGTGCCGCGATTTCAGGTCAATGCCAAGTCGGTGCTGTACGAAAGTCCGATTCACTTTACCCCCCTGCTGACCCCGGACGCGGTGGATGTGGACCGTTTGCACGCCATTATCCGCCAGGAATACCGCCAGGCTGGTTTCGAGCCGGAACAGGTCGAAACCGGGGCGGTCATCATCACCGGGGAAATTGCCCGCACGCGTAACGCCGACGAGATCCTCAAGGCGGTTGCCTCGCTGGCGGGCGATTTCGTGGTGACGGTAGCCGGTCCAAACGTCGAGTCGCAAATTGCTGGGCGCGGCTCCGGCGCTGCCGCCTACTCGATGGAACACTACACCCAGGTTACCAACGTGGATATCGGCGGCGGTACGTCCAACGCCGCCGTATTCCGCGTGGGGGAACACCTTTCCTCCTCGGCGCTGGCAGTCGGGGGCAGGCAGATCGTGGTCGAGAAAACCTCCGGCATTGTGCAGCACATTGCCCCGCCCGGACGGATCATCGTCAAGACGCTCGGACTGCCCATCCTGGAAGGCAAGCGCGCCGATTTGGAGGTTTTGCAGCGCTTTACCGACTGCATGGCGGATCTGGTCGCGGACCTGGTCACCGGCATCGAAACCGACCTCGGTCACCAACTGCAGCTTTCCCCGCCGCTCAGGCACGCTTCGGAAAATAACGTTTTGTTCATTTCCGGCGGGGTGGGCACCTACTTCTACCAACCGGTCGAGATCCAATCGCTGGCGGATGTGGTGGTGCACAACGACGTGGGTCCATTGTTTGCCCATTCGCTGCGCCTCAACCCGCGCATCCGCCGCATGAAGGTCGAACGCCCGGCTCAAACCTTGCGCGCCACGGTCATGGGCGCGTCCAGCCAGACGATTACCCTCAGCGGGAGCACGATTTACACCGAACTGCCGCTCCTCCCGCTGCGCAATCTGCCGGTTATCAACCCGCATTTCACCCCGACAGATATCCAATCGCCCCAACAGCTGGCGGAAGCGGTGCGTTCCTCCGTCCGCCGCTGGGACATCGATCGCGATTCGGCTCATTTTGCCATCGCCCTCGATATCCCCCCCACAATCGACTTTCCCGGACTGAAAAGCATGGCGGAAGGTCTGGCATTGTTTGCCAGCCAGGAACTGCCTGCGGGCGCCCCGCTGGTGTTAATCACCGAGCGCGATTTTGCCCAATCGCTTGGGCAAACGATCAAGTCGATCAATTCCCGCCTGCCGCTGATCAGCGTTGATCAGATTGAACTGGGCGAGGGCGATTTCATTGACATCGGCGAACCCATTCTGGACGGCAGAGTGGTACCTTTATCGGTAAAAACGCTGATCTTTTATCACTAACGGAGTCAAGAGCCTGCTGGTATAACCAAAACGTCACCGAAAGGCTAAGATTTTGTGGAAGGAGGCTTTCTATGCTGTTACGAAGCAAATTGTTCGGCAAAACGTATGAGTTCGGCTCCATCAAAGAACTAATGGCAAAAGCCAACGAGGAAAAGTCCGGCGACCGGCTGGCGGGCATTGCCGCCAACAGTGTTGCCGAACGCATGGCTGCCCGCTACGTCCTGGCTGAGATCACCCTGGAGACTCTGCGTCAGAACCCGGCCGTCCCGTATGACGAGGATGAAGTTACCCGCGTTATTCAGGATTCGGTCAACGAGACCATCTACCAGGAGATCAAAGGCTGGACGGTGGGCGAATTCCGCGAATGGCTGCTGGCGGATACCACCACCGGCGACATGATCAAGCGCGTCAGTAACGGGTTGACCGCCGAAATGGTCGCTGCGGTGACCAAGTTGATGTCCAACATGGACCTGATGTATGCGGCGCGCAAGATTCGCATCACTGCCCACTGCAACAACACCATCGGTCTGGAGGGCACCCTGTCCTCGCGCAACCAGCCCAACCATCCGACCGATTCGGTCGAGGGCATTCGCGCCACGCTCTACGAAGGGCTTGCCTTCGGCTCCGGCGACAGCGTGATTGGCATCAACCCGGTGGACGACTCGATTGGCAGCGTCATGCGCCTGCTCGACATGACCTACGGCGTGATTCAAAAGTGGGAAATCCCCACCCAGAACTGCGTGCTGGCGCACGTCACCACCCAAATGGAAGCCCTGCGCCGCGGTTCGCCGGTTGGGTTGGTCTTCCAGAGCCTGGCGGGCTCGCAGAAAGCCAACGAAGGCTTCGGCGTGACCGTCGAATTGATGGATGAAGCATACGAACTTGCCAAAAAGTACTGCGTTGCCGCCGGTCCAAACTACATGTACTTCGAGACCGGTCAGGGCACGGCGCTGTCCGCCGATGCGCATTACGGCGCCGACCAATTGACCATGGAGGCGCGCATTTACGGCTTAGCCAAGCGCTACCATCCCTACCAGGTCAACACGGTGGTGGGCTTCATCGGACCGGAATACCTGTACGACTCGGTTCAGATTACCCGCGCCGGGTTGGAAGATCACTTCATGGGCAAATTGACCGGTATCCCGATGGGCTGCGACGCGTGTTACACCAATCACGCCCGCGCCACACAGAACGATATTGAGAACCTGGCGGTGCTGCTGACTGCGGCGGGCTGCAATTACTTCATGGGCGTTCCGCTGGGCGACGATGCCATGCTCAGCTACCAGTGCACCAGCTACCACGATACTGCCAGTCTGCGCGAATTGATGGGACTGCGTCCGGCGCCGGAATTTGAAGCCTGGATGGAAT
>JBBIQB010000127.1:0-1379 GCA_037442545.1 Bellilinea sp.
GACAAAAGTCTACTCCCTTTTGGAGATCCTCGTCTTATCCCGAACTCACGTTAAACCCAAAGACTGTACTGTTCTACGAATTGGGATAAATGGGCTTTTAAAAACCGGTCAAAGCCATAAAAGAGAGCAAATCCACCGGCGAAGTAAACCAGATACGTGCTGAAAAGGAAGGAGAGGGTATGTTCCACACGCTTGACCAGGGGAAGCAAAACCGCCATGGTGCTGATCGTCGCAGGATTTAAACAGTCAACCAAAGCGAGACCCAGGGTGATGCCGATCATTTCGATCATTCTTTTTCTGCCCCAAGGTAATCCAGTAATAAGTCTTGTGCAAACGCAGGTCCTAAGCGGGTCAAGGGTGGGGAAATTCCCATCCAAACCAGCGAATCTGTCGCAATGGAGATACAGAAAAAGATATAAGCCAACTCGCGGACTTCTTCGCGACTGCGGTGGGGGATTTCCTTGTGGAGTGCTGTCGTGAGCTGGTCAATCATGGTTTCGATCAACGCTGCGATTTGTTTTTGAATGCGCGGGGATTGCTCTTTGGCGTTTACCAATTCATTCAAGATGATCTTGTCGATTTGCCAATCATCGCGAGGTGCAAAAAGGGCGAAATTTAGACGTTCCGTAATGTTTTTCCCCGGCTCGTTAAGGATCCGGTCGAATTCGACCAAACTTGTGCGGATGATGTGGTTGATCAATTCCGCCATTAGCGTTTCCCGATTACCGATGTAATGGCGAATGATGCTGCGGGTGACCCCGGCTTTTTCGGCAATTTTTTCCAGGCTGGTTCCATCGACGCCGTTTTCTGGAATGCAAGCGATAAACGCTTCCAGTAATTGCTGTGTTCGAATTTTTTCCAAACTTTTGCGGCCCATTTTCAATGATCCTGTTTTAATAAATTGTCGATTATGACAATCTATTAAAACAGGAAATGGATAATTTGTCAATAGCGACAATTTATTTTGTGAGAAGGTTATAATTCAATCAACAGCAAGAGATGGAAATCAGTTCCATGCATCAATTTCAAAACGTAATTTCGCTAAAAGCAGTAGAAAAACCATGAAACACAAAAAATTCTTGATCCTGGTGGGAATCCTGATCCTCTCCGGCTTACCGTTCGTGGATCCCTGATGATTAAGGTAAACCGCCCTCTGCTTATTCGAATGCAGAGGACGGTTTGCTAAACGGGTGAAAATCGAATTGTTTACTTCACCTGAACTTTGATCGTCTTGGGGCGGGCATGCTCGGCTTTGGGGACGAACAAGGTCAGGATGCCGTCTTTCAGCGAGGCATCCGCTTTGGCGGGATCAACCGCTTCGGGCAGATCAATGGTTTTGCAGAACCGTCCGCCGGGGCGCTCCGCCAGCAGGTATTCGA
>JBBIQB010000127.1:1389-9236 GCA_037442545.1 Bellilinea sp.
AAGCTGGAGCAGGCCCGCCAGTCACTCGGTGGCCAGGTATTCGACGTTCTCGGCGCGCTCGTTGTTGAGGCTGCCCTGAATGGTGACCCGGTTGTCGATGACCTGAATGTTGAGCTCCTCGGACTTGACGCCGGGCAGCAAGGCGGAAATGGTGTATCCGTCCTCGCTGACCATCACATCTGCCGGGAAGATCACCTGACCCTGGTCTTCCTGCCAGTCGTCGCTGTACAGGCGGTTGATCATATTGCGGCGAGCCATGCGGCGCGCATAGGGTGTCAGCCAGTAAATACTCATTGCGTCCTCCTGTCAATGGATCAAATATTTTTTGGATGATGTGGATGATAGCGTTGGAATATTGGAATCCTGTCAGAGGGATGTAATCGTTTTATTAATATGGCTCGGCGTGCCTTGCTTCTTGACCAACCTTATAAAATTGAAAACGCCGGGAATTTAAATTGTGGTATGATAGCCCATCGGAGTACCAAAAATGGATGACCGAATTACGATAATCGAAGGACCACCGCCCGATTTCGTAACCATCGATGATGGCTGGGCGTTGGGCTTGAATGAAAGTCCCGCCTTGTACGACCTGGCACTGACCCGGCTGCGCACCTTCAACGGCGCAGCGCTGGTCGAGCGCTGTCACCGCGCCTGGTACAAGCGCAATTCCATCTTCCTGCACTATCGCAACCCGATGGGCATGGAAGAGCGGGCGCCGATCATGGCTGCCCAGTCGGTGGAAACCGACCAGGGACAGGTATTGTTGTTGTGGGTGCGCCGTCAGCACGACGAAACCGAGATCGAAATCGATCTGGATGATGACGAAGAGGGCGGCGAGCCCGGCAATTAAGGGTGCGATGTACCACTCACACCCATCCCCGCCGCACGGCGGGGATTTTTTTGTGCCCCCGGCCAGAGTTGAACTGACAACCTCGGCGTTAGGAGTGCCTTGCTCTATCCTTTTGAGCTACGGGGGCGCACGGTTGTTTGGATTATAGCATTGCCAAAATTTCTGCGCAAGATCCGTTGCGTGGACGGTGCCGGCTGATCTTGCCTGGCTTTCAGATAACGCTGGAAGTGGGTTTCATCCCGAAAGCTGCGCGACATGCGCCGGATGGTGGGGGTGCAATCGGTTGCCCAGCCCGTTGCCGCACGGCGCTCCCTATTGACTCGCTCGTTTGATCTTGTTATACTGATTACGCAATCGATTGCGCAAACGTTTGCGGAGGAACCATGCCCACCATTCGTGAAGTCGCCTTGCGCGCCGGTGTATCCCCTACCACTGTTTCGCATGTCATCAACAATACCCGTTTTGTCTCCCCCGAAGCCCGCCAGCGGGTTTTGGAAGTGATGGAAGTGCTCAATTATCGTCCGAATGTGCTGGCGCGCTCTTTGCGGCGAGGTGAAACGCGCACGCTTGGCTTGATTCTGCCCGACAGTGCCAACCCGTTTTTTGCCGAAATTGCCCGCGCCATCGAAGATACCGCCTTCCGCGCCGGCTACAATGTCATTTTCGGCAACAGCGAAAACGAGCTGGAAAAAGAACAGGTCTATGTGGATGTGCTGGTCAACAAACAGGTGGACGGGATGATCTTCGTTGCCAGCGGAGACCACAGCCCGTCACTCGAAGACCTGGTGCGCAACGGTTTGCCGGTGGTAGTGGTGGACCGTAAATTGACCGATATGGAGATGGATACCGTCCTGACCGATAACCTGCAGGGCGGGTTGACCGTCGTGCAGCACTTGCTGCAATTGGGACACCGCCGAATTGCCTGTATTACCGGTCCTTCGCACCTGACACCCAGTGCCGACCGTGTCATTGGCTACCGGCAGGCGCTGGAAACCTGTGGCATTGCCATCGATGAAACGATCATCCTGCGCGGCGACTTTCACCCGCGCTCCGGATACCAGGCAGCCGCGCAAATTATCCGGCAGCAGCAACGGCCTACCGCCATTTTCCTGTGCAACGATATGATGGCAATTGGCGCGTTGCGCGCATTGGCTGAAGCCAACCTGCGCGTCCCCGAAGACATCTCGCTGGTTGGTTTCGATGACATCGAACTGGCTTCGTATGTTACTCCGCCGCTCACCACCATCCGCCAGGATAAGACCGCCCTGGCAGAAGCCGCGCTGCAGTTGCTGCTGCAACGGATTGTCGAGCCTGGCTTGCCAGCGCGCACCCGCATCCTGCCCACCGCGCTGGTGGTGCGCCAATCCACGCGGAGACTGACATGAACAAAACCATCGTGGTGGTCGGCAGCTTAAATATGGACCTGGTGGTGCGCGCTCCGCGCCATCCCCAGCCGGGTGAAACCCTGATCGGCGGCACGTTTCACACTTTTCCGGGCGGTAAGGGCGCCAACCAAGCCGTCGCCGCCGCCCGCCTGGGCGCTTCGGTACGTATGATTGGGCGGGTCGGCATGGACGCGTTTGGCGAAACCCTGCTGAAAACCGTTCAACACGACGGCGTGGATACCACCTTCATCCGCCGCCACCCGCAGGAAGCCACCGGCGTTGCGCTGATTACCCTGGACGCCGGCGGGCAGAACACCATCGTTGTTGCTCCCGGCGCGAACATGCGGGTCACGCCGGAGGATATCCAGCAGTCCGCAGCGGCATTCGAGGGTGCGCACCTGCTATTAATGCAGCTGGAATGCCCGCTGGAAACCGTAGAAGCGGCGGCTGAACTGGCGCAACGTCACGGTCTGCGTGTGGTGCTCAATCCCGCCCCTGCCCAGCCACTATCCACCAGCCTGCTGGCGCAGATCGATTACCTGCTGCCCAACCAGCCGGAGTTGAGGCTGTTGGCGCAAGGAGAAGCGGATGTGTTCACCGCCGCGGCGTGGCTGATGGAGAACGGCGTGCGGAATCTGGCGGTCACGTTGGGGGAAGCAGGGGCGTTGCTGGTAACCTCTGCCACCCAGGAAAAATTGCCCGCCTTCCGGGTGCCGGTGGTGGATACGGTGGCAGCCGGCGATGCGTTTGTGGCTGCCTTTTGCGTAGCGCTGGTAGAAGGCAAACCCCTGCGCGATGCAGCCGCATGGGGCAACGCCGCCGGCGCGATTGCCGTCACCCGCTCTGGCGCCCAGCCTTCCATGCCCACCCGCGCCGAACTGATCCAATTCCTGAAGGAGCGAAACCCTTGAAAAAAACTCCCTTGCTTAATGTTGCTTTATCCGAAGTGGTTGCCGGTCTGGGACACGGGGATATGCTGGTGATTGGCGATGCAGGTTTGCCCATACCGCCCGAAACCCTGCGCATTGATCTGGCGTTGACCAAAAGCATACCCGGCTTTTTGGATACTGTGCGCGTCGTGTTGGAGGAAATGAAGGTTGAAAAAGTACAAGTCGCCGGGGAGACGGAACAGGTCAGCCCGCAGGTTCTGGCGGAGTTGAAACGACTGCTTCCAGAGACGCCCTTTGAAGTGATCAGCCATTCCGAACTGAAAGCACGCTGCGAGCAGGCGCGGGCGGTGGTTCGCACCGGCGAATTTACTCCCTATGCCAATGTGATTCTGGTTTCTGGTGTGGTTTTCTAAGTTTAAGTCAGTGGAGCATGTGCATGACCCCCGCCCAGCCAGCCACCCCTGCCTTTGACCGGCGCGCCTTCCTGCAACGCTTTGGATTGGTGTTTTCCTTCCTACTGCTGATGTTGGCGCTTTCGATTCTTTCGGAACGCTTTCTTACGTCTTCCAATCTGATTAACATCCTGAGGCAGGCAACCATCAATGGCATTATCAGTGTGGGCATGACGCTGGTTATCCTGACAGGTGGGATCGATCTTTCGGTTGGATCGGTCCTGGCGCTGTCGGTGACCATTGGCGCTTCCATGATGAAACAAGGGCAGCCGGTCATTCTGTCAGTTATGGTTGCGTTGGGGGTCGGCACCCTGTTGGGCGCGATCAACGGTTTGATGATCACACGCGCCAAAATCCCACCTTTTATTGCCACCCTGGGGATGCTGACCGTGGCACGCGGATTGACTCTGATGTACACACAGGGGCAGCCGATCACCGGTCTGCCGTCCGATTTCCGCTGGATTGGCACCGGGGTAATTCAGGGGATTCCCGTGCCGATTTTTCTGACTTTGATGGTTTTTGCAGTTGGTTGGATTTTTCTCAGCCGTACGAAGTATGGAGCACAAATTTACCTGATGGGCGATAACCCCAACGCCGCGCGGCTGGCGGGCGTTCCCATCGACCGCATGACCATTTTTGTGTACGCCATCTCGGGTTTTTGCGCCGCCCTGGCGGGGCTGATATTGGTGGCTCGCCTCGATTCAGCCCAACCCATCATCGGACAGGGCTACGAGTTCAATGCGATTGCCGCGGTGGTGGTTGGAGGCACCAGTTTCGCGGGCGGCGAGGGCGGTTTGGCTGGTACGCTGTTGGGGACGCTGCTCATCGAAACCCTCAATAACGGGCTTAACCTGCTCAACGTTTCCCCGCTGTGGGAACAGGTTGTCAAAGGTGTGGTCATTGCTCTGGCGTTGCTGCTGCACAAAGCATTCAGTCCGCCATCCAAATGATGGCATCAAACGAAAAGGAGGTGATTGACACTATCGGGAAAAATACCATTCCATGGTCTGAATTGGATGTCCAATCCAACCTAAAAAAACTCCCAATCAATCCAAATCTTGGAGGAGAATCATGAAACACCTGCTCAGAACGATAACCCTTTTGATGCTCGTCTCACTTGTGCTGACCGCCTGCGCACCGCAGGCTACCCCCACTCCCGAAGAAGCGGTGCAGCCGACGGGTGATCTGACGTTGGGGCTGGTCATTTCTACCCTCAACAACCCGTTCTTTGTCACTCTGCGCGATGGCGCCCAACAGGCGGCGGACGCTGCGGGGGTCAAACTGGTGGTGGTGGATGCCCAGGACGATTCCGCGCGGATGACCGCTGGCATCGAAGACCTGATCAACAAGCAGGTCTCTGCGCTGCTGATCAACCCGACCGACTCCGACGCGGTTGTACCTGCGATTCAGAAAGCCAATGACGCTGGTATTCCCGTCTTCACTGTCGACCGCGGCGCCAATGGCGGCACCGTTGTCAGCCATGTCGCTTCGGACAACGTGGCTGGCGGCAAGATGGCTGCCGAATTTCTCTGCCAGGCTATTGGCAGCACGGGCAAGGTGGTTGAATTGCAGGGCATTGCCGGCACCTCGGCAGCCCGTGACCGTGGACAGGGCTTCAATGACTACATGTCCGCCTCCTGCGCGGGTGTGGAGATCGTAGCCCAGCAGACGGCTGACTTCAACCGCGACCGGGGTCTGCGGGTCTTCGAAAACATCCTGCAGGCACAGCCTGAAATCAATGGCGTTTTTGCCCACAACGACGAGATGATCCTTGGCGCCATTCAGGCGGCTGAAGCCGCCGGGCGCACCGGGATGGTGTTCGTTGGCTTCGACGCGATTGACGATGCTGTGAAAGCGGTCGAGGATGGCAAGCTGGCTGCCACCGTTGCCCAACAGCCGGATGTGATGGGCAAACTGGCGGTGGAAACCGCTGCCAAGCACCTCAAAGGTGAACCGGTGGGTGAGTACATCCCCGTTCCGCTCAATCTGGTGACCGCGGAATCGTTGGGCGTTACCCCCGCGCAGCCTGTGGGTGAGTTCACCTTGGGGCTGGTCATTTCTACCCTCAACAACCCGTTCTTTGTCACCCTGCGCGATGGCGCCCAACAGGCGGCGGACGCTGCGGGGGTCAAACTGGTGGTGGTGGATGCCCAGGACGATTCCGCGCGGATGACCGCTGGCATCGAAGACCTGATCAACAAGCAGGTCTCTGCGCTGCTGATCAACCCGACCGACTCCGACGCGGTTGTACCTGCGATTCAGAAAGCCAATGACGCTGGTATTCCCGTCTTCACTGTCGACCGCGGCGCCAATGGCGGCACCGTTGTCAGCCATGTCGCTTCGGACAACGTGGCTGGCGGCAAGATGGCTGCCGAATTTCTCTGCCAGGCTATTGGCAGCACGGGCAAGGTGGTTGAATTGCAGGGCATTGCCGGCACCTCGGCAGCCCGTGACCGTGGACAGGGCTTCAATGACTACATGTCCGCCTCCTGCGCGGGTGTGGAGATCGTAGCCCAGCAGACGGCTGACTTCAACCGCGACCGGGGTCTGCGGGTCTTCGAAAACATCCTGCAGGCACAGCCTGAAATCAATGGCGTTTTTGCCCACAACGACGAGATGATCCTTGGCGCCATTCAGGCGGCTGAAGCCGCCGGGCGCACCGGGATGGTGTTCGTTGGCTTCGACGCGATTGACGATGCTGTGAAAGCGGTCGAGGATGGCAAGCTGGCTGCCACCGTTGCCCAACAGCCGGATGTGATGGGCAAACTGGCGGTTGAGACGGCTGTGGCGTACCTCACCGGCGTCTCCGTTGAAACCTACATTCCCGTTCCGCTCAATCTGGTGACCGAATAGTCTATTCACAAGCGCATGGGGTGGATTCGGCATCCACCCCATGCCAGTTTTGAGGCTGCATGACTCAATCCATCCCTATCCTTAAGTTGGAAGGCATTTACAAATCCTTTCCCGGTGTGCAAGCCGTGAACGATGTCAGTCTGGACGTGTTCGGCGGCCAGATTCTTGCGCTGGTTGGAGAAAATGGGGCTGGTAAATCCACGCTGATGAACATCATCAACGGCGTGGTCGCTCTGGATTCCGGGACAATTTTTCTGGACGGAAAACCCGTGCAAATCCACTCCCCCCGCCGCGCGTTGGAACTGGGCATAACCATGATCCATCAAGAATTGGCGCTCATCCCGGAACTAACCGTCGGGCAGAACATCTTTCTGGGCAGGGAACCGCGCCGGCCGGGAGGGTGGATGGATTGGGAACAGATCTACCGCCAAGCGCAGCAGGAATTCGACCGGCTGGGGATTCAGATTTCGGCGCGCGCCAAAGTGGCGGATTTGAGCATCGCCGAACGCCAACTGGTCGAAATTACCAAAGCGCTTTCCTATGATGCCCGCCTGATCGCTCTGGATGAACCAACCAGTTCGCTCACCAGCCGCGAAACCGAAACCCTCTTCCGGCTGGTGCGCACTTTGCGGGAGGAAGGGGTTGCTCTGATCTACATCTCGCATCGCCTGGAAGAAGTCTTTGCTCTGGCTGATCGCATTGCCGTCATGCGCGATGGAAATTTGGTTGCCGTGGAAGACGTTGCGGAAATTACGCCAAACCGGCTGGTGCACTTGATGGTCGGGCGCGAATTGGCTGAATTCTTCCCAAAAAGTTCCACCCAGAGGGGAGAACCGGTTTTGCGGGCGGTCAACCTGCATTCCAGCCAGGAAGTGCGCGGGGTATCGTTCGAGTTGAAACGCGGCGAAATTGTGGGTATGGCAGGACTGGTCGGTTCGGGACGCACCAACGTTGCCCGGCTGTTGTTCGGCGCAGACCCGCTCCAGCAGGGAGAAATCTGGTTCGAAGGCCGGCGGGCAAGCCTGCGCTCGCCACGCGATGCCATCCAGCTGGGGATTGGGCTGGTGCCGGAAGACCGCAAATCCCAGGGTTTGTTTCTCAAACAGAGTGTGCGTTATAACGCGGCTGCTGGTCTGTTGCAGCGCCTTTCGCGCTTGAGTTTTATCAATTTCCGGGTCATTAATCAAATTGTGCGCCAACTTGTGGAACGATTGCGCGTGCGAACCCCCACCCTCAACCAGCAGGTGCGTAACCTCTCCGGCGGCAACCAGCAAAAAGTGGTCATTGCCCGCTGGCTGGCGTTGAATCCCAAAGTGTTGATCCTGGACGAGCCGACGCGCGGCGTGGATATTGGCGCCAAAGCGGAAATCCATGCCCTGATGAACGACCTTGCGGCGCAAGGGATGGCGGTTTTGAT
>JBBIQB010000128.1:0-4829 GCA_037442545.1 Bellilinea sp.
CCGATCGGCAATTGCGGCCGCCTCGCGGCTATGGGTGACCAGGACTAGATTCTTGTTCAACCGGCGGGTCAGGCGGTCCAACAGATCAAGCACTTTTTTACCGTTGGCTTCGTCCAGATTGCCCGTCGGTTCGTCCGCCAAAACCAACAGCGGATCGTGCACCAAAGCCCGCGCAATGGCAACCCGCTGCTGTTCACCACCCGAAAGCCGGTCGGGATAGGCATTGCGACGTTCCAATAGACCCACTTGGTCGAGCAGGCTGGATGCCCGGTCGAATCCTTCCGCGTTTGCCTTGCGGTTCAAGTCCAAGGGTAGGGTAATGTTTTCCCAAACCGTCAGGATGGGAATCAGGTTGAAAAATTGAAAAATGAAGCCAATCTTTTCACGGCGGAACAAGGTTCGTTCGGTCTCATTCAATGCAGTCAACTCGATTCCCTGTACCGCGATTGTCCCACCATCCAGGCGGTCGATCCCGCTTAGCACGTTGAGCAGGGTGGTTTTACCGCTGCCGGATTTGCCCAGTACCGCCAGCATTTCACCACCGGGAATTGTTAGCGAGGCGCGATCCAGGATCACCCGGCGGTGACCGCCTTCGACATAGCCCTTTGTAACCTGCCGCAATTGGATGACCTCCGGGTCGCGACACTCTTCCATCTTTTTCTTGAGCACGTTTGGCGTACTGGTAGTTAAGTTTGTTGGTTCCACGCGATTGATCCTGTCCTGACTTGTTCGCATGATTGTAATGGCATCTCTGATTCTTGAAAAAGTCTTGTACATCCTACTGCCGGATGATTCAAAAATCGGGTTTCCCCGATTTTTGAATCACTGCTCAAGATGCCCTCCGCGCCAGTCCATTGATCCGCCCGGCAGCCAGTCTTATCCGCATCTCTCAGAACCACTTGCGGCGGATGAAGATGAAGATAGTCGTGCCAATCAACATCAAACAAATACCGAGGATAATCCCCCAGGCAAAGGAATAATTTTGCAGCGGCAAGTCAACATTCATCCCAAAAAAGCCGCTCACCATCGTTGGCAGGCTGACCAGGATGGTAACCAATGCCAACACCTTCATCACAACGTTCAGATTATTGGAAATGATCGAGGCAAAGGCATCCATCATATTGCTTAAAATGTTGGACGAGATGTTGACCATTTCGATTGCCTGCTGGTTTTCGGTGATGACATCTTCCAACAGGTCTTCATCGTCCGGGTACATGCGGAACAATTGAGTCCGCTGCAACCGCTCGAGCAGCAGTTCGTTGGCTTTGAGCGCGGTGGTGAAATACACCAGGCTTTTCTGGTATTGCAACAACTCCAGGAGTTCCTGGTTTTTTTGCGACTGCTGCAAACGGTCCTCGGTTTGTTCGGTTTTGCGGTTGATCTCGCGCAAAAAAGAGAGAAACTTGGAGGCGTTTAAGAGCAGAATTCTCAGTACAAAGCGAATGCGTTTACTGGTGGAAAGCCCCTTGGCTCGTCCGGATTCGAACTCGGTCAACAATTCGGATTGCCAGCGGCATATGGTGATGATGTATTGGTCGGTCAGGATTATCCCCAGCGGGATGGTGATGTACGGCGCATCCGCTTTTGGGCCCTGGTAATACGGGATGCGGATCAAGATCAACATCTTGCCATCATCCTCACGCTCCGAACGCGCACGCTCATCCAGGTCGAGCGGGTAGGTGATGAAATCCAGCGGAATCCCCTCAACAATCATGCGTTCGATTTCATCCGGGGTCGGATCCACTACGTTGATCCAGCAGCCGGGCACAAATTGATCCATCTGGATCAGCCCATTTTCGGTGCTCTTATAAATTTTGATCATTGCCTTATCCTGACGACCTGTGCTGTGCCTCAATTTTACCCCCGCTCTACCCATCCAAACCAGGTAAAAATCCAATTGATTTGGGGTATAATAGAAGCATACCGGGATGACAGGTCTCGACGGGAGAGGCTGATCCCGGACTGCGAGCCGAGAGGTGCCGACCTCGTAAAATCAGCACAAAAAATACGTGCCAATCGCACACAATATGCTGCTCTCCCTCTGGCTGCCTAAGTCAGAGTAGAGCGCAAATGGTCTCCCTGTGAGACCACGTCCGTCTGCTCCGCTGCCTGACCGGTAGTAGAACGGGCGTCACAAAGTCAGGCTGCCGCATTCTTCGCCGCGCAGAGTGCGAAAGAGGGCTTTCGGGTCCAAGCGGATGGCGGGTGATTTGTTCTGTTGGTCAGCGCATCACCCGTGACAACAAAGACCAACTACGCTCGTAGACGTTCGCGGGTCTATTCTTTCGGACGCGGGTTCGATTCCCGCCATCTCCACCTTGCCCACCAGGGATGTCCTTCGGGACATCCTCTTTTTTTCGTTGGTTTACGTCGTATCCATTATTTTCTGGAACAAACTATATCGGTTGAACGTCTTTCGAGTGAAGTTCAACTGCTTGTACCAGTTGAGGCACAATCAACCTATTCACAACGGCTCGTGCATAAGGAGGAGCCATGAAACGCTTTTTGATCCTATTCTTAATCGTCTCGTTGCTGTCTGTCAGCGCTGTGACCAAACCCGTCTCAGCCAATACGAACTGCGGCAGCACCTACACAGTGCAACGCGGCGACCATCTTTCAAAAATCGCTCGTTTGTGCAACACCACTGTTGCGGATCTGCTGGATGCTAATCCCAACATTCGCAACCGCAACATCATCTTCACCGGTCAGGTGCTCAAGATCCCCTCCGCATCGCAACCCGATACCGGCATTGGCGGCACGATCTACATGGTCAAGCCCGGCGACACGCTGAACGAAATTGCCCGGCTGTTCAAGGTCAACCTGCAGGACATTCTCAAAGCCAACCCGGCCATCACCAACGCCAACCGCATCGAAGCCGGTTTGCAGGTTAGACTACCGGATGGCGCGGCTCGTGTCCGCACGGCTGGCATCAATCCGCGCAGCGGCAAGGCAGGCGACCGGGTGACTCTGGCTGTAACCGGCTTTGCCGCCAACACCGACCTGGAAATCCGCTTTGGTCTGTCGGTAAGCGATAACGCGGTCATCGGCAATCTCAAGACGGACGCCAAAGGTGCTATTTTGCAGACGGTCAATATCCCAACGACTGTTCAACAAGGTAAATCCTATGTGTTTGTCGTCCACGTAAAATCCAATCCAAGCGAGAGGGCGGTCACCAACCCCTTCAGCGTTGGAGAGGCGCCCGACTCGACCGAAAGGATCTACATTGTCGAACGCAGTGATACCCTGCGCAGAATTGCCAACCGCTTCAACACGACCGTTGCCGCCATCGTGGCTGCCAACCCATCCATCAAAAACCCCAACCTGATCTTCCCCGGTCAGCGCATCACTCTGCCGGTTGGCGACGATTCCCCAGCCGTGAGCGTGATACCCACCGAGGTGGCTGCTGGCGCGAAGATCAGAATTGTGGTCGATGGCTTCCCCGCCCGGCAGAACATCGATATCCGCCTGGGTACGGATATCAATAATCCTACCTTGATCGTTGATGCAAGAACGGACGCATCCGGTTACCTGAGCCAGGAAATCACCGTCCCGGCATCCGCCAGAGCGGGCGACAAATGGAACCTGCGGGTGCTGACCACCGAACTGGCACGAGCCACCGAAGCGACCACCACCTTCAAAATCAAATAATCCCGCCAAGCGCACCCACCAAAAACGGGCAGTCCAACCGGCTGCCCGTTTTCTATATCATCAAACGCTCAATCCACCGCGCACACCAACCCTTTTAAGTATGCCGACTCGGGAAAGCGCAAGTTGACCGGGTGATCCGGGGCTTGGTGGAGTAGTTCAACCATCCGCGCATTGACTCCGGCGTCCAGGGCTGCGTCGGCAATGATTTTTTGGAATAGATCGCGCGAAATTCCCCCGGAGCACGAGAACGTGACCAGCACACCGCCCGGTCGCAACAGCTTGAACCCAAGAAGGTTGATATCCTTATAACCACGGGCTGCCTTTTCAGCTTGCGCGGCGGTCGGCGCGAATTTCGGCGGGTCGAGCACAATCAGGTCAAAGGTCATCGCCCGGTCGCGCATGGCACGCAATTCTTTGAATACGTCCCCCTCCACCCAGGTATTGCGGAGGGCATCCAGACCATTGTTGGACAGGTTTTTCGCGCCGAGCGCCAGCGCTTCGGCTGATGAGTCAACGGAAATCACCGATCGCGCCCCACCCGCCAGAGCATACACCGTGAAACCGCCGGTGTAACAAAATCCGTTCAACACTTCCCTACCGCCCGCCAGACGGCGGACGATCTGGCGGTTATGGCGCTGATCGAGATAAAAACCGGTTTTTTGACCGCCCAACACATCCACCCCGAAGCGCAGATCGTTCTCAACGATTGTCAGCGCGCCCGCCGGCAGGTGTCCGCGCGCCACGCCGCTGCGCGGCGGCAAACCTTCCAGGCGGCGCACATCGGCATCCGAGCGTTCGACAACCGCACTGCAACCGGTCAAGGTTTGAATCTGGTCGATGATCACCTCACGCCAGAATTCCGCCCCGGTGGTCAGCAGCTGCACCACGATTACGTCTGCATAGCGATCGGCAATGATGCCCGGCAAACCGTCCGATTCGCCGTAAACCAGGCGCACCGCATCACTTTCCTCGAAAACACCCCATCGTTCTCGAAACTGGATCGCCGCGTTGAGCCGCTTGCCGAAAAAAGCATCATCCACCCGCTCGCCGCTAAACGTCCACATCCGGGCGCGAATCGAAGACACCGGGCTGTAAGCAGCGTACCCCAACATTTCTTCCTTCGCCGTCAGCACTGCCACCGTCTCGCCGGCTTGCGGATCACCGGTTAGGTAATCGATCGC
>JBBIQB010000128.1:4839-9199 GCA_037442545.1 Bellilinea sp.
GGGCTCGGCCCGGCCGTCCACGCGGGCGATCGCCCCGGAGAAGATCCACGGGTGCTGCTGGCGCACCGATTTATCCCTTCCCGTCTTCAACACCATGCGAGGCACAGCGGCTTTCTGGCTATGCGCAGTCATTGCCCTGCCAACCGGCGCAACTCATCCTCATTAATCACCTTCACTCCCAATTCGCGGGCTTTATCCAGTTTGGAACCTGCATTTTCGCCCGCCACCAGGTAATCGGTTTTCCTGGAAACGCTGTCGGTCACCTTGCCACCATAGGTCTGGATGAATCCCCTGACCTCCTCACGGCTGAAGTTCGCCAGCGTCCCGGTGACGACAAAGGTCAAATTCACCAGCGGCTGCTCACCAACCGGAGTATTTTCGACCGCGCTTTGCGGCCAGACGCCCGCGCGTTTCAATTTTTCCAGAACGCTACGGTTGCCCGGACGGCTGAACCAGTCCACCACCGCCAGGGCGATGTTCGGACCTACTCCCTCGATCCGCTGCAACTCCTCCATGCCCGCCCGGCTGAGCGCATCCAGGTTGGGATACACCCGGCTTAAATCCCCAGCCAGCACCTCACCAACTCCGCGCATACCCAGCGCATACATCAGGCGTTGGAGCGGACGGCTACGCGACTCTTCGACGGATCGGATCAGGTTTTCGGCTTTCTTGTCCGCAAAACCTT
Source organism: Bellilinea sp. (assembly GCA_037442545.1). Classification (GTDB taxonomy): domain Bacteria; phylum Chloroflexota; class Anaerolineae; order Anaerolineales; family Anaerolineaceae; genus Bellilinea. Next base: position 5,525 of record JBBIQB010000128.1, read on the forward strand.
CCAGCGTGAGCAAGTCCGCTTTGGTGAGGGTGTACAAATCAGCCACATCCTTGACCAGACCGGCGGTGATCAACTGCTCGACGATTTTGATCCCCAATCCGACAATGTCCATGGCTGCGCGCGAGACAAAATGCTCCAGGTTGCGAATCAACTGCGCCGGGCAGGCGGAATTGACGCAAAACCAGGCGACCTCTCCTTCCATGTGTTCCACAGCCTGACCGCACGCCGGGCAGGTTTGTGGCGGCTCGAAGAACCGCTCCCCCCCCTCGCGTGCGTCAACCACCGGACCAATCACGTACGGGATCACATCTCCCGCGCGCTTTAGCAGCACCCGGTCACCAATGCGGATGTCCTTTTCCGCAATGTAATCGAAATTGTGCAAGGTCGCCTGCTTGACCACCACCCCGCCGATCTCGACCGGCTCGAGGATGGCAGTCGGGGTCAGCACCCCGGTTCTGCCAACATGGATGCCGATATCGATCAAGCGGGTGGTTACTTCGCGGGCAGGGAACTTGAATGCCAGCGCTCCACGCGGATCCTTGCCGACCACGCCCAGATCTGCCGCCAGTGCCAGATCATTGATCTTGATCACCACCCCGTCGGCTTCATACGGGAGAATTTCCCGTTTTTCGACCCAGTTTTCACACACCGCAATCACCTCTTCGATGGTTTTGCAGCGCGCCGTCTGATCACTGACCGGGAAACCCCACCTGCGCAACAGGTCGAGCGTTTCCCATTGGGTGCGCGGCATAACCGCATCTGCCGCAACGATTTGATACACCAGCAGCCGCAGCGGGCGCGAGGCGGTCAGCCGGGCATCCAGCTGGCGCAGCGAACCCGAAGCGGTGTTGCGCGGGTTGAGGTAGGTTTTCTCGCCAGCATCGAGCAGCCGTTTATTCAACGCTTCGAAATCCTGAATATTGATATAGACTTCTCCGCGCACCACCAGCCTGCCCGCCGCGGGTGGTCCTTCCGGTCGCAGCGGGATCGTCAGCGGCAGCGCTTTGACCGTGCGCAAATTGACCGTGATGTCCTCCCCAATCTCACCGTCGCCGCGTGTCGCGCCGAGTACAAAACCCCCGTTCTTGTACTGTAGCACAACCGTAAGTCCATCGATTTTCGGTTCGACGACAAAATCCGCCCCTAATACCCGCTCATCCAGCCGCGCCAGCCGCTCGAACCAGGCACGCACATCCTCCGCCCCAAAACCATTGCCCAGGCTGAGGATCGGCGCCGGGTGACGCACCTTGACAAACCGGTCGATCACCTGCGCGCCTGCCCGCTGGCTGGGTGAATCCGGCGCAATCCAATCCGGATAATCGCTTTCGATGTCTGTAAGCTGGCGCATCATCCGGTCATATTCCAGATCGCTGATGACCGGCGCATCGAGTACATGATAGCGGTAGGAGTGGTAATTCAATTCTCTTTTGAGGGTCTCGTATGTTTGGCGCAGCCGCTCTTCGTCCATGCAACAATCCTCCGCCAAAATTATAGCAGGATGCCAAAACTATGCGTGCAATTTCTCGTATACAATAAATACCAGGCTCGCTGAAACGGGTGTATTGCTGACAAGTAAAGTGATTTTTGTCAAATTGTCTTCCCCCTGGGAAAATGTTACACTGATTTATATTCGGAGGATGCCATGGGTGCATGGAAAATTATCGCGTTCATCGTCGGCGGTATTCTGATCTTCTTTGGCGTTCTGTTTATTTGGGGATCAACCGGCGACCAGGGTTCCCTGGGCTGGATCCCCGTCGGGGTGATTTCCGCCGGAATCGGGCTGGCGCTGATCTTCGTCGCTGCTCGCAAACCTGCCCAACCAGACCAGACCAACGTTACCCTCAAAGTGGATTTACCCGGCAATGTCAATATGGATTCGATCAAATGCCGCTCGTGCGGGGGGATCCTCAAAGCAGATGACATCAAGATGGTTGCCGGCGCGCCAATTGTCACCTGTCCGTACTGCCATACCACCTACCAGATAACCGAAGAACCCAAATGGTAACCCATTGCTCATGGAGGGAATAATGCGCAAGCGCAACTCCATCATCGCCCTGGCTGTACTGATTACGTTGTTTTTCGTTCAAACCCTGCCAGGGTACGCACAATCGCTGTCCTTCGAGGTAACCACCCAGAATGTCGTCCTGTTCGTCAACCCGGATGGCAGCATCAGCCTGGATTACACCATCACCTTCAGCAACCGCCCCGGCGCTGCAGTGATCGACATTGTCGATATTGGCATGCCAAATTCCAACTATTCACTTAATTCGATCTCCGCCGAAATCGACGGCAACCCGGTCGACCTGATCCGCCCGTCGGAATATGTTTCCCCGGGCATAGAGATCCATCTGGGTGCCAATGCTGTCCAGCCCGGCAGTCAGGGCAGCCTGCACGTGTACGTGGGTGTGGTTGAAAGAGCGCTGGGCAAATCCACCCTCGAAGAAGCCGAAGAATACGCCAGCATCGTCTTCACCCCCAACTACTTCGATGGCGATTTCGTGCGCGGCTCAACCAACATGACGGTTTCGCTTGTTCTTCCGGCGGGAATGCAGCCGGAAGAACCGCGCTACCATACACCTTCGAATAACTGGCCCGGCGCCGAAGAGCCGCAGTCACGCTTCGATGATCAAGGGCGCGTGGTGTACACCTGGAACGCTGCCGATGCGAGCAGTTCTTCGGTGTATGAATTTGGCGCATCGTTTCCCATCCGGCTGGTGCCGGCAACGGTCGTGGTTGCCACCGAGACTCCCAATTTGCGCTTCGTCGATTTCGAATCGCTTCTAGCCTGCCTGTGTCCTGCTGCTTTTACAATAATGATCCTGGGTGTCCCAATTCTGGGTGCCGTATCCGCGCGCAAGCGCCGCCTGCAGTACCTGCCCCCAAAAATTGCCGTGGAAGGGCACGGCATCAAGCGCGGCTTGACCGCTGTCGAAGCCGGCATCCTGATGGAACAGCCGCTCGATAAAATCATGACCATGGTTCTATTCTCCATCCTCAAAAAGGGCGCAGCCGTTGTCAAAACCAAAGAACCGCTCGAATTAGAGATTGTCAATCCGGTACCGGAGAGTTTGCAAACCTATGAGGTCAGTTTTCTGAATGCCTTCAAGGAAAAGAACGCCAAAGCCCGGCAAAACAAAATTCAGGATGTGATCGTAGCGCTGGTCAAATCGGTTTCTGAAAAAATGAAAGGCTTCAGCCGCAAAGAAAGTATCGAGTATTACCGCAGCATCATGGAAAAAGCCTGGCAACAGGTGATTGCCGCCGAAACCCCGGAAATCAAATCGGATGTCTACGAGCAGGTAATGGACTGGACTCTGCTCGATCGCGGCTGGGAAGACCGCACCCGCGACGCCTTCGAGACGACCGGTCCGGTGCGCGTGCCGACCTGGTGGTGGCGCTACGACCCAGTGATACGCTCCTCCGGCGGCGGATTTGCTCAAGCCAGCGCGCCATCCGGCATTCCTGCGGCCGGGCAGGGTGGACTTACACTGCCCAAGTTACCCGGCTCGGATTTTGCCGCCTCGATGGCGAAAGGCGTCCAGGACTTCTCCAGTAGCGTGGTTGGCAACCTGACTTCCTTCACCGAAGGGATCACCAACAAGACCAATCCGCCGCCCAAGACGTCCTCGTACTCTGGTAGGGGTTCGGGCGGTGGTGGTTGCGCCTGCGCCTGTG
>JBBIQB010000129.1:0-337 GCA_037442545.1 Bellilinea sp.
ACCGAAGCCACCGGCTTCGGCGTGATCTACACCGTGCGCGAGGCGATGAAGCACCTCAAGCTGGATGCGACCAAATGCCTGGCAGGGCTTCAGGGCTTTGGCAATGTTTCCCAATACGCCGCGATTGGCTTCACCGAGCAGCTGGGCGGCAAGGTGATCAGCGTCTCCTACTGGGACCGCGAAGACCGCACGTCTTACACGGTCAGCAAGGCGGATGGCATCGACCCGCGTTTCCTGATGAGCATTACCGACCAGTACGGCTCGGTCAACAAAGAAAAAGCCAGGGCGGCGGGCTATGTGATCGAAGACGGCGACGCCTGGATCAGCAAGGACGTGG
>JBBIQB010000129.1:358-9002 GCA_037442545.1 Bellilinea sp.
CGTCCGCGCTGGAAGGGCAGATCAACGCCGAATCGGTGCACAAGATCTCGCCGCGGGTCAAAATCATCGCCGAAGGCGCCAACGGTCCGACCACGCCGGAAGCCGATGAAGTCCTCAAGCAGAACGGCGTGTTCATGATCCCCGATTTCCTGTGCAATGCGGGCGGGGTGACGGTGTCCTACTTCGAGGGCGTGCAGAACGATATGAATTTCTACTGGCCCAAGGATGAAGTCTTGACCAAACTGGACCAGAAGATGACCGCCGCGTTCCACTCCGTGCTGGAAATGGCGCAGAAGGAAAAGGTGTACATGCGCGATGCCGCCTACATGGTGGCGATTGCGCGGGTGGTCAAGGCAATGCAATTGCGCGGCTGGATTTAATTCAGGCAACCAGCCCAACGGCAACCGCCTCTCCCAGACAGGAGAGGCGGTTGTGATTGCGGGGCGAGTCGATCAATAGCGCGCCAGGGTGGTGAGGGCAGGCGTCTGGTCGAACATCCAAAAGGCGAGTGGCAGCCCCAGCCCGAGGCTGATGCCGGTCAGCAGCCAGGCAAGCGCCAGCCAGATAGCGCTCAACCACCAGCCGACCAGGATGAAATACAGCGCCCGCAACAGGAAGGGCAGCTGCGGCAGGGTCGATTCGCGGTAAACCACTCGTCCATCCACGACCGTGACGCGCGCCTGGCGTTTTTCCGGCTTGAGGGTCATGATTTGTGGCAGGCGGTTGAGCAGCCACAAACCCAGCGGCAGACCAACGATGGTGACATTCAATACCCAGGCGGCGACGGTGACGATCCCGCCCAGCCATAACCCGATCAGCAAGAAGTAGAGAATGCGGATCAGGCAGCCGGGACCCTTTTCCTGGGGCTGGACAATCACGGGAGCAGGATTTGTAGTGGTCATTGTGTTTTCCTCTTTTTGTAATTATATTACGGATTACGCAATACATATACGCGGACAGAGGAAAAAAGTTGCATCCTTCAGCAATGAATGCAGTGACCGATGTCCTCGTACCATACATCCGGTTTTTCGACGATGAAATCGTTCATCATTTGAATGCACTGCGGGTCATTCAGGCGCGCCAGTTCCACCCCGTTGGATTCGAGCAACGCCTCGGCGCCCAAAAAGGTCTGGTTTTCCCCGATGACCACGCGCGGAATTTTGTAGAGCAGCATCGCCCCACTGCACATAGCGCACGGCGAGAGGGTGGTGTAGATCACCGCGCGGCGGTATTCCTCCGGAGCCAGCCGCCCGGCGTTCTCCAGCGCGTCCATTTCGGCGTGCAGGATTGGGCTGCCGCGCTGCACGCGCTGGTTGCGCCCGCGACCGATGATTTTGCCGTCCAGTACCAGCACCGAACCGATGGGTATGCCGCCTTCGCGGTAGCCCTGCAGGGCTTCTTCATAGGCGGCTTGCATAAACTCGTCCATTGCCAATTCCTCCTGACAAGCGGTGGTATCAAAGTGGATGAATGGTATCATATTCTGCTTGCCGGTTCAAAGACTTGTCGCAGGCGGGCAGCCCGGCACGCCCAGCCGCGCCGGATGAGCAAAAACCCGGTCTGTGTTGGGCAGACCGGGTGGGAATGCAGGCGATGTAGACGGCGGCAAATCAGCCCAGTTTGCTGCCGCATTCCGGGCAGAATTTGGCGCCTTTGGCTTCCGCGCCGCAGTTGGGGCAAGCCGCCGGCTTGGGCTCGATCTTGGCGCCGCACTCCGGGCAGAATTTGGCGCCTTTGGCGTCCGTGCCGCAGTTGGGGCACAGCAGCACTTCCGGCTGGATCATTGGGCTGCCGCACTCCGGGCAGAATTTGGTGCCCGGCGCAGCCAGCGTACCGTCCTGGGGGCAGCGCGCCAGCTGGGTGCTGGCGCGTTGGGCGCTATCGGCTGCCTGGTTGACCTTTTTGACCACATCGCCGAGACCGAAAGCGCTTGCCAGTCCTTTTAGCGCGGCGCCGGCTTGTTCGCCGCGCGCTTCGGCGATCTCGTTGGTGCGCGGCGAGTCTTCCTGGCAAAAGCCGGACTGGGTGTCGAAATCCGACAGGCAGACGATTCGCCGGCAGGTGGGACATTCGCGGAAATGTGCCTGCGCCTGCGTCCAGGCTTTGTCCACTTGCGCGGGGGTCATTTTATAGGAATAGCGCGGGTCTTCACCGGTGACGCTGTCGGCGACGGCGTTGCCCACCAGCGGCACCTTGCGCAGAAAACCGCCCACGGCTTGTTTGCCGAGGTCTTTGCCAAGGGTGTCGATCGCATCCGGCTGGCTGCGGAATTCGCGCCCGCAGGAATCGCAGTAGAAAACCGCGTACGGTCCTGCACCATCGTTACGGACGTCATAGCGGGGCATGCGAGAGAAGGATGGCATTTGTGTACTCCTTGATTGGGTATTTGGGGGATACATCCAGTTTATACCCGGACGGCTGGAAATGCAATATATTTTACGAGGTGCAACAAATATAGTTGATGTTAATACGGGAGGAGGTTGCGGTCTTTGCCATTAATTACTCGCGGATTCACGAAATATCCTCATTTCGACCAAAGACCACCAGCGTGTCACCGGTTCTGACCCGGTCGTCCGGGTCGGGCGAGATGAGGTAGCGGTCACCATCTTTGATCAACAAAATGGTGATCTTGTATTTGCGCCGGAAATCCAATTCGGCTACCGACTTTCCATCCATCGAAGCCGTGGCTTGTATTTCGGCGACGCTGACTCCCTGTTCGAGTTCAAGATATTCCAGAACGTTCGGTGAAATCAACAAACGCGCCAGCCGCGTGCCCGCATCGCGTTCCGGCTGCACCACCTCGTCGGCGCCAATGCGTTTGAGGACTTCCGCCTGCTGCTCGGTGATGGCTTTGGCGATCACATAGTGTGCGCCCAGGCGCTTGAGCAGCAGGGTGATCAATACACTGGATTCGAAATTCTTTCCAGATGCTACGATGGCTGCGTCAAAATTATTGATGCCCAGGCTGGCAAGCGCATCCTCATTGGCGGCGTCCAGCTCAACAACGTGAGCCAAGCGACTCGACAATGCCTGGACAATATCCAGATCAATGTCCACGCCGAGGACATTGTGTCCGGCGTCTGCCAGCGAGCAAGCCAGGCTGGTGCCGAAGTGTCCTAATCCAATTACCAAAAAATTCTTGCGCATCATTTTATTAAATCACCTTTACCCGATCAAAACCTTTTCCTCCGGGTAGCGCCGGGGGTGCGCCGATGACTGCCGGGCTAGCGCGGCGATCATTGTCAGCATTCCCAGCCGGCCAGCGAACATGGTGATGACGATCAAAATTTTTCCCGGGACGGAGAGGCTTGAGGTTATGCCAAGCGAATAACCGACCGTGCCAAAAGCCGAAACAGTCTCGAATAGTAAATGAAGCGGAGGCAACTGCTCCATAAGCGTTAACAGGATTGTGATTACCATGACGAATGTAGCCGCGCTGAACATGATCGCCAAGGCTTTGAGCACCGTTTCGCGTGGAATTGTGCGCCCAAAGGCTTCGACCTCCTCGCGCCCGCGCCCAACCGACCACAATGTTGCCAGCAGCACGCCCAAAACGTTGGTCTTGATCCCGCCTCCCATGGAGGCGGTTGCTGCCCCCGCGAACATTAACGCCATCAATACAAACCACGCGGTAGCGCTCATATCGGTCAGTGCAACCGTGCTGAAACCGCCGGTTCGGGCTGAGGCGGATTGGAACGCGGTTACCAGCAGGCGTTCCCCCCATGGCAATTGACCCACCGGTGAGCGGCTTTCGGTTTCGGTGATGAACAAAACCAAGCTGCCGCCAACCAGCAAGAAAATGGACATGCTCAACACCAGCATTGCATGAACGGAGAACCGGCGCGTCTTGTGCCAGCGAATAAGTTCGTCCAGCACCGGAATGCCAAGACTTCCCATGATGATTAGCACGCCGATAACCACATTCACCAGCACGTCCTGACGATAACCGCTCAAACTGATTTGACCCTGGGCGCCGAACAGGTCGAACCCGGCGTTTGCAAACGCGGCAACGCTGTGAAACACAGCATACCAAACCGCACGGATGGCGCCGAGATCGGACTGCCAGCGCAGCCAAAGCAAAACGGCTCCCAGGGCTTCGGCGGCTAACGCTACGCTGGCAATGTACAACGTCAGGCGCACCATGCCTTGCAGCTTGATCTGACCGAGCGTCTCTTTGACCAGCAGCCGTTCATACAAGCCGACCCTCCGCCCGATGAGCACGGAGATGACCACTGCCATGGTGACGAATCCGATTCCGCCAATCTGGATCAAGAACATAATCACCACCTGCCCGAAGAGCGTGAAGCGCGTGCCCGTATCTACCACAGACAACCCGGTTACGCAGGCGGCGGAGGTGGCGGTGAAGAGCGCATCGATCCAGGAGATTTCCTTGCCATCGACCACTGATACAGGCAGTTTTAATAACAGCGTGCCAATGCCAATGATCAGGATGAATCCCAAAACCAGAATTTTGGGCGGGGTAAGCCAATGGAATCGTCCAGGATTCATGACGCGCGCTCACAGACGGGTGTACGAGACGTTCATTGGGACAGCACCAAGACAGGGTTAACAAGCATAAAAAACCAGGCGGATATGCGCGCCGGGCGGGTTAAACCGGCGTACCTCGGATGCGCCATGAATCGCCGCCTGGGGAGTATCATGTTCGAGGCTTGCTCCGTTGACAAGATGGATAGACACAGACAGACTCAGCGATAGAAGTTATCGTCCAATCCGTTGGTGACCGGCTCTCGCTGCGGCAGGCTGTGCTTCACGGGAGTGGGTGGTATCGCCAAACTGGCGGATTTGCCGACGTTTTGGATGCGAAAATCGCTGCATTGCCATCATCCCGCCTGAACCTGGCGGGATCACCATTTTCGCATATTTTCATGCCTCATGTTTACCATATTCGTTGCATTTTCGCAACTGGAGCGCTGCCTTATTGGTGTTCGCGGCAGGTGATTTTTGAAGGAACTCGAACAGCGTCCCCTTCTGGGGGTCTGTAACCTTAAAAACGCAGTGCCCCCGCCAGAACTCGAATCTGGAACCTTTTGCTCCGCAAGCAAACGCTCTGTCCAATTGAGCTACGAGGGCTTAGGGTTAATATACCGCGCCTCGCCTGAATCGTCAAGTGTTCGCCTTCGGGCGGGTTTACCCCTCTTTTATCAATTTTTTACAGCATATTTATTGAAATTGAACGATATAACGATTACTCTAATACGCGGTGCACACCTCTTGCAAATGGCTGTGCGCACAATCCAATATCCTTATTTTCAGGAGCCTGAGGATGACCTTTTTGAATGTGTACCGGCAAACAACCCAGTCCCACCGCAGTCAGGTGACCCTGCAATTCCGCCTTGCCCGCGCCTTTGTTTTGTTATCGTTTGGCGCGCTGGTTTTGGTGGGATTGATTGCCTACCTGTTGAGTAAAGCCGCGCTGGAGCGAGCCATCCAACAACGAATCGAGGTGGATACCCGCAATAATGCGCTGTTCATGGACGAGTGGCTGCGCCAGCGCAAGCACGAAATGGAAACCCTGGCAAGCATTGCCAGCATCCGCACGCTGGAACCCCAAACTGCCCAAGAAGCCCTGCTGCAGTACTTCAACCAGTGGGGCAGTTATGAAACCATGTTCCTGGCCGGGGCGGACGGCAAAACCATTGCAACCAACACCGGCAACCAGTTCGATTTATCCAGCCGCTCCTATTACACCAGCGTGATGCAGAAACAAACCGTGGTGGCGGAGCCGGTTGTTTCCAAGGATACCGGCAACCTGGTGTTCGTCGTCGCCGCGCCGGTGTACGACCCCAAAAACCCGGCGGTTGTGGTGGGCATGGTCGGCGCAACAATTCCGACCACTCTGTTTGCCGAAGTGCTGCAAAATGCCTGGACCGGTGAAACCGGCGACGCCTACCTGATCAACCGTGGAGGTTACCTGATCACGCCGCCGCGTTTTACCGAAGACTTGCGCAGCGCGGGCAAGTTCCAAGAGCGCCCCGAACTCGAAGTCAAAATCGAGAGCATTGCAGCTCAAAGTGTCATGCAAAACCAAACCGGGTTCGAGCGCTACCAGAATTACCGCGGCGTGATGGTGATGGGCGCCTACACGCCGCTCCAGGAAACCGGCTGGGGTTTGATGGTTGAAAAGTCTGTCGAGGAAGCCGAATCGCCGGTGATTCAGATGCGCAACATCCTGCTCGCGGTCGGCGCGGGGGTGCTGGCGCTGGCAGCCGTGATCGGCATCCTGACTGCTCGCACTATCGCCAACCCGATCCGTCAAATGGCGGATACGGCGCGCGGTCTGGCGGTTGGGGATATCGACCAGCAGGTGACCTATGCCAGCCGCGATGAAGTCGGCATTCTGGCGGAGTCGTTCCGCGCCTTGATCGCCTACCAGAAAGAGATGGCACAGGCAGCCGGGCAGATGGCTGCCGGCGATCTGAGCGCGCAGGTGCAGCCGCATTCGGACAGGGACGTGCTCGGCAACGCCTTCGCGGGCATGATCGCGCGGTTGCGCGAGCAAATTGGGCAGGTGCGCGAAAGCGCGTTCAGCCTCAAGGCGGCCGCCACCCAGCTGGCAGCTGCCTCCAGCCAGGCGGGACAAGCCACTTCCCAGATCGCCGCCACCGTCCAGCAGGTGGCAACCGGGGTGGGGCAGCAGACCGAATCGATCAGTCGCACCGCCGGGACGATGGAGCAGATGGCGCACACCATCGATGGGGTGGCGCGCGGGGCGCAGGAACAGGCACAAGCCGCCTCCCGGGCGACGCAGTTATCCGCCCAGTTGCATACCACCATCCAGCAGGTGGCAAAAATTGCCCAGGCGGTTTCGTTGGAGGCTAACGAGGCCTCGCAGGCAGCCCGCAGCGGACAATCCACGGTGCGCAACACGGTCGAGGGAATGCGGGCGATCCGTGAAAAGGTCGACCTCTCGGCGGAAAAGATGTCTGAAATGAGCCGCCGTTCGGGTGAGATCGGCGTGATCGTGGAAACCATCGAGGATATTGCCTCGCAAACCAATCTGTTGGCGCTGAATGCCGCCATCGAGGCGGCGCGCGCGGGCGAACATGGCAAAGGTTTTGCCGTGGTCGCCGACGAGGTGCGCAAACTAGCGGAACGTTCCGCCAGCGCGACCCGCGAAATCGGCACGCTGATCAAAGCCATTCAGGTTTCGGTGGACGAGGCGGTCAACGCGATGACGGAAAGCGGTCAGAAGGTCGAAAAGGGCGTCGAGTACGCCGGCGAAGCTGGTAGCGCGCTCAGCCAGATCCTGGCGGCTGTCGAGCAGGTTAATTTGCAGGCTCAACAGGCGGCCGGGGCGGCTGGGGCAATGGAAAAAGCCGCCAACGAGATGATCGCGGCAGTCGATTCGGTCTCCGCGGTGATCGAGGAAAACACTGCCGCCACCGAGCAAATGTCCGCCAGCTCCAGCGAAGCCAGTCTGGCAATCGAAACCATTGCCAGCGTCAGCGAACAGAACAGTGCCGCCATTCAGGAAGTTTCCGCGTCTGCCGAGGAAATGAGTGCGCAGGTCGAGCAGGTCTCCGCATCGGCGAACTCGTTGACCGAAATGGCAGATGGGCTCGAAAAAGTAGCCGTGCAGTTCAAGATGGCTTAATCGATAGGCACCCTTAACGGTTGATTAATGGCAGGCTGCCCGCCGGTTGCAAACCGGCGGGCAATTTTATGTGCGCCTGGCGCGGGGTACCCCGCCCGGCGCAATCAAAACGCGCCCGCGAATCAAAGCGGGCACGCCAACTGACTGACGATCAAATTCAACCGCCCAGCCGCGCCAGACCTTCGTACAGGGTGTTCAACTCGCGGATGATCTCCGACTGGCGGCTGGCAATGTACTGGTAGAGCGTCAACCGCCCGAAGTCGTCCAGCCCGGTGATCAGGATGCCAATCCGGTAGCGGTTGGCGCCCCGTTCGGGGCGGATGTTGCGGATGATCCCGCGAATGCTCAACATACCGTCCGGTGGCGGAGTCTTGAGCGGAGCGGTGGTGCGGTTTTGGGGACTCTCGGTCTGGGGGATGCCGCGCATTTTTTCGCGGCTAAAACGCGCGTCCAGTTCCGGGCTGGCGGACAACGATGCCATCCCCCGGTTGACCGAAGGCAGGTTGACCGGCAAGCGGAAGCGCAGGTGGATCTCCGTGCCCAGCGGGTACACGCGCGGGAGGTAGACATTGCGTTCCAGGAAGATGCCCAACCCCTGGGTGGACAGGTCAGCCAGCGAGGCAAGGATCGGGCTGCTGTTGTCGCGCGAGCGCATTTGGGCAAGCACCGCCACCTCCGGTTCCACGCGGATCTGGGCACGGTTGCAGTAGCCCCCGCGCAGAATTTCAAAATCCGCCAGCAGCGCTCTCTGACTGCCGGGTTGTATCCCTGCCACCCGCCCGGTCAGTGTCGTTTGGAAGGCTTCCAATTGGATGTAGGTCTGGCGTGCCAGATACAGGCAGGCAATCTGGTAACGGTGGCTGGCCAACACCATTCCCGTCTCGTCAACCCGTTCGATGCGCGCGTCGTTGCTGACCGGCATGCCCTTGTAATTGTTGAGCAGCCGAACCGGGATCTGCCGGATGGCGAGATGGTGGAATAATTCGAGCGGGGTAAGAGAGTCGTTCACCAGAACCATTCAAATCGCTT
>JBBIQB010000130.1:0-8892 GCA_037442545.1 Bellilinea sp.
GTCGGGCTGCAGGTACGCCAGCGCGGCAATGGCTTTGATTTGCTGCCGCAGGATGGTCAGCCGCTCACCGGCGGCAAAGTGCGCCGGAATGCGTTTACCGGGGGTGACCTTTTTCTCGGTGCGCAGGTTGCGGATGGCGCGGATGATTTCCTGCACCAGGTTGAAATCAGCCACCTTTGCCGCTTCCCAGCCTTCCACAGGCTGCGCCTGTGGCCAGCCGGCGATGATCAGCGCTTCCTCCCAGCCGCCGTGCGGAGCGAAGAAGTCGCCTTTTTCCGTTGCCGCCGCTTTCAGCCGCTGCCACAGCTCTTCGGTGACGAACGGGGTAAACGGGTGCAGCAGGCGCAGGCAGGCATCCAGCACCCGGCTGAGGGTCTGGGCGGTGTAAAATGCACGGTCGCCGCCTTCCGCCAGTTGCAGCTTGGCGATTTCCAGATACCAGTCGGCAAATTCTGCCCAGAAGAAGTCATACACCTGGCGGCCGGCTTCGCCGTACTGGTAATTACCGAACAGACGGTCGACATCGCGCTGCAGCTCCTGCAAGCGCGCCCAGATCCACGAATCGGCCAGTGTCCAGTCCGGCGGATTGGCTGGGGTGTTGGGCGCCTGTTCCAGCGCGCCAAGCACGAAGCGGGCAGCGTTCCATAGTTTGTTGGCGAAATTGCGGTTGGCTTCGACCTTCTTAAGGCTGAGGTTCATGTCGTTGCCGGGGGTCGAGCCGACCAACAGGGTAAAGCGCAGCGCGTCGGTGCCCATCTCGTCCATCACTTCCAACGGGTCAATCACGTTGCCTTTGGTCTTGCTCATCTTGTGCCCCATCTCGTCGCGGATCAGCCCGTGCAGATACACGGTGTGGAAGGGCGGCTGCCCGGTGAATTCCAGCCCGAACATGATCATCCGCGCCACCCAGAAGAAGAGGATGTCATAGCCGGTTTCCAGAACGCTGGTCGGGTAGAAGTACCCCAGGTCGGGAGTTTTCTCGGGCCAGCCGAGGGTGGAGAAGGGCCACAGCCCGGACGAGAACCATGTGTCGAGCACGTCTTCGTCCTGGCGGATGCGCGTACTGGCGCAATGCTGGCAGTGGTCGGGGTCGTGGCGCGCGACGGTCTGTTTGCCGCAATCATCGCAATACCAGACCGGGATGCGGTGCCCCCACCATAACTGGCGGCTGATGCACCAGTCCTGGATATTTTCCAGCCAGTTGTAATATACCTTGGTGAAGCGTTCGGGGACAATGCGGATATCCCCCTTGCGCACGGCTTCCAGGGCGACTTGGGCAAGCGGCTGGATGGTGACGAACCACTGGGTGGAGATCATCGGCTCGACGATCTCGCCGCCGCGCTGCGAGCGCGGCACGTTCAGGGTGTAGGGTTGTTCCTTGATCACCAGCCCGGCAGCGCGCATGTCTGCCCACATCTGCTTGCGGCAGTCGAAACGATCCAGTCCGGCGTAAGGTCCACCGTTATCGTTGATGGTCGCGTCGGGGGTGAGGATATTGATCATTTCCAGGTTGTGGCGCAGCGCAATCTGGTAATCGTTGGGGTCGTGGGCGGGGGTGATTTTGAGCGCGCCTGTGCCAAACTCGCGGTCGACGTACGCATCGGCGATCACCGGCACTTCCCGGTTAAGAATGGGCACCAATACCCGTCGCCCGACGAAGGCGCGGTAGCGCTCGTCCTCCGGGTGGACGGCCACCGCCGTATCGCCCAGGATGGTTTCGGGGCGAGTGGTCGCCACGGGAATGTACTGCTGCGGGTCGTCGACGAGAACGTATTTGAAGTGATACAGCGTGCCGGGTTCTTCGCTGTATTCCACTTCCAGGTCGGAGACGGCGGTTTTCAAGCCCGGCGACCAGTTGATCATGCGTGGACCGCGGTAGATCAAGCCCTTTTCGTACAGGCGCACGAAGGCTTCGCGCACGGCGCGCGAAAGCCCGTCGTCGAGGGTAAACCGCTCGCGCGACCAGTCGCACGAGGCGCCCAGGCGGCGGATCTGGCGGGTGATGATGCCGCCGTACTTTTCGCGCCACTGCCAGGTGCGGCGTAAAAATTCTTCGCGCCCTAACTGTTCGCGGTTGAGGCCCTCCTTTGCCAGGGCTTTTTCGACCTGCAGCTGGGTGGCAATACCGGCATGATCGCTGCCGGGCACCCACAGGGCGGGCACGCCTTTCATGCGCTGGTAGCGGATCATCAGGTCTTCCATTGCCACGAACATGGCGTGCCCCAGGTGCAGTTCACCGGTCACGTTGGGCGGGGGAATGGCAATGACGAATGGGCGGCGCGAAGGGTCGTGACCAGGCAGGCGGGGATCGTTGTCGGGTTTGAAATACCCTTTGCTTTCCCAATCGGTGTAGATCGTTTCCTCGATGGATGAAAAATCGTAGGTTTTGGGTAATGGATGGTTGTGGCTCATTCTCGCTCCCAACGTGTGGATTGAAATAAAAAGCAGCCCTGCTCCGTGAGGACGAAAGGGCTGCTTTCGCGGTACCACCTCAATTCACCGCCGTTGCCGGCGATGCACTCCACCCCGAACCATTATTCAGGCGTTGCGCTAACGGGCAATCCCGCGCCGTTCTACTTTCCCAGTCATGCGGATTTCTTCGGCGGCTGCGCCGGACGACTTCAACCAGTGTCTTCTGGGGAGGCTTTCAGCCAACGGCGCTCCGTTTCTGTCAGAAGGCGGGCTGATTTACTACTCCCGGCTGCTTGGTATGGGTTTTGGTTATTATAGTCCGGTTGGCGGCGGATGTCAAATCAGGGCACGAATTGCTCGAAGTCGAAGTTCTGCCAGTCGAAACCATTTTGCGTGAAGAGGAAGATGCCCGCCACGGCATTGATGATCGAAAGAATCAAGCCAATCACCGATAGCACCAGCCCGGCGATAGCCAGCCCGCGGTTGGACGATTTAAGCCCCAGCACGCCGGTGATGATCCCGGCGATCGAGAGCGGCAAGCCGCAAATCGGCAGACACCAGGCGATCAGGTTGATGATGCCGAGAACCAGCGAGGCAATGGCGACGCCTTGCCGCCCGCCGCTACCGGGCGCGGGAGGGTAAACGATTTCCGGTTGGGGGGTGGGTTCGAATGTCATGGCAATATCTCCTTATGAATTATTCGTGTTCGTGGGCGCTGAAGATGGCATCGATGCGTTCCAATACGTCGTTGCTCAGGCGGTCAACGGCTTCGGCGGCTGCCAGGTTGTCGTCCAGTTGTTCCAGGCGGGTGGCTCCGGTGATCACGCTGGAAACTTCCTTGCGGCGCAACACCCAGGCTATCGCCAGTTGGGCGGTGGTCAGCCCCATTTCCTGCGCCAGATCGGTCAACTGGCGCACGCTGGCAATCCGCTCTGGGGTAATCCGTTCGCGGATCCAAGCCATATCGTCGTGCGAGGCGCGGCTGCCGCCGGGAATGCCTTCGTTATATTTGCCGGTCAGGATGCCAAAGTACAGCGGCGAGAAGGTGGTCAAACCCAATCCCAGGTCGCGCGCCAGCGGCATAATCTGGTCTTCCACCCGTTTGCGGTGGAACAGGTTGTACTGCGGCTGCTCCATGCTGGGCGGGTTCACGCCATACTCGCGGCAGGCGCTGTACACCTGGGCAATCTGGTGGGCTTGCCATTCCGAGGTGCCCCAATACAGGATTTTGCCCTGATGCACCAGGTCATCCATGCTGCGGGCAACCTCTTCGAAGGGCGTGTCCGGGTCGTAGCGGTGGCAGAAGTACAGGTCAACGTAATCGGTGCCCAGTCGGCGCAGCGAGGCGTGGATTGATTCGGTGATGTGCTTGCGCGACAAGCCGCGCCCGTTGGGTCCCGGAAAGGTAGGCCAGAAGACCTTGGTGGAGATGACCAGCGTCTCGCGCTGGAGCGATTGTATGGCTTCACCCATCACCAGTTCCGCCTGACCGTTGGCGTACACGTCGGCGTTGTCAAAAAAGTTGATTCCCTGTTCGTAGGCGGCGTGTACCAGGTTGATGGCGGTTTGTCTTTCGATCTGGTTGCCAAAGGTCAGCCAGGCACCCAGTGATATTTCACTGACTTTCAACCCGGTGCGTCCCAATCTTCGATAGTGCATTTTACCCTCCTGAGGGATTGATCTCAGCCGCCATTCCGGCGGCTGGTTGTTGACGCTTATTCCATGTCGTGAATCTTGCCTGAATCGAGCGCTTTGGGTTCATCGCCGATGCCGAGCGGTTTCCATTTTTCCTGGTTGTCGCGCAGACGGTGCTGCCCGCCGCCGCGGTTGTGCAGCTGGTCGAAGCCTTCGGGTTTGATGAACATTTCCATGCCGTCGAGTAAACCGGTAATACCGGACTGCCCGGCTTCCACCCGTTTGTTCTGGCAGTACAGGCAGGTTTTCGGGTCATGTGGCTGGTATTCGACCGGTTCCTCGTAGGTGGTGATGTAGCCTTCGTAATTGCGCAGGATGATTTTATGGTCGGACATACTGATCAGGTAATTGGGCATGACCGGGATTTTTCCGCCCCCGCCGGGAGCATCGACCACGTAGGTGGGCACGGCATAGCCGGAGGTGTGACCGCGCAACCCTTCGATGATTTCGATACCCTTGCCCACCGGGGTGCGGAAGTGGCCGGCGCCGTCCACCAGGTCGCACTGGTAGAGAACGCGGATGCGCACCAGATCTTGCGCCAGTTTGCGCTGGACATGGACGCAGTCGTTCACGCCAGCCAGCAAAACCGACTGGTTGCCCAGCGGCACGCCGGCGCGCGACAGGCAGTCGCAGGCTTGCGCCAGCTCGCGGGTGATTTCGTTGGGGTGGTTGACGTGGATGTTCATCCACACCGGGTGGTAGCGGGCGAGTGTTTCGCAAAACTCGTCGGTAATACGTTGGGGCAGGAAAACCGGCACGCGGCTGCCGATGCGGATGATTTCGATGTGCGGGATCTCGCGCAGGCGGCGCAGCAACTCGTCCAACAGCTTGGGCGCCAGGGTGAGCGGATCGCCGCCGGAGAGCAACACGTCGCGCACCTGCGGGGTGTGCTTGAGGTATTCGATCTGCATCTCGAATTCGGCGCGCGAAAAGGTGGCGGTGGGGTCGCCGACAATGCGCGAACGGGTGCAGTAGCGGCAGTACGAAGCGCACTGCGTGGTGACCAGCATCAACACCCGGTCGGGGTAGCGGTGCACCAATCCGGGCACCGGGGAGTGGCGGTCTTCCGCCAGCGAATCTTCCATCATGCCGGTGAAGGGGGCAATCTCCTCGGCTTTGGGAATCACCTGCAGGCGGATGGGATCCCGCAAATCGTCCGGATGTATTAATGAAGCAAAGTACGGGGTAATTTCCACGCGGAACAACCCCTGCGTATTGAGGGCTTTGATTTCGCTGTCGCTCAGTTTGAACAATTTCTCGAAATCTTCGACGGTGTTCAGGCGGTGGCTTAACTGCCAGCGCCAATCACTCCATTTTTCGTCCGGCACATCGGCGTAAATGGAGGCGCGTTTGGAAGGAAAAGCGTTCACGGTCATCATCGGGCTCCTCGGATTTCCAGGTATCAAATCTCAAAGCATCACCGGACAATAAACTTGCGGCGACGGCACGACCGGCGCAACCGGGAACGTGGTCGCCGCGGAAAAAAACCGCGTTGGGGCGATTGCTGAGAAGATTGGGCATCCCTTTTATTTTACGAAGAAACAGGGGGCAGGTCAATCAAACCGGGATATAAGAAATGTATATGAGCCATATCGCCTTCTTGACTTCTTGACGGTTGAGCGGCGGGCATGGTATGATGATGCAAGGATTGGATTTAGCACTCGAAGGGTTAGAGTGCTAAATATGAGGCAGGCATGATCGAGTTAACCGAGCGGCAAAAATTCATTCTCACCCTGGTAATTCACGATTATACCCGCACGGCGCTGCCGGTGGGCTCCCAGGTGCTGGTCAGTCGTTACAATCTGGATATGAGTTCCGCCACCGTGCGCAACGAAATGGCAGCCCTGACCGAGTACGGTCTGCTGCGCCAGCCGCACACCTCTGCCGGGCGGGTGCCAACCGAGGAAGGCTACCGTTATTTTGTCTCGCGCCTGATCCGTTCTTCGGATTTGCCCGACACAACCCGGCGGATGATCTCCCACCAGTTTTACCAGATGCGCCACGACGTGGAGCAGTGGGTGCGCCTGGCGGCTTCGGTACTGGCGTACCAGTCGCGGGCGGCTTCGCTGGTTACACCGCCTCACCCGGAGAAAGCGCGGCTCAAGCACATCGAATTGATCGCCACCCGCGGGCGGCAGGTGCTGATGGTGCTGGTGATGATCGGCGGTGAGGTGCGCCAACGCATTTTGACCCTCAACGAACCGGTCACGCAGGAGCTGCTTTCGCAATGCGCCGACCGTCTGACCCAGCTTTTCCAGGGGGCGGATCTGGACGAAATTCGTGCCCGCGCTGCCCAACTGAACAGCCTGGATGAGGATGTGATCGGCTGGGTGCTGCAAGACATGACGCAAGCCGATTCGGAGATTGCCGGCGAAGTCTTTCTGGATGGATTGACCAACGTGCTGGCGGAGCCGGAATTCACCGGCTCGGAGGACGCTCGCCGCGCGCTGCGCATCCTGGAAGAGCGTTCGCTGCTGCAGGATATTGCCGCGCGCTCGGTGATGAGCAATTCGGTTGGCGGCATCCAGGTGTTGATTGGCGGCGAGGGCACCTGGGACGAGCTGCGCCCGTGGTCAATTGTGCTGGGCAGTTACGGTACCCCCGGGCTTGCCACCGGCACGCTGGGCGTGCTGGGACCGCTGCGCATGTCGTACGGGCGGGCAATTTCGACAGTGCGCTTTTTATCCACCCTGTTGAGCGATATGGTTACCGAGACTTTGCTGGACGAACCTACAACCCAAAAAGGAGAAGACTCGTTATGACGGAAGAAAAGAGAAAACGTTCTCGCCATACCGAATCCGCCCAAGCCGGTGCGGAAAATCAGCCCCAGCCGGTCTCGCCGGCGATGGAGCAGGGGCAACGCGTGGATGAGGAAACCACCGCGCAAGGGGAGGAGATTCTATCCGTCCTCCAGCAAGAACTGGAATCTGCGCAGAGCCAGTGCAAAGAGTATTTCGAAGGCTGGCAGCGCGAACGCGCGGATTTTATGAATTACAAGAAGCGGATCGAACGCGACCAGGTGCAGCTGCACCAGGTGGTCACCGCCAACGTGGTCAAGAAATTCCTGGTGGTGCTGGATGACATGGAACGCGCCGTCCGCAACCGCCCTGCCGGCGCAGAACAGCAGGAGTGGTGGTCTGGACTGGAATTAATCTATCGTAAATTACAGTCGATTTTGGAAGCCGAAGGTGTACAGCCGCTGGCTGTGGCGCAGGATGAGTTCGACCCCAATTTACACGAAGCCATATCGCATGAAGACCACGAGGTGGTGGGCAGCGGTCAGATCATCGAGGTGGTGCAGCAGGGGTATCGAATTGGAGACCGGATTGTCCGCCCGGCGCTGGTGCGGGTGGCGCGATAAATGCAACGCATGTTTCACCGGAAGGCGGGCAGGTTGCACCGCACTTTGCTTTGAAACCGAAACCAACTTTGGAGGAATTCTATGGGCAAGATAGTCGGCATTGACCTGGGCACCACCAACTCTGTGGTGGCGGTCATGGTTGGCGGTGAGCCAACGGTCATACCTGCGGCTGAAGGCGAACGTCTGGTGCCTTCGGTGGTCGCGATCAATAAAAATGGAGAACGGCTGGTTGGGCGCACGGCGCGCAATCAGGCAATCGTCAACCCGGAAAACACCATTTTCTCCATCAAGCGCCTGATGGGGCGAAAATTTGAAGATGCCGAAGTGCAGCGCACCATCAGCCGGGTGCCCTATAAGGTCGCCAAGGCGCCCAACGGCGATGCGCGCGTGGTGATGGGCGGGCGGGAATATTCCCCGCCGGAAATTTCAGCCATGATTCTGGCAAAATTGAAGGCGGATGCCGAAGCCTTCCTGGGCGAAGCCGTCACCCAGGCGGTGATCACCGTCCCGGCGTATTTCAACGATGCGCAACGCAACGCTACCAAAGACGCCGGCAAGATCGCCGGACTGGAAGTACTGCGCATCATCAATGAGCCAACCGCTTCTTCCCTGGCGTACGGTTTGGACAAGCGTAAAAATGAGGTCATTGCGGTGTACGACCTGGGTGGCGGCACCTTCGATATATCCATTCTCGATGTCGGCGAGGGCGTCTTTCAGGTCAAGTCCACCAGCGGAGATACCTTCCTCGGCGGCGATGATTTCGACCTGCGTCTGATGGATTATCTGATCGATGAGTTCAAAAAGGATAACGGCATCGATCTGCGCCAGGACCGTCAGTCGTTGCAGCGCTTGAAAGAGGCTTCCGAGAAAGCCAAGATCGAGCTTTCCTCGGTAATGCAGACGGAGATCAACCTGCCTTACATCACTGCCGATGCCGGTGGACCGAAGCATCTGGTGATGTCGATCACCCGTGCCAAACTGGAACAGCTTACCGCCGACCTGGTGGAACGCTCGCTTGGACCGGTTCGCCGTGCCCTGTCCGATGCCGGATTGAAGCCCTCGCAGGTCAACGAGGTGGTGCTGGTAGGCGGGATGACCCGTATGCCGGCGGTGCAGGAAGCCGTCCGCCGCGAATTTGGCAAAGAACCGCATAAGGGCGTCAATCCGGACGAGGTTGTGGCGGTTGGGGCTGCCATTCAGGCCGCCGTGCTGGGCGGCGAAGTCAAGGATGTCATCCTGGTGGATGTTACCCCGCTGACCCTGTCGGTCGAAACGCTGGGCGGCGTGGCAACGCCGCTGGTGGAACGCAACTCAGCCATTCCAACCAGCAAGACGCAGATCTTCTCGACCGCCGCCGACGGGCAAACCCAGGTTGAAATTCACGTCCTGCAGGGGGAACGCCCGATGGCAGCCGACAACAAATC
>JBBIQB010000131.1:0-7535 GCA_037442545.1 Bellilinea sp.
CCCCAACCGTTCCGGTCCAATGAACGATTTGGGGCGCAGAACCGGCACGCACATCCCTTGCTGGCGGTACTCCAGGCATACTTCCTCTGCCTGCACTTTGGCTTTGCCGTACGGTCCCACCCCAATCATCGGGTCGGTCTCATACAGCGGGTGATGGTCTGGCACGCCATACACTGCAGTGCTGGAAATATGGATGAAGCGCTTGACACCGTATTGGCGCGCCTGCTCCAACACAATCCGCGTCCCTTCCACATCGGTGGAGAAGATTTCCTCAGGGGGATACAACGGCAGCGCCGCCGCCGTGTGAATCACCACGTCCGCGCCCGCCATGCTCTGGCGCACCTCCTCCGGGTGACGGATATCACCCTGCAAAAATCGAATTTTATCCCGTTCCGGGTAGGTGAAATCGACCAGATCGATGCCGGCAATATGCTCATATCCTCTATTGAGCAGATAGCGAACCAGATTAATGCTCAGAAACCCACTGATTCCGGTGATGTAAATTTTCAAGAAAACACCTCGGATGTCGTTTTAACACCCGAATTCTACCAAACTTTTACCTGAAATTATTCCACAAAGTATGATTTCAATTTTTGTCAAAATTTGTCGTTGACGGATGATTTACCGTCTGGTAAAATCCTTGCGCCGCATGCGTTGTACCCTTCGCCGCGGCTGCCTTTGGGCAATCCTCAATTTCACGAAAGGGCTTGTGTAATGAAAGTTTTATTGATTAAGGATGTCTATAAACTGGGACGGGCGGGCGATGTCAAGAAAGTGGCTGACGGCTTCGGACGCAACTATCTCATCCCGCAAGGATTGGCTGTCCTGGCAACCTCCGGAGCGCTGAAACAGGTGGATCACATCCGCGCCAAAGCCGCCACCCGCCGGGCTGAACTCAATAACGAAATGAGCAGTATTGCAGAAATCGTGCGCGGCAAGGTTTTCATGTTCGCTTCCAAGGCTGGTGAAACCGGAAAACTGTACGGTTCGATCACCACCCAGATGATCGCCGAGGCAATCGCCAAAGACTTGAACCTCAAAATCGACCGCCACCAGATCGAATGCGAGCCGATTCGCACCCTGGGCGAGCACAAAGCCAGCATTCGTCTGACGGTTGATCTGGTGCCGGAAATCACCATCGTGGTACACCGCGAAGGCGAAATGAAGCAAAAACCAGCCAGTAAACCCGCCGAGCCGGTGGAAGCGCAACCTCAGGCAGAGGAAAGCCAGCCGGTCGAAGAATCCCCCGCTGCCTGATCTTCCCTGCCATTCAAACAATGCACGAACGAGACCGGCCAAAATGAGCCAACCGGCTTCCAAGGCCGGTCTTTGATTAGAGATCGAACAAGCATGCCTCTTTCTCTTGGTGAGTATCTCCGCCAGACGCGCGAAAGCCGCAGCCTGACTCTGGAACAGCTGGCGCAAGCCACGCGGGTCAAGCTCAGTTACCTGCGCGCCCTAGAGAGCGATGAACCGTCTTTGCTGCCTTCCAAGGTGCAAGCACGCGGCTACCTGCGGCTGATTGCCAGCCAATTGCAAATCGATCCACAGCCAATATTGGCTGCTTACCCGGACAAGGCGGTCGTTCTGCCTGCCGTCGAAATCGAATCGCAATCGGCGAGCGCGGAAAACGCAACAGAACTGCCCGATGAACCGGCTGCCATTGCGCCGGTTGAAGAAACAAACCCACCTGCTGTGGACGAATCTCAGGTGTTGCTTGTGGCTGAATCCCAGCCAGTCGAATCCCCGCCTCCCCCGGCTGGCAGTTCGTCCTTTGTGTTCTCGCAGATCGGGCAACAGCTGCGCAACCAGCGCGAGATGCTCGGTATTTCCCTCGACGATGCCGAACGCTTTACCCGCTTAAAAAGCCGTTATTTGCAAGCTATCGAAGAAGGCCGCCTGGAAAACCTGCCATCGCTGGTTCAGGGTCGCGGAATGCTGCGCAATTACGCCCATTTTCTCAATATGGATGGTGATGCGATCCTCGATCAGTTCGCCGAAGGGCTTCAACTGCGCCGGGTCGAGCGCAGTGACGTGGTAAATCCAGCGGTGGATAAAACTACGTCCACTAAAGCGCGCAAACGTGCCCGAACTTCTGCCGGCTGGCGGCGGTTCATCACCCCGGATTTGATGACCGGCGCGGTGTTGTTTCTCATTCTGGCGGTTTTCGTCCTCTGGGGCAGCGCCCGGGTCAGCGGGCTGCAAAATCAAAATGTCAGTCCAACGGCGCCATCGATTTCCGAATTGTTGGTCAACGAAACCGCGCAACCCGGCTTGATCGAGATGACTCCCACCAATCCGAATGCGCCCACAACCGGCGACATTGACGCCCCGCCCCAGCCAGCGTCGCCCGAAGGCGCCGAAGCCGCGCCAACGGAAATAATCCCCGCCAACAATGACCCGGTTCAGGTCTACGTTGTTGCCAACCAGCGCACTTGGATGCGGGTTACGGTTGATAACCGGGTTGCTTTCGATGGGCGTACAGTTCCCGGCAGCGCCTACCCGTTTACCGGCAGGGAATCTATCGAACTGGTCAGCGGCAACGGCGCCGGGATCGAGGTGATTTACAACCAAAATAACCTCGGCTTGCTCGGCTCCGCTGGCGAGGTTGTCCGGCTTATTTTCACGGCACAGGGCACTCTGGTGCCAACCCCATTGTTTACCCTCACACCTTCGCCGACCCCGCAGCCAACCGAAACGCCCCGCCCAAGCCTCACCCAGCCGACCCCTACCGTCACGCCTTTACTTCCTTAGAGGTTGCATGAATTCGAAAGGTTTTTACTTAGTTTCTCTGGGTTGCTCAAAAAATACTGTCGATTCCACGTCCATGGCGGAACTTTTACAGCGTGCTGGTTACCAGCCAGTGGACAAGCCCTCCAAGGCAAGCATCTTGATCGTTAACACCTGCGGATTCATTCAGCCCGCCCGCGAGGAATCCATCGCCGAATTGCGCGCGCTTGCCCGGCGCAAAAAAAATGGGCAAATGCTAATCGCCGCCGGCTGTCTGACCCAGCGCTACCGCGAGTGGGTCGTCGAGCAAGTACCCGGCATCGACGGGTTACTGGGCACCCGCCGCTGGATGGACATTCTGGATGTCATCCAAAAAGTCCGCCAGCGTCCACCCCAGCCGGTCTATCACCTGCCGGAAAGCCCAACCATCGGGCGCGATGAACACGGCGTACTACGCGCTTCGGTTCAGGGCGGCAGTGCTTACCTGAAAATTGCCGATGGCTGCCGCCGGCCGTGCGCGTTTTGTGCCATACCGCTGATCAAAGGCAGCCTGGTCAGCCGCCCGGCGGAGGTGATCGTTGAAGAAGCACTCTCGCTCGAGCGTCACGGCGTCAAGGAGTTGATTCTCATCGCCCAGGACACCACCGATTACGGACGCGATTTCGGCATCCGCGACGGCTTACCCAACCTGCTGGAACAGTTGCTGCGAAAGACCAGCATCCCCTGGCTGCGCATTCTCTACGCCTTTCCGGGCTACGTCACCGACCGTCTGATCGAAATCATGGCATCCAATCCCCGCATCCTGCCCTATCTGGACATGCCGCTCCAACACGCCCACCCCGACACGCTCCAGCGCATGCGCCGACCGGCAAACATCGACTGGGTGTATCGCACCCTGGAAAAAAATGCGCGCCGCCATCCCCAACCTGGCAATTCGCAGCACCTTCATCGTCGGTTATCCCGGTGAGACAGAAGCGGAATTTCAAACCTTGCTCGACTTTTTGCAGAAAGTTCAATTGGACCGGGTCGGGGCATTCACCTTCTCTTTCGAACCCGGTACATCCAGTGAACCGCTCGGCGATCCCATCCCCTCCGAGGTAAAGATGGAACGTCTCGATCGCCTGATGAAACAGCAGGAAAAAATATCCCTCTCGCGCAATCAGGCGCTCATCGGCAGGTCATTGGAGGTGCTCATCGAAGGCTTCGACCGCAACATCTCGGTTGGGCGTTCCTACCGCGATGCGCCGGAAATCGATGGACTGGTGTTTGTCGATGGCAATCTGCCGCTCGGTGAAATCGTCCCGGTGCGCGTCAGCGGGGCGCTGCCTCACGATCTGACCGCACTCCCGCTCGATGGAGGCGCGTAACCCCGTTTCATCATGAAGCATCTCCCGCCTCTCCTCGCTGTGCTGCTCAGCCTGGTTGCCTTTGGCATGGTTTTTTGGGTCACCACTGCCATTTACGAAGGCGTTCCGCACATCGAGGATGAGGTTGCCTATTCCTGGCAAGCCGCGTTGTACGCCGAGGGCAAGCTCACCACGCCAACGCCGCCTTGCCCGCACTGTTTTTTAACCCCTTTCGTGGTCGATTATCAAGGGCTGCGTTTTAGCAAATACCCGCCGGGTTGGGCAGCCGCGCTTTCTTTGGGGGTGCGCCTCGACCTGCGTGATTGGGTCAATCCGTTTCTGGCTGCCCTATGCATTTGGTTGACCTACCGCCTGGTCAGCCGCTTAACCCGCCCGATTACCGGCTTGATCGCCGCTCTGCTCACCCTGACCTCGCCTTTCTTCCTGCTCAATGGCGGAAGCCTGCTCTCCCACCTGTGGTCTTTTTTTCTGACCCTGGTGTGGATTACCGCCTGGCTGGACGCCACCCATCCAGAAAGCCGCATCCCGCGCTGGCTGTCCGTTCCGGCAGCAGGTCTGGCACTTGGGGCGCTGGCGCTTACCCGTCCCCTCACCGCTATCGGGGTGGCGTTTCCATTTTTTATTCACGGATTGGTGCTATTGTTTACCAAGCCAGCGCAAATCAAGCGCTCCGTCCTCCTGACCGGCGGCATTGCCGCGCTGACCGCCAGCCTGTTGTTCTTCTGGCAGTACGCCGTTACCGGCAATCTCCTGCTCAACCCCTATACGCTGTGGTGGCCGTATGACAAAGTCGGTTTTGGCCCTGGCATTGGGGTGCAGGAGGGCGGGCACAATCTGTACTGGGCGTGGATGAATCTCAAACACAGCCTGACCGCCGGTTTGAGCGATTTGTTTGGCTGGGGAAAAGTATCCTGGCTTTTCATGCCGCTGGGATTATTGGCTATACGAAAAACAAGCACTGTCTGGACGACTCTTGCCATCGCGCCCTCGTTGATCATTGCCTACCTGTTCTATTGGATCGGCGCGTGGCTGTACGGTCCGCGTTATTATTTCGAGGGGTTGATCAGCGCCACTCTGCTCAGTGCCGCCGGCATCGTCTGGCTGGCGGGTAAACTCACCCAGCCAGGTGCTCCGTCTGCCCTCCGCTGGTGGTCGCGTCTGCGTTTCGGTTTGACCGCCGCTGTAACGGCACTACTGATCAGCGCCAATCTGGTTTACTACCTGCCCGCCCGACTGGACGGCATGGTGCAGTTGTACGGCGCAACCCGCCAGCAGTTGGCACCATTCGAAACCGAAACCGCCCGGCAATTAACCCCCGCCCTGATTTTTGTCCACCGCCAGCAAAACTGGCGCGAATACGCCGTTCTGCTCGAACTCAGTTCACCATTACTGGATACCCCGTTCGTGTTCGTCTTCAGCCGCAGCGAAGCCGACAATCAACAAGTGATCGATGCCTTCTCCAAACGCTCGATCTGGCACTATTACCCGGACGAACCTTACCGGTTTTACTCCGCGCCGCGCCCCTGAAAGCATCAGGAAGCGCGCGCCACGGCGGTGAGCAGCAACACCAGCGCGGATAGAAAGATATTGACACGCAGCAGCGCCTGTTCCTTGCGCAGCAGCGCTTGATGGGCGGCTTCCTCGACTGTTTTGCCTGCCGCGTGCAGCATTGCCAGGCGGCGCAGCATGGGGGTCAAACCCCAGGTATTGTAAACACTCAAGGCAACCATTCCGCCAATCACCAGGTGCTTGCTCAGAATCGCCAGCGACCAGGCATTGCCTATCGCCAAAAAACCTTCGTAGGACGGGTGAGCACTCATCTGGAACATACCCGTTCCGGCCAGGACTACCAGACTGAACCATCCTACCTGTTGCAAACGGGTGTTCAATTTTTCCATCAAGAGCGCATAATCCGCCGCGTTGAGGCTGCGCCGGGCTGCCGGAACTACCAGGATTGCCAGCATTGCCAGCCCGCCCAGCCAGACAACCGTCGCCAGCATGTGCAGCCAGTAGGCAGCTGCCAGCCCCCAGTCCGGCAGGTTTACGTTCATCCGCCGCCTTCCAGGGTGGGTGTTTCGGTCGGCGTTTCGTTGCCGCCTTCATTTCCCTGTGGTGGGGTGGGCGTGCCCTCGACCGGCGCCTCTTGCGGGGGTTCTTCTTCCTGGTTGGGCGGATTAGCGCAATATTGCGCCGCCAGCGATGCGCCGGCTTCTGCCATTGAATCGAACGCAATGTTCAGAGCGGTGCGGTATTGAATTTCGGCATCGCACCATTGTTCCTGAACCATCAAATGATCGCCGTAGCGGATGGATGCGACCCGAAAACGCTCGGTGGCGGTCATGCCGGACGAGTCGCGCAAATTGGGCAGGGAAGGATATATCTCGGCAAAGCTGCGCACCACGCGCGCCCAATCCGCGCCCCAAAAACTGGCGGCAGACAGGTACAGGCGCGCCCAGTTGCGGTAGTTGATTCCCTCCACGTCCAACGGGGCGAAGCGCTCCGACAGGGTGAGGTTGTAGATGCCCACCTCCAGCTGCCCCAGGGTGACGTTCTGGATGCCCAAGAAGCGCAGCGCAATATAATACATTCCATCCACATCGACCGACCGGTAATCCAGGTTGCGATCACGCAATTTCTTAATCGTCTCGATGGCTTGTTCCCATTCCTTGTTTAGCAGACGCTGCTGGATATGGTTGAACAATTCCTCCTCACCGCGCAGATCGGGCGTGGGTTCAAGCGTTGGCGTTGGTGCCACGGTTGGCGTTAGCGCCAGGGATGCCAGCATCATCGCCTCGGTCATTTTTTCCGCCGCGCCGGGGAAGGTTGGATCGAGCGAAATAATATATTCGAAACGCCTGCGAGCTGTCTCGTAGCGTTTTGCCTCCAGGTCGGCCAGCCCAAGCTGAAACTGATAGGTTGCCTCGGTCACGATTTGGTTTTGCTGGGCTTGTTTGCGCAGTTCAATTCCTGCCCGGTAGCCCAGATAAGCGCCAATCCCTGCGCCAGCGAGAATCAACACCAAGCAAACCAGGATCAAAACCAAACGGTTTTTGCGGCGGGGAACACCGTCCGTATCGTTCTCCAACAACCCCTCAGGCGCAGCTGCGGCTGGCGATTGTGCAATGATTTTTTCATTTTCCGTCATGCCCGCAATTATACCCTACTCTTTTCTCACAATTTGAGCAGCAGCCGCAATTCTGGCAGGATCACCGGTATGACTGCCAGCCCACCAACCGCCATGGATACACCGCTTTGGATCAGGGGATGAAATCCGCCCAGCAGAGTCATTCCCAGCCAAACCAAACCCCCGCCCAAACCGGCAGCCAGGAAACCACGCAGCAGGCTGCCTCCCAGGCTGATCGCCCGCACCAGCCGGCGGTTGAGCAGCAACAGCAACAACACCGCCTGCGCGGTAAAGGCAATCGAATCGGTCAGACT
>JBBIQB010000131.1:7545-8840 GCA_037442545.1 Bellilinea sp.
GAGCGCCAATCCAGCGGTACATCTGGCTGCCGACAGCCACATAGACGCTGAACAAAAACGCGCCGCCAAAGAGCGGGACGATTGCATTCTGACGGGCATAGAACGAGCGCACCGCCACCTCTACCAGACTTTGCCCAAGCAATCCCGCCATGTACGCCCGGGTGACCCAGATCAGCATGTCTGTGCCGGCCGGGTCGAAGTCGAACGCCAGAACCAGCAGCGGGCGCAATCCAAACACCAGGATCAGCGCCACCGGCAGGGTAATCGCCACCAACACCCGCACCGCGCGTTGAATGCTGGCGAGAAACTCCTCGCGCTCCTGGCGGGCGGCTTGTTCCGACAGCGTTGGCAGCAAGGCTGTGCCAATGGTGGTGCCAATCAGTGTTTCCGGCACCTGGAAGATCATCCAGCCGTAGGTCAAGGCAGTCACCGCGCCCTGCTCCAGGCGCGACGCCAGATTGTCGCGCACGATAAAGATCAATTGGATGAACATCATCGTCACCAGGCGGGGTCCCATCAAGCGCAGAACCTTGCGCACCGGTTCGGTGTTCAAACCCAGCCCGCTGTTCCAGCGGAACTGGTAGCGCAGCAGACCGGGGATTTGTATGCCCAAGTGCAGCAACGCGCCGGCAATGACGCCGTACACCAGCCCATGCACTCCCAAACCGAATGCCGGCAGATGCATACCGGCAATGTTGTAGCCCTGTTCAGGCGAAAGGATCACCGCCCCAAAAATCTGACCGAAATTGTACAGCAGCGGTGCCATGGCTGGCAGCAGAAAATGCTGGTTGGCTTGAAGTCCCGCCATGACCAGCCCGCTGATCGAAAAAATGAGCGTGGCGATTAAGTTGAGGCGCATCAGGTTGGCAACCAGCTCCTGCTGGGCGCTATCGAACCCCGGCGCAATCCCCAGTTCCCAGCCCACCAGCGGCTCGGCGAGGAAAGCAACAACAACCGCAAAACCAGCCGTTACCAGAAATGCCAGGTTGGCAATTTTGGAAAACAGGTTCCAGGCAGTCTGTCTTCCGCCACGGGTGATTTCTTCCGTCAACACCGGAATGAATGCCATCGCCAGCGCACCGCCGGAAATCAACGCGAACAGCAAGTCCGGCACATTATTGGCGACATTAAACGAATCCAGTTCAGCCGAAAGCCCAAACTGGCGGGCAATCACCACCTGGCGGATAAACGCGACGACTTTATCCAGCGCAAAGAACCCCATCAAGAGGAAAGTAATCCGGGTCACGCGGGATAGCATGGTTTGTTTATTCAAGGGCTACATCCAACGCCTTTGC
>JBBIQB010000132.1:0-8577 GCA_037442545.1 Bellilinea sp.
CCGCGATTTCGACCGGCACGTTGCGGTTGTTGCGATTGTCCAGCAGCACCTCGGGGGTAATGGCCTCGCTGGTAATCAACTGGCGAATCAAGCCGTCATCGTCAATCTGGATGTTGTGAATCAGCCCGAAAATTTCGCTTTTGTCCGCCAGCGGGATGCGCACCATGCCGCCAAAGACGGGCAACTCCAACTGATTGACACGGCAGCCGATCACACAGCCGGTGGTGTTGGCGCGCAGCAGGCGCCCGATATGGAGTGTGCTCATGGTGTGTGCCTCCCTTTTGCTGGCAGATCTTTGAGGGTTTGTTTAAAGCTCTTATCGCCGACATCAAGCCCGGCATTGCGCATGGCGCGGGCAATCATTTCCTGAATCTGCTCTTTCTCCTCGCGGCTGACCAGGGCGATCTCGTGGGCGCGGTGCAGCGCGTAGGGGTAGGGCTGGCTGCCGGTCTGGCGGCATTGCTGCAGCAGCGCGGCGTGGAGCGTGTCCACCAGCGCCGGGCGCAGCGCCACCCAGCGCGGCATTTCCACCCGCGCCAATCCACTGCGTCTGTCCGCCCCAATCTTGAGGTAGAAAAAGCACGGCGTCAGGTTGAGGTTGTAGTTACCGAAGCGGCTGCTGCCGGGCGATTGGATGGCGAACAGCGCGCTGCGCTGTCCCGGCTGGAGCAATTCGGCGTAGAGGTGCTGGTCGCGCACTCCCGCCAGCGGGCGGTCGCGCAGCGCGTCGCCGGCTTGCTCCAGCGGGTAGAGGGTCAGTTCGAGCAGGCGCACCACCAGGTCGCTGGCGGGTTTGTCCACGTAACCGGCGGTGATCACGTTCATCTGCGCCATGCGTTCGAGCACTTGCAGGTATTCGCGTAACAACTGGTCGAACTGGCGGTTTTCGCGCGGCTCGCGGAACAACTCCAGCGGTCCGTCGGTCAGGGTGAGGATAGCAAGGCTGCCGCTTTCGGCTTCGGCGCGCCGGGCAAGCATGCGCCGCTCCGACAGGTCGCGCTTGAGCGCCACCACTTCCTCGGTCAGCGGGGTGAGCGGGTTGTCCAGGTCCTCGAACAGGTACAGTTCGCTGGCGGTTTCCTCGGCGGGAATGCCCCCACCGCCGGGCTGGATGCGGAAGATACCGATGTTGATCACCGCAAACTCGATCGGGTCGTGGCGGCTGGGGTTGACCTGCGAGCCGTCGGCTGCCAGCAGCAGAAGCGCGGTCGGTTCGGGCGCGGCGATGGCGGCGGTCAGGGTTTCGAGCAGCGGCGCGGCGCAGCGCAAGCTGGCTTCGCGGCTGGCAACCCGCTCAATCCGCTCGCGCAGGTCGTCCAGGCTGGCGGCGTGCTGTTCGAGCAGGGCACGGGCACGCGCCAGGCGGTCGTTAAGGATGCGCTGGCGATCACCGGCGGTAGAACACTTTTCGTTGATCTGGCGCTGGATTTGTAGATAATTGACCGGCATCTTCACCCCTTGGTATCGAACATTTGTTTCAAATTATACCCGCGCGCTGGGCGGGTTGCAAGAGCGTGAATACTTAAAAAATCTCATTCCGCGCGCCCCGCCCGCGGCGAATCCCTTACCCCCCTTGCGGCGGCTTGTGTTAGAATCAAAGCCAATGGTGCAAACCCGCTTCATATTGGCATCCAATTCCCCGCGCCGCCGGCAGATGATGACATGGATGGGCTGGGATTTTTTGGTGGATGCCGCCGATCTTAACGAGGACGCGCTGCCCGGTGAAGCACCGGCTGCCTACGTTACCCGCCTGGCGGCGCAAAAAGCCCGTGCCGTGGCTGCCCTGCACCCCGGCGGCGGGCTGATCCTCGCCGCGGATACCACCGTTGCCGACGGCGGGCGCATTCTCGGCAAGCCGGGCGATGCCGCCGAAGCGCGCGCGATGCTGGTCAGCCTGCGCGGGCGGGTGCACCAGGTGTATACTGCCCTGGCATTGCTGGACGCTCGCAGCGGCATGTTGCGCCAGGAGTTGTGCGTTTCGCAGGTCGCGATGCGCGCTTACACCGATGAAGACATCGAGGGTTACATCCACAGCGGCGATCCGTTTGACAAAGCCGGCGGTTATGCCATTCAGCACCCCGAATTCCGCCCGGTGGAGGATTTCGGCGGCTGTTTTGCCAGCGTGATGGGCTTCCCGCTCTGCCACCTGACCCGCCTGGCGCGCTGCTTCAACCTGAACCCGCCGCAGGATGCCGCCCTCACCTGCCAGTCCAATCTGGAATATGCCTGCCCAGTCAGCGCCGCCATTCTGCGCGGCGAAGACGCCGGTTGAGGGGGGGGCAGGTCATGGGAGATTAATCATGAAAGTCCGTGCCGTGTTAATGTTGCTGTTGGTGCTGTTGGTGACCGCCTGCAACGCCGCCCCCGGAGGGCAAACGACCACCGCGCCCGCCGTCACCGCCACGCTGCGCGCCCCGGTGGTCAACATCACCCCCGCCCCGGACGTGCAAGCCGCCGCCCGCGCCTTCCTCGACGCCTGGGAAAACGAGAATTACCAGGCAATGTACGACCAGTTCACCCTGCTCTCGCGTGACGCGGTTTCGTTCGAGGATTTCTCCACCCGCCTGAAGAACATCGCCATCACCCTGACCCTTAAAGAAGCCCGTTACGAAATCACCCAAGCGTTGATTAAAACCCCCAGCGAAGCGCAAATTGCCTACCGCATCACCTACCAGACCGTGTTGGTCGGCGACCTGATCCGTGACACAGTAATGAACCTCTCGCTGCAAGACGGTATCTGGAAAGTGCAGTGGGAGGACGGCATGATTCTGCCCGAACTGCGCGGCGGCAACCGCCTGGCAATGGACATCACCATTCCCACCCGCGGCAACCTGTACGACGTCGAGGGCAGCGCCCTGGCAGCCCAGTCGAATGCGGTCGCGCTGGGCATCATCCCCGGTCAGATCCAGGAAGGCAGGGAAGGCTCGCTGCTGGTGGAACTGTCCAACCTGACCGGCTTGAACACCGAATACATCCGTTCGTTGTACCAGTTTGCCGCCCCCGATTGGTACATTCCGGTCGGCGATGTCTCCGCTCAGTTAGTGCAGCGCCGCGCCAACGTACTGGATTCGCTGGGCGGGCTGGTGATGAACACCTACAACACCCGCTATTACTTCGACAGCACCGCCCCGCACATCACCGGCTACGTCCAGCCGATCCCTGCCGAGGAACTGGATGATTACCGCCGGCGCGGCTACCGCGGCGATGAGCGCGTGGGGCGCGCCGGGCTGGAAGTGTGGGGCGAGTCGTTCCTGGCGGGGCAGCGCGGCGCAGCGCTGTACGTTGTCGATCCGCAGGGATTAACCCTCACCCGTTTGGGGCAGCGTGAATCGGCGCCCTCGAACTCCATCTACACCACCTTTGACAAGGATTTTCAGCTCCAGGTGCAGCGCGCCCTTGAGGGCTTCCGCGGCGCGGTAGTTGTGCTGGAGCGCGATACCGGGCGGGTGCTGGGGATGGCTTCCTCGCCCTCCTTCGACCCCAACCTGTTCGACCCGAACAACTACAACAGCGGCTGGATGCTCAACTCACTCTTCGATGCCAACACCACCCCGCTGCTCAACCGCGCCACCCAGTCCGGCTACCCGCTCGGTTCGGTCTTCAAGATCATCACCATGGCAGCCGCGCTGGAAACCGGCGCCTTCAAAGCCGAAGATACCTACGAATGCGGTTATACCTTTACCGATCTACCCGGCATCACCCTGTACGACTGGACGTTTGAAAAGGAAAAACCCGCCAGCGGCCGGCTGAATCTCTCGGAAGCGTTAATGCGCTCGTGCAACATCTGGTACTACCATATCGGTTTGTCGCTTTACCAGCAGGGCTTTACCGAGGACGTTTCCAAGATGGCGCGCGCTTTCGGGCTGGGCAGCCCAACCGGTATCGAGCAGATTCAGGAAGTCGGCGGCGCAATGCCCAACCCCGCCAGCGAGAGCGACGCCGTGCAGCTTTCCATTGGACAGGGCGCCATGCTGGCAACACCCATCCAGGTGGCGCGCTTTGTCGCCGCTGTTGGCAACGGCGGCACGCTCTACCGCCCGCAGGTGGTCGAGAAAATCACCGACCCGGACGGCAATCCGATCCAGTCGTTTCAGCCCGATGCGCAGGGTAAACTGCCCGTCTCGCCAGAAAACTTGAAACTCATTCAGGATGCCATGCGCAGCGTGGTCGCCAACCCGCGCGGCACCGCCCAGTTCGTCATGGTCGGCTTGCAGGTGCCCATCTTCGGCAAGACCGGCACCGCCACCAACCCGGGCGGCAGACCGCACGCCTGGTTTGCCGGTTATACCAACGCCGGGCGCGAAGACCTGCCGGATATTGCCGTGGCGGTGATCGCCGAAACCGCCGGCGAAGGCTCCGACATCGCCGCGCCGATCTTCCGCCGGGTGGTCGAATCGTACTTCTTCGGTCGTCCCAGCCGGTTGTACCCGTGGGAATCCAGCTTCTACATTACCCGCACGCCCACCCCGCTGGTAACCGAAACCCCGCTGCCGCCCGAAGCGCCCCAGCCAACCGACACCCCCCAGCCGTAAGTTCACCCGATCTGCGCCGCCCGCACCCATGAGCTCAGCCACCCGCGATGGTCAGATCACCCGTTTGTTGTCCGGTTTTTACACCGTGCAGAGCGAAGACAGCTGCTGGGTATGCCGCGTGCGCGGGCGGCTGAAGCGCGGACGCGCCCAAGGCGACCGGCTGGCACTGGGCGACGCAGTGCGCTTTACCCCCTTGCCGGACGGCAGCGGGGTGATCGAGGAAGTGCTGCCGCGCCAGCGCGCCCTGACACGCGGCGCTCCCGCCGCGCGCGGCGAATACCAGCAAGTGCTGCTGGCAAATCCCGATCAGGTGGTGCTGGTATTTGCCTGCGCCCAGCCTGCCCCGCGCTTTGGCATGCTCGATCGCTTTTTGGTCATTGCCGAACAGCAGGGCATCCCGGCGGTGATCGTGGCGAACAAGGTCGATCTGGTGGGCGAAAGCCAAGCCCGCCGCCTGTTTGCCCCCTACCAGCCGCTCGGCTACCCGCTGCTGTTTACTTCCGTCAAGAGCG
The DNA here is from genome assembly GCA_037442545.1 of Bellilinea sp. GTDB lineage: Bacteria > Chloroflexota > Anaerolineae > Anaerolineales > Anaerolineaceae > Bellilinea. The sequence goes on from JBBIQB010000132.1 coordinate 5,045, forward strand.
GGCTGGGCATCGAAGCGCTGCGCGGCTGCCTGCAGGGCAAACTTTCCGCGCTGGCAGGACCTTCCGGGGCGGGAAAATCCAGCCTGCTCAACGCCATGCAGCCCGAGTTAGGGCTGGAAGTGCGCGAGGTCAGCCAGTCCACCCTCAAAGGGCGCCACACCACCGTGGTGCGGCAAATGTTCCCGCTGACCGGCGGCGGCTACGTGGCAGACCTACCCGGGCTGCGCATGTTGGCGTTGTGGGACATTGCCCCGGAGGAGATCGACGGTTATTTCCGCGAGCTGCGCGATTTGGTGGCAGAGTGCCAGTTCAACGATTGCACCCACCTCAACGAGCCCGGCTGCGCGGTGCGCGCGGCGGTCGAGCGCGGCGAGGTATCCGAACTGCGTTACCATTCCTACCTGCGCATGCGCTTTGGGGAGAACGAAGAAACCTAAGCCAGCCGCCTGGAATGGAAAAAAATTGACCCAAAGCACTGGTTGGGGGGAACTTTTTACCCATCCCGGACGTATACAAGCATAGCAGTACCCGCGACTGGTGCAGACTTTACAGTTTTTTTATTTGTAATTGGCTCGAAATTTGCTACAATAAAAACATGAAATGTCTGTACATTCAGGGGGCCGTCTCGATGAGCAATGCCTTGCCAACCGGCTAGGGAAAGCCCCCCAAAAAGACGGGGTAACAACCCGCCCATCGTGTGAACCCTTTTGGTGCTGCAAGGGTTATATTACTCATAGAGCCTCCTGAATTGCGGGCATTTCATCCGGCTGCTTGATCGGGTCGTCCTTCAGGAGGAGGAGGTCAAAATGGCTACTGTGGTTTATCTGGTTGTTGCAGCGGTTGGTTCCATGTTCGTGGCGCTCAGCCTGATCAGTCTGCAATCTGAGGAACGCAAGAACTGAAATGGTTGTGGCGTCTGGAATCCACCTGTCGTACCCACCCTGCCGGGAGATTCGCCCTGTCCGGTCGCGGGATACTTTTCTGCACTGTTAAGCCGGGACTCGCGCCCGGTTTGCGGGTGCCGTCCGTCTCTTCCTGATCTCCACTCCCGGGTGTGCCGACACCCGGGAGGTTTTTTATCGGGTGTTTTTTCGCCATCGAAGGGCGTGCGCAGCGCGAGGTCGCCCACCTGCACTGCACCAAACGCAGTGCGGCGAAGTGATACCCCGCAACAAACGCGGGGTTCGCGCTGACTGTGCCACTCGCCGCGCGCTGGCTTCGACACGCTCAGCCGGCGCACGGGGGGGGAGGTTGCCCCGCAGGCTTGCGGGGTTGCTTCGTCAGGCAAAGTGCGCCCTCCTCGCAACGACGTAAACGCGGGCGGGGTGTGCCCTGAGCCCGTCGGCAGGCTCACCGCGCGCACGGGGGATGTTTGGCGCACCCAGTCCGGTGGTTCAAGGATTTTGAGGTTAAAGCACCAGTCCGGATTTGCTTGACACAAGAACTTTTGTTCTATAAAATAGAGATATGAATTTGTGGAAGCACCTGATCAAGATTATGAGCACAGACTCAAGGGAGTCGCCGGTCGACCGGCGCACCTTTGCCTTGGACGCCCGCTTGGAACAGTCGCTGCGCCGGGTGGCTGCCGAGGAAAATCGCCCAGCGGACGAGATGCTCGCAGTGCTGATCGAAGCCGGGTTGGAGAAACGCCGCCAGAACGAGGAGTCCTGGCTGTGCTGGCACGCGCTTACCCCGCGCGAGCAGGATGTGGCGGCGCTGATGTGCCTGCACTATACCAACCGTCAGATCGCTGCCCAACTGGGCATTGCCCCGGATACGGTCAAGACCCACGCCCACAACCTGTTGGCAAAATTTGGGGTGCGCAGCCGCAAAGACCTGCGCCAGATTCTGGCGAATTGGGATTTCAGCGACCGGGGTAAGCCAACCGCCCGCTAACCGCCGTTCAGGCGTAGGGTGGGCGTCAAGCAACGCCGCGCCGGTCGGGGTATGATTCAAACGGCGACAATACTTCTCCTCCTTTTGGTTTGCGAAAACCGCGCCAGCCAGGCGCGGTTTTCTGCGTAGGGATGTAGCCACTCACCTGCACCCCCGCCGAACACCGCACCTGCTGGCACAGCACATCAGCCGGCGGTTGAGCAGCGCTTGTAGGCGCAAGCCGGCAAGTTATAAAATACGGTCACAAAATTCCAGCCCACCACCAGTTGGTGGCTCCAACCCTGCTGCGGTCGCAGGTTCTCGCCAAACTCTTCGTCGAGGTTCAAAACGCACGTCTCAGCCGAAAGGAAGCCGACCGCCGGCTCAACTACCTGCGCGGGCTGCGCATCCGGTTGCTGGGCGACCGGGTGCTGCAACACACCACCTGGCAGGTGGCGGAACAACTGGGTTGGCAGGACACCTGCCAGGCTGAGTACGTGGCTTTGACCAGGCTGCAAGCCGACGCATTGGTTACACAGGATGCCGGGCTGGCGCAGGCGGCTGGCAAGCTGCTCGCGGTTGCTTCTCTGGACGACCTGTTGGGCAATTTGGCGGGATGAAAATGCTTCCCGCAAAATCCGTTGGCGGCAACCTTGGCTCTACCCATGTAGCTCAACCCGCCGGCGCCTCCCCGGTGTGGAAATTGTGGAGCTGGTTAGCGCCCTTCCGTTGGCGAATAAATCCTCTCGAATTCCTCGACCATTTCGTCAATGGTTAAAATGCCCTGCGAAAAACCCCAGCGCTGCGCGCGCTGTGCCAGTTGCGTTATCTGCGGCGGTTCCAGAAAGGTGCGCGCCAGAATATCCGGCTGGCTGAATACCACGCGCGGGCTGTCGTCAGCCAGGATGCGCCCGCTGCCCATTGCAACCACCCGGCGGGCATAACGGGCGACGATTGGCATGTCGTGGGTGATGATGATGATGGTATGACCATGTTCTTCGTTCAGGTTTTGAAGGAAGTTCATAATCTCCAGCGATTGATACGAATCCTGACCGGTCGTCGGCTCGTCGACGATGATCACGCGCGGGCGCAGCGCCAGAATGGAAGCAATTGCCACCCGTTGGCGCTGCCCTTTGGAGAGGAAGAACGGATGTTCACTGAAATATTCCTCCTTCAAGCCCACCACGCGAGCCGCCTCCTCCACCCGTTCTTTGACCTCGGCTTCGGATAGTTGAATATTGCGCGGTCCGTAGGCAATTTCATCCCAGCAATTGTTGTTGAACAGCTGATGATCCGGATTTTGAAAAACATACCCCACCCGTTTGACCATCTGCACAATTGGGGTGGTGCGCGAATTCAATCCATCCACGATCACCTCGCCACTGGTGGGCTTGAACAACCCATTCAGGCACTTGGAGAGTGTGGTCTTGCCCGATCCATTCTGCCCGATGAATGCCATCATTTCGCCCAAGCCAACGCGCAGGTTGATGCCGTCGAGCGCTTTGGTTCCATCTGGATAGCAATACACCAGGTTATTTACATTGATAAAGGAGGAATTTTCCATTGGCGTTTTCACTTGCCCACTTCCAAATAGGTGTCGAAAATTCGGTCGAGGCGTTCGGCGGCTTCCTGGATGGTTAACGGCAGCCCGCCGGATG
>JBBIQB010000133.1:0-8569 GCA_037442545.1 Bellilinea sp.
AAAACGGGCGGATTGCGCACCTGCTTCCGCCGCGCCCGCCGCTCAGCCTGGATGAGATCTACACCTGCACTGCGCAGGAGATGGTTGCCTTCACCGCCGCCGGGCGCTTTGGCTACTTGCGTCACATCCTGCGCGACGAAAACCTGCCTCAGGCGGAACTGCTGGCAGCCCACATCCAGCAAGCCGGGCAGGCGCAGCAGGCGCTGGGCAACCCCGGCTGGGTGCAGGCGGTCACCCGCGAACTGATCACCCTGCTGCGCGACGATTACGCCGCCTTGATGACCGTGCTCAGCGCGGTCAGCGATAGTTCTACCACCCAATCCTGAAGGGGGCTGCATCCATGAACCAACTTACCCATTCGTCCCATGAAACCATCATCGGCTACGTTGTCGGCGGCAGCCTGAAGGATTCGATCACCGTGCGCCTGACCGTCCCACCCCAGCAGGTCAAGGAAGGCTCGTTCGTGGTCATCGAGAGCGGCAACTGGCGCTTTTACGGTACGGTCACCGACATCCAGCTGGGCAGCACCGACCCGCGCTTCGCCGATGAACAGTCCGAGGCGCGCCTGCCGGTGGGGATTGCCAGCCTGCTGCACGGGCAGACGCTGTACGCCAACCTGCAAATCCTGCCGGCGCTGATGCAGGAGGTGGGACCCGACCCGGCATCGCCGGAGTACGCTGCCTGGCGCACCAGCCACCCGGACGACAGCGGCTTGCAGCCCCAGCCGGTCAAGACCGTGCCCGCCCACCACGCCCCGCTGCGCGCCGCCCAGGCGGTGGATGTTGCCAACATCTTCGGGCAGCCCGACCAGCGCAACTTCGTCATCGGTTACACCCGCGAGCAGAACCTGCCCATCCCGATCGACCTGGAAAAGTTCGTCCAGCGCTCATCGGGCATCTTCGGCGCCACCGGCACCGGCAAGTCGTTCCTCACCCGCCTGCTGCTGGCTGGGCTGGTGCATTATAACAAAGCCTCCACGCTGCTGTTCGACATGCACAACGAGTATGCTTACGAGGATATCGCCTCGGACACCCAGGAAAAGATTCCTGGCTTGCACGACAAGTTCAAAGCCCGCGTGCGGGTGGTTGCGCTGGGCGAGAGTGCCTCGATTCGCGGGCGCAGCCCGGACTTTACGCTGATGCTGGCGGAGCGCGATATCCAGCCTGAGGACATCGAGATGCTCACCCGCGAGTTGAACCTGCGCGAGACCACCCCCGCCACGCTGGATGCGCTGCGCCATTCGTTTCGGGAGAACTGGTTTAGCGAATTCAAGCGCATGCGCTACGGCGCGATGATCGAGGACGAGAACGGCAAGAAGATACCCGCGCCGGACAGCGTGGCGCACTGGGCGAATCAAAATGGAGTCAATGTGGCTGCCGCCGAGGGGCTGCACAGTAAATTGCAGCGCGTGTTCAACAAGCCGTACATCATCCCCAACCCACCCGCCAACAGTCTGCAACAGATCATCGAAGCCCTGGCAGGCAAGCTGCATGTGGTGTTGTCCTTCGGCGGGCACGAAGAGGATCTGGACTACCTGCTGGTGACCAACCTGATCACCCGCCGCATTCGCCAGGAGTGGGAAAAGCGCACCAATGCCTACCGCTCCCACCCCGATAAAAACCCCGAACCACGCCCGCTGGTGGTGGTGATCGAGGAAGCCCACAAGCTGCTCAACCGCGAAATGGCAGCCCAGACGGCTTTTGCCACCATTGCGCGCGAGATGCGCAAGTATTACGTCACTCTGCTGATCATCGATCAGCGCCCGTCGCAGATCTACGACGAAGTTATGTCGCAGCTGGGCACGCGGGTCAGTGCCTGGCTGGGCGACGAGGCGGACATCGCCGCGGTGTTGTCCGGGCTGGCTGGGCGGGACGCGCTGCGCGGGATGCTGGCGCGCCTGCAGCCCAAAGAGGAAGCGCTGCTGCTCGGCTGGGGGGTGAGCATGCCCATTCTGGTGCGTTCGCGGCGCTACGACGCCAACTTCTTCCGCGATCTGGGCGTGGGCGAGTCTGGCGCACGCAAAGGCGACGACGCTATCCGCGAACTGTTCGGCGGCTGAGCCTATCGAAGCCTGCGCCTGGGGGAGGTATACGTCATCGCCAGCCCTACCCGAACCTGGCGGGGCGCGTTCAGCCGGCGCGGGACGGGTGGTTGTTTCGCGGGCTGGCAACGAAGCCGGATAAAAAGAACCGGCGGCTGGGGAACGCCGCCGGTCTCGCAGGGGGTTTTCGGGGATGCCCCCGCCTTCCGGCGGGGGAAGATTTGCGTGCTGTCAGGTGGGCTGGTGTACCCCCCGCGCCAGATGTCTGTCAGGCTAACATGCTGCCCATCTCCTTGAGCGTCTTGACCAGGTCTTCGGGCAGGACTGCCGGCTGGACGCCCATCAGGCGGCAGGTGATCAATTTGTGGGCGGTGATCTCGATCGTCTCGGTCATGTCGGCGGCGCGGCGCAGACTGCTGCCCGCCACCACCAGCCCGTGATTCTGCATCAGCACGGCAATGCCCTGGCTGCCGATTGCGGCGGCAACCGCCTCGCCCAATTCATTCGTGCCAGGCATGATGAATGGCACCACCGGAATATTGCCGAAGAACGCTGCCTCGGTCGAAACCGGCTGGAAGGGCGTAGCGGTCAGTGCCATCAGCGTGGCATAGGGCGCGTGGGTGTGCACTACCGCCTGCACTTCGGGGCGGCGGCGGTAAATGGCGCAGTGCACCCGCCGCTCGCTGGAAGCGCTGTACTCGGCGTCGCCGAGCGGGTTGCCATCCAGGTCGATGCGCACCATCATCTCCGGGCGCAGGTCACCCTTGAAGATAGCGCTGGGGGTGATCCACACCTCGCCCGGTTTACCCTCCACCCGCGCACTAACGTTGCCGCCGGTGGCGGTAATCAGCCCGCGCGCGTACAGTTCGCTGGTCACTTGGAGCATCTCGTCGCGCACGTCGCCGGCGCGGTGGATTAGTGCCGGGGCAGCGTAAGCCGCGGCGGCACTGTGGGCAGGGGCAGGCGGCGTGGGAGCGGCTGACACGGCAGGCGCGGGCGTCGCCAGCGCGGTCAGGTCGCCGGGGTCGCCGATTGCTTCGCGGGCGCGCTGGTAGGGCGCGTTGAGGTTGATCTTCTGCATGGTCATGGCTTTGGTCGTGTCACCGCTGAAGGATATTTTGCCGCTCATCGCCGCGCGGGTCGGGTTCACCCGCCCGGTGAAGATGCCGTCCAGCGTGTCGGCGGTCATCTTCAAACGTACGTCCGGCGTGACCGGCGCCTCGCCCATGCCGGCATCCACCTGACCCTTAGCAAAGCGCATGTAAAACGACTGGTTGAGCTCCTTGAGGGTGTATTGGAAGGTGACGTTCTTGTCGCGCGCAAATGCCTGAATGGCGGGGTCCTGGGGTATCTCGCTCAGGAAGCACTGCAACAATTGCAGGAAGCGCGCCGCGGCAGGGTTTTCGCTGGCGGCGGCGGCCGCAGGGGCAGTTGCCGCCGGTGGCGGCGCTTCTTCCTTCTTCAACAGGCGCTTCAAGCCGCCCAGCAGTCCGCCGGAATGGGCGGCGGGCGGCGGTTCAGGCGCGGCGGCGGCGCTCTTCTGCTGCACGTCCAGGTCGGTCACCCCGGCGGTGGAGGTGTGGCGCAGGCTTTCCAGCGCGGCATGGTCGGCGCGCCGCTCGCCGCTCCAGCGGAAGTCCGCCAGGGTTTGCGGGTTGAGCGCGTGGCGCGGCGTTTCGCCTGCCAGCAGGCGGCGCAGTTCACCCAGGATGATTCTGCCCTGGTGGATGCCCACCTCACGGGTGTTGCCGCCGATGTGCGGGGTGGCAATCACGTTGGGCAGCGCCAGCAGCGGGTCGTCGCTGGCGGGCGGCTCGACATCGAACACGTCCAGCGCCGCGCCTGCCAGCCGGCCGGACTGCAAGGCTTGCAGCAGCGCCTGCGAATCGACCAGCGCCGAACGGGCGGTGTTGACCAAAAAAGCGCCTGGTTTCATCTGTGCCAGCGCGTGTGCATCCAGCATGGCGCGGGTTTCATCGGTCACTGCGGCGTGCAGGCTGACGAAATCGCTGTTTGCCAGCAGTTCCTCCAGGCTGGTCTTTTCCGCGCCGTACAGCGCGGCTTGCTCGTCGCTCAGGTAAGGGTCGTGCAGCAGCACGCGCGCGCTGAAGGGCAGCAAGCGCTGGATGACGCGCTGCCCGATCGCCCCGCCGCCGATCACCCCGACGGTCTTGCCCCACAGTTCGTTACCCTGCAGGGTGAGGAATGCCTGCCCCATGCGTCCCATGTCGCCGGCTTCACCGCCCGGCTGGCGCAGGAAGGCGGCTGCCTCGGGCAGTTTGCGCGCCAGCATGAGCAGAAAGGTGAGAGTCAGGTCTGCCACCGCGTCGGCGTTGCGCCCGGGGGTGTTGATCACTGGCACGCCGGCGGCAGTGCAGGCAGCCAGGTCGATGTTGACCGGATTGCCGCGGCAGGCAACGATCAGGCGCAGGTCGGGCAGGCGCGCCAGGGCAGCCGCATCCACCACGTCCACCTCGGTGACGAACACGGCGTAGCCTTGCAGCGCTTCCACCAGGTCGTCGCCGCTTAGTAGGTGTCCCTCCTGGCGGTAGCTGGCGTAGGTCACCTCGCCCAGTTGACCGAGCAGGCGCACGGCTTCCTCGCCCAGGTCGGCGGTGACCAGGAGGCGCGGGCGGTAGTCCGCCGGGCTACGCCCTCTGGCGCTTCCCGCGCCGGACTGCATGAACTGCACCAAGCTGCCGGCGGCGGTGCTGTCGGCCTCGGCGCGCTGGCAGCGGATTTGATCCCAGTCGCCGAACAGGTCGGCGTAGCGCCGGGCGTTATCCGCTTGGGGCGGGTAGCGGCGCGGTTCGCCGCACAACGCGCGGGCGGCGGCGGCAGGATTGGGGTAGTCCCCGGCGGCGGCAGCCGCGCACAACGCGGCGCCCAACGCGGTGGCTTGCAGCGCCGGGCTGGCGCTGACCGGCTGATCGAGCACGTCGGCGAGAATCTGCGCCCAGAGCGGGCTGCGCGACATGCCGCCGCTCAGCGAAAGCGGCGCGGCGGTTACCTGCGCCGTTTCGAGCGCCTGGGCGGCATTGAGGCGGATGGAATACGCCAGACCCTCCAGCACGCCGCGCGCCAGGCGGGCGCGTCCTTGCGTACCGGCGGGCAGGCTAAGGGTGGAAAAGGTGAGCGTGTCCACCGGCAGCCCCAGCGCGGCGGCGTTGAACACCTGCACGCCCAGGCTGGAGATGACCCCGCCCGCGCCGGGCGGGACGGCGGCGGCTTCGGCGCACAGCGCCCCGACCGGGTTGGGCGAGTGCGGGTAGAGCACCCCGGCGATCCATTCCAGCGCGTTGCCCATCGAACCGGCGTTGCTCTCGACGACGTATACCTCCGGCAGCAGGTGTAGCCCACACCAGGTGCGCCCCTGCGGGTGCAGGTGCGGCTGGCTGGCAGTGAGCATAACCGGGGCGGTGCTGCCCGCCACCACACCCACCTGCCCGGGGCTGACAATCCCCATTCCCAGCAGCGCGCTTTGCGTGTCGGCGCCGCCCGCCGCCACCGCTATGCCGGCGGGCAAGCCTAATTCGGCGGCGGCTGCGGCGCTCAAGCCACCCAGGCGGGTTGCCGCGGTAGTCAGCGGCGGGAACAGGCGGGCGGGGATGCCGAGTGAGTCGATCAGGTCTTGCGCCCAGGCGCGGGTGTGCAGGTCGAACAGCATCGACTCAGCCGCCTGCGACATCTCGGCTGCCAGCACGCCGCACAGGCGCATGGCAGCCCAATCGCTGATGGTCAGCGCAGCCTGGGCACGCTCGATCAGGTCGGGGCGGTTCTCTTTCAGCCAGACCAGGCGTGAAGCAGCCAGCACCGGGCTGGGGTAGTGACCGGTGCGGCGGTAGAACTCCTCGCCGCGCGTCTCAGCCAGCGCCATGCTTTGCTCGACGGCGCGCGCATCGCGGTTGGGAACGGCAAACAGTACCTGCCCATCGGGGTCGACCAGCACCAGGCTGTGGCGCAGGCTGGTGGCGGCGATGCCCGCCACCTGGGCTGGGTCGGCGCCGGCTTTTGCCAGCGCCTCGCGGGTTAGGTCAACCAGCGCTGCCCAAACCGAATGGGTGTCGAAATTGTACGCCCAGCCGCCCGCATCGGGTGCTGGCGGGTGAGCCCAGGCGCGGTAGGTGGAGGTGATCCGGCGGGGTTGCCCCGCCGGATCGGGGCGGGGAGACCTGTTCAATACCAGGCAGCGTCCGCCGCTGCCGCCAATGTCCCAACCGATATAGCAGGAGGTGCTCATGGTGTCAGGCTTCCTTTCGCGAATCGAGATCGACCAGCCATTCGGCGCTGTGCGGGTCGGTGACCAGCACGTCCGCCAGCCGGCTGCGCAGCGCAGCCCGCAGGGCGCGGCGCTTGTTTTCGCCCCCGGCGACGAGAATCTTGAGCGGGATGCGGCGCAGTTCCGCCAGGGTCAGCCCGATCAGGCGCTGGTGCACCTGGGCAGGCACTTCCTCGCCGCTCTCGTCGAAAAAGCGCCCCAGTACGTCGCCCACCGCGCGGGTCTGGCTGAGTTCTGCCAGGTCGGCGTCGGAGAGGATGCCGCTCTGGTGCAGCAGGGCGGTGTAATCGGCGGCGCCAATGCTGAACAGCGCCAGGTCGGCGCTGCGCGCGGGCTGCAGGCTGGCTTGCACCAGCGGGTCTGCCAGCAGGCTGGCGCGGGTGGCGGGCGCGGAGACATAGCCGGGCAGCGGCAGGTAGTGGGCTTCGCCGCCGGTGGCGGCTGCCAGGCGGTTGAGAATGTCGAAATTATGCGGCAGCGCGGGCGGCTGGACGTACAGCCCGCCGGTGAGCGAGGTAAAGCGGCAGCGCAGCGGGGCTTCGGGCTGGAAGGTGTCCGGCAGGTAGGACAGCGTGCGTCCGACGCCGATGCCGACGGTCATGCCATCCTGCAGGCGCTGCTGCAAGACCTGGGCGGCAATCTGCGCCAGCGCCTGGTAGAGGGCTTCGCCATCCACGGCGGGCGGGCTGATCCAGGCATCCTGCAGGGGGTAGCGCTGCAGCAGGGCAGCCGCCAGGGGCAGGTGAGCGCCGCCGGCGCGGATGCGCACCTCGACGATACCGCTGGCGCGGGCTTCTTTGAGCAGACGGTTGACCGTCACCCGCGAAAGCCCCAAGCGCGCGCCGATCTGCGCCTGGGTCAGGTGCTGCTGGTAATACAGCCAGGCAATGCGCGCGAGCCACTGCTCGCGGGGGAGGATTGGGTCAGCCGGGGCGAGGTTCATGTTACATTTGTACTCGAACTGTACTTATGTTATCCGATTGGAGGTAAAAATGCAAGCAAAATTAAGGGGAATCCCTGATTGACGCTCGTCTGGGTTTTTGGTAATATCTCCTTGAGACCACCTCGTTGGACATCGTGTTTTTCAAACAACGAAAGGAGTTGAGATGAAAGAAAAAAACCGGGGGAAAATCGTTTCTGCAGGTTTGTTCATGATCATTGGGTTGATAGTAGCAGGTGGCGTCCTGTCGGGAGCTGTGGAAGCCAAAACACGGCCAATCTTTTCCCCGAGCGTTGCCACCCTGGACAATTACGCGCAGTTACGCGATTGGGAAGCCCGGTTGGACGCAGCGGTGCGGGAAGAAGGCTGGCTTTGTTACCGGTATGCTCAACGCATGCAAACCGAACATAATCCGTATTATTCGGCGGATGCTCAAATGCCCGCCGAGGCGGAGTTCGAAATCTGGTTTCGCTTCAACGCGGAAGGCTTGGTCGACCAACAGGCAACCTTCCTTTTGAAAAACGACAACAGGGTGTTGACCGAGATTTATGCAGACGGCATCTACCGCAGCATGGCGGAATCCTTCACACCTCTGCCGCAGCAACCCTACTCGCCGTCTTTCTATTTTTACCTGGGTCGCGAGGACCCGCGCCTGGCGGCTCAGGAAGGGGTTTACCTGACATTCCAACGCAGCACTCTTGCCGAGGAAAATTTGACCCGCTTTATCATCGAGCGGCAGATCAGCAGCACCAGCCTGCTCGCCAGTTCTGTCGAGCCGTTACCGGCAATCCGGCATGTGCTGTGGGTGGACACTCAAACCGCCCAACCCGTGCGGGTTGAGAACTACCAGCTGCTCGAGAATGGCGGGCTGCATAAATTTCACGAGATCCACCGGATTGAATTTCACCGAATGAACGTATTGCCGGAAGAAGTGGAAATATATTTTGACGATATCCAATAAGATACCATGTAATGCACTCATGAAGCCATTTATGATTCTAAAACGCAAATTTGTAACGGCTTTCCCTCTCGCTGTTCTTGGAGCCATTTTGGCAATAGGTGTTGTTTTTGCTGCCACGATTTTCACTCAACGTTTCACTTATAATGGTGACACATATACTATGAAACACAACTATGAACCGGGTACGTCCACCTGGAACGGATGGGTGAGGAGCGAAGCACCACGAGTGTTTTCGTATTTGGGTGGCAATACCTGGTCACAGCGCCGGATATGTGCTGGTATGATTGTGGCATCAATCAATAGAGGTGGCTGGGCAAATTATAATGCTTCAGCCGCAAATTCAAGTGT
>JBBIQB010000134.1:0-8535 GCA_037442545.1 Bellilinea sp.
AGGCATCCTCGCAGTAGCCGCAAAAGATGCAGCGCAGCATGTTGATCTCGTAGGTGCTGGCGTAACGCTCGCCGGGCGAGAAGCGCTGCTCGTCGGTGTTCTCCGCCGACTCGACAAAAATGGCGTCCGCCGGGCAGGCTGCCGCGCACAGCGAACAGCCAATGCACTTTTCCAATCCGTTTTCGTAGCGCTTGAGCACGTGCCGCCCCTTGAAGCGGGTGCGTACCGGGCGTTTGACCTCCGGGTATTGCACCGTTACCGGCTTTTGGAAAAATTCCTTCAACGTGGTCAACAAACCTCTAATCATTTCACGAACCTCCTGCAAACACCACCACCGCAGCCGTCACCAGCACGTTGACCAGCCCCAACGGGAACATGATCTTCCAGCCCAGCTGCATCAGGCGGTCGTAGCGGATGCGCGGCAGGGTCGCCCGTACCCAGATCATGAAGAACAGCCACAGCGCAACTTTAAGCAGCAGCCAGTGCGGACCGTCGGCAAACACCCAGCCAATTACCGGCACACCGCTTAACATACCCAGCGGCGAGAGGAAGCCGCCCAGGAAGAGCGTCGCGCCGATCATCGAAACCGCGATCATCTTGATGTATTCCGCCATGAAGAACAGCGCAAATTTCATCCCCGAATACTCGGCGTGATAACCCGCGGTCAGTTCCTGCTCGGCTTCGGGCATATCGAAGGGCGAACGGTTAACCTCTGCCAGCGAGGAGATCAGGAAGAGGACAAACCCCGCCGGCTGGAGAATGATGAACCACAAACCCTGTTGGGCGCGGACGATATCGAGCATGCTCATCGAACCGGCAATCAGGATGGGTCCCACAAACGACAAGCCCAGCGCCAGCTCGTAACTGATCATTTGTGCGGTGGCGCGCAACCCACCCAACGTGGCGTACTTGTTGTTGGAAGACCAGCCTGCCAGGGCAATTCCATAAATCGAGATGGAGGTAACCGCCATGATGTACAGGATGCCGACATTGACATCGGTCAGGTACAGGGTGTAGGTATTGCCAAACAGGGTGATCGTCTCACCCCAGGGAATGACCGCAGTAACGATCAGCGCAGGGATGACAGTGATGATTGGGGCGAGAATGAAAATGCGTTTGTCCGCGCCAGCCGGGGTCAATTCCTCCTTAAAAATCAACTTGACCCCATCCGCCACCGGCTGCAGCAAGCCGAACGGTCCGGCGCGGTTGGGACCCACCCGCGACTGCAACCGTGCCAGCACCTTGCGTTCATACAGGGTGACGTAGGCAAACCCTACCGTCAGCCCCAAGACGATGACCAGCGATTTGATGACCCACTCCCAAAGCAGAGCCCAAGAAATCATGCATGCTCCTTTCAGGCTTGTGATGCCAGCGTCGTGCGCTCCAGGCGCGCCGCCGCAGCAGCCGTGAGGGGAATACCGCTACTGCGCACCGCCAGCCCCACACCGGCGGGAACATTCTCATCCAACGCCACCTGCACCTCCAGCGACCAGCCATCGCCGTTCAGGCGCACTGTTTCACCCGCCGCCACTCCAAACAAGGCAGCCGTGCGCGGGTTCAGCCACACCGCGCGCAGCGCGATGCGCTGTTCCAGCAGGCGCGAGGGCAGCAGCGTACTGCCGCGGTCGTACAGGCGCGTGACCGGCGCCAGCAGCAACTCGCCTTTGCCCGCCTTGACCCCGCCGCTTTCCAAAGGCAGCGGCGGCTGGGGCGGCATTTCCGCGGGCAGCAAACCCAGTTGCACGCCCAGCCCCTGGTGATTATCGTAGGCGCTGCCGCCGTAATACAAATCCGCCCGCCCGATGATCGGGTACTGCTCGGTCGTCTCCGCCAGGCGCTGGTAGGTCATGCCGGCATAAGCCGGCAGGGATTTCGCCATGCGCTGCAAAACCAGCGCCGCGGCGCGCCCTTCCACGTCCAGGTCGAGCGCCCGGGCAATTCCGGCGGTAATGGCGAAATCGGGGCGCGCGCCCGCGCGCGGCGGCAGCGCCGGATAATAGCGCTGCAAGCGGCGTTCGCCGGAGGTCAGGCTGCCTTCGCGCTCGCTAAAAGCCTGCGCGGGCAGCACCAGGTTTGCCCGCCGGGCGGTTTCGGTGATGAACAAATCCTGCACGATGACAAAAGCGGTTTCGTTCAGCGCCTGCGCCAGTGCCGGGTCGTCGCCGGCCGGGTCGGCGGCGGCAATCAGCGCCACATCCGCCTCGCGCAGGGTTTGCGCCAGGTTGTCCAGCGGGCGAAAGCCGCAATCCCAGGCGCCCTGATCGTTGGCGCGCTGCCAGACAGCCACCAGCCCGTTGTTGGGCACGCCAACCTTGCCGCGCGCCGCCAGGATGGCAGCGGCGGTCTGTGCCAGCACCCGGCTGGTTGCCAGCCCAATGCCCTCGCTGCCATACAGGATGACCGCGTTGTCGGCAGACTGGAAGGCAGCCACCGCCTCGCGGTAGGCGGGCGGCACACTGGCGCCAGGCAAAAATGCCGCCATTGTCGCGGCTTCATCGCCGTATTCGTAGCGCAGGCTGTGGGCGGCGAATTTATCCAGGCGCGTCGGGCGCGGGTTGAGCACGATCAGCGTTGCGCCGCGCTGAGCTGCCTGCTTGATGCGCAGCCACCACAGCGGGGCTTCCTGGTGCAGGTCGCTGGCAACCACCAGCAGGGCAGTTGCCTTGCCCATCTCGCCAAAATTGCTGCCCTTAGCCAGTCCAAAGCGGGCGGTCAGGTCGCCGCCCGCCATATCGCTGTAGAGCACCGTTTTACCGCCGCGCGCCAGGGTCAACTCGCGCAGGTTGAACAGATCCTCGTTGGAGAGCCGCCCGCCTGCCAGTGTCACCAGACCAGCGCTGGCGCCGATCTTTTCCGCCGCCAACTGCAAGGCAGCCTCCCAGTCAATTTCCTCCCAGCCCTCGCCGCGCCGCACCAGCGGGCGGGTCAGGCGCTGATTGCTCTCGACGTAGTGGTAGCCAAAGCGCCCCTTGTCGCAAAGCCACAGTTCGTTCACTTGTTCGTTCTGGCGCGGCATAACCCGCTTGATGACCCACTCGCCGCCGGCGCGCGCCTCGCGGCGCACGTTGATGGTCAGGTTGCAGCCCACCGGGCAGTGGGTGCAGATCGAGGCGGCTGGTTTCAATTCCCACGGGCGCGCCCCAAAGCGAAAATCGGCGGTGGTCAGCGCGCCGACCGGGCAAATATCGCTGGTGTTGCCGGAAAAGACCGAATCGAAGCCCGGCTGCGAGTAGCTGACGATTTCCAGCCGCCGCCCGCGATTGTAAAAGCCGATCACCGGGTCGTCGGCGATGATCTCCTGAAAGCGCACGCAGCGCGCGCACTGGATGCAGCGCTCGCGGTCGAGGTAGATCAATTCGCCCAGCGGAACGTGCTTGGCGAGATGGATTTTCTCATCCGCCAGGAAACGCGACTGCCCCGGACCAAAGCCCATGGTCAGGTTTTGCAGCGGACATTCGCCGCCCTTGTCGCAAATCGGGCAGTCGAGCGGGTGCGAAGTGAGCAGGAACTCGAGCACCTCGCGGCGGGCATCCTCGACCACCGGCGTGTTGGTGCGCACCAGCATCCCTTCCGAAACCGGGGTGGTGCAGGCGGTCTCCAGCTTGGGCGAAAATTGCATCTTTGGCGCACCGCTCTCGTCGCGCAGCGCTTCGCCGCTGGTGCGGTCGATCACCGGGCGGCCAACCTCCACCAGGCACATGCGGCACATACCAACCGGTTCCATCTTGGGATGGTAACAAAACACCGGGATATCGTTGCCAATGCGTCTGGCGGCGTCTACTATCAACGTCCCCGCCGGGACGGTAACCTGTTGATCGTCAATTGTCAGCGTAATCCGTTTGGTCATCTTCAACCTCTAGGGGCGTTGCGGTTCGGTGAGCGGCGCCGCCACTTTTGCCAGGTAATCGGCGCGGAATTTCGCTACCGTTGAAATCACCGGCAGGATGGAAAACTCGCCCAACGCGCACAGGCATTTGTTCTGCATCTGGCTGGCAACGCTGTTGAGCAAGTCGATGTCCGCCTCCTCCGCCTTGCCGGCGATGATCCGGTCGAGGATGTGCACCATCCAGTAGGTACCCTCGCGGCAGGGGGTGCATTTGCCGCACGATTCGTGCTTGAAGAAGTGGGTCGTCTTTTGCGCCAGCCAAGCCATGTTAACCGTCTCGTCCAGCACGATTACCGAAGCCGAGCCAAGCGACGCGCCCAGCCCAACCAGCGCTTCGTAATCCATCGGCGTGTCCAACGCGGCATCGTCGGCTGGGATGAGCGCCGAGGACGCCCCGGCTGCCATAATCGCCTTGATTGCCCGCCCGCCGGGGATGCCGCCGCCGTGTTCGTAGATCAACTCACGGAAGGTGGCGCCCAGCGGCAGTTCGTAGTTGCCGGGGCGGTTGACGTTGCCGGACAGGCTGAAGACCTTGATGCCCGGACTTTTGTCGCTGCCGAAATCGCGGTACCAGGCGGCGCCGTTGTGGATGATCGGCGGCACATTGGCAAGCGTTTCGACGTTGTTGATCACCGTCGGGCGGGCATACAACCCCGCCACCGCCGGGAACGGCGGGCGCAGGCGCGGCTGCCCCAGTTTACCCTCCAGCGATTCGAGCAGCGCGGTTTCCTCGCCGCAGATGTACGCCCCCGCGCCCAGATGAGTGTACAGGCGCAGGCTGTAGCGGCTGCCAAGAATGGCATCGCCCAGCAGACCGGCGGCTTGCAGGTCGGCAATTTTCTCGTCCAGCAATTTGGCTATCTGCCAGTATTCGCCGCGCAGGTAAATGTAGGCAGCGTTGGCTTGAATAGCATAGGCGGCGATCATCAACCCTTCCAGGAACTGGAACGGGTTGGATTCCATGATTTCGCGGTCCTTAAAGGTGCCCGGCTCGGATTCGTCCGCGTTGGCAACCACGTAATGCGGCCAGATGGTATTGGGGCAAAAACCCCACTTCATCCCGGTGGGGAAACCCGCCCCACCGCGCCCGCGCAAGCCTGAATCCTTGACCACCTGGATCACCTCGCCGGGCTGCATGGCACCGAGCGCCTTGCGGAACGCCTCGAAGCCGCCGTGCTGGCGGTACACTTCCAGTTGGTCGATATCCGCAATGTCGCGGTGGCGCAAGAGGATGTGCTCGCTCATGCCGCCCCTCCTGTCTCCTGGCGGGCGTGCTCGCGCAGCGCCTCGATCACCGCCAGGGCAGTTTCCACACTCTGGTTTTCGTGAAAGACGATCTCGCCGTCGCCCTGCACCTGGAACACCGGCGCGCGGTGGCAGGCGCCGAGGCACATCACCTGTTCGAGGTGGAACAAGCCGTCGGTGCTGGTCTGCCCGGGCTGGATGCCCAGTTTCTGGCTCAACTGCGCCAGAAACTCCTCCGCGCCACGCAACGCGCAGGGCAGATCGGTGCATACCTGGATGTGGTAGCGTCCCAGCGGCTGGTCGTAATACAGCGTATAAAAGCCGACGATCGAAGCCACATCGGTGATCGAAATTTCGCAAATTTCGGCAATGTCCCGCAACGCCCGGGCGGTAATGTATCCCTCGGCGCGCTGCGCCAGGTACAACAACGGCATCACCGCCGAGCGTTTCCATTCGGCGGGATATTTTGCCAAAATGCGGTCGATTTCTTGCCCGTATTGATCTCGTAGTGCGTTCAACGGTCAGCATCTCCCAGAACGATATCAATGCTGCCGATAATGCCCACCAGGTCGGCAATGTAGTGGTGGCGGGTGAGCACCGGCAATGCTTGTAAATTGACGAAGGTAGGGGTGTTGTAGTGGATACGGTAGGGTTTGGGTCCGCCGTCGCCTTCCAGATAGACACCCAACTCGCCGCGCGGTCCCTCGGTGGCGGCGTAAATGTACTCCTTCGGGGCGGGGAAGCCCTCGGTCCACAGTTTGAAGTGGTGGATCAGCGCCTCCATGCTCACCCCCAGCTCCGAGCGCGGCGGCGGGACGAACTTGCGGTTGCTGCTGCGCACCGGTCCGTAGGGCAGGCGGTCGAGCGCCTGGCGGATGATGCGCACCGACTGGCGCATCTCCTCCACCCGCACCAGGTAACGCCCGTACACGTCGCCGGTTGTCGCCGTGGGAACATTGAAATCGTACTGCTCGTACCCACAGTACGGACGGATTTTGCGCAGGTCGTAGGGCAGACCGGCGGCACGCATGACCGGACCGCTCAAGCCCCAGCGCTTGCAGTCCTCCGCCGAAATGGCGCCAATGCCCTGGGTGCGTTCGAGAAAAAGCATATTGGTGGTGAGCATCGATTCGTACTCGTCGATGCGTCTGGGCATGATATTGAGGATGTGGCGCACTTCCGCCTCGAACTCGACCGGCACGTCGCGCCAGACGCCGCCGGGGCGGATGTAGGTGGTCATCATGCGCTGCCCGGAGATCAATTCGAACACGTCGAGGATTAACTCGCGCTCGCGCATACAGTACAGAAAAACCGACATGGCTGCCAGGTCGAGCGAGCTGGTGCCCAGCCAGAGCAAATGCGAGGAAATGCGCTGCAATTCCGCCAGAATGACCCGCAGCGCCTGAGCACGCGGGGGCACATCCAGCCCGACCAGTTTTTCCACCGCCAGGCAATAGACCAGATTGTTGCCCATGTTGTTCATGTAATCAATCCGGTCGGTCATCACCTCGGCTTGCTGGTAGGGTTTGGCTTCCATGTTCTTCTCGATACCGGTGTGCAGGAAACCGATGTCGGGAATGCAGTTGACCACAATCTCGCCGTCCAGCTCGAGCAGCAGGCGCAGCACGCCATGCGTGCTGGGGTGCTGGGGTCCCATGTTGAGCAGCATCGTCTCGCCCGCCAGGGCGCGCTCGCTCACCAGGTGGCGCAGCTCATCTACACTAACTTCACGAATATCGGTCATGCGTCACCTCGCGCTCAGGATTTGGCGTATGGCTTGCGCCGGTCAATTTCTTGGTAATTGAAGGAGAATTGCGGCTCTTCGTAGCCGAGCGGGTAATCCTTGCGCAGCGGATGCCCCTGCCAGTCGGCGGGCATGATGATGCGGCGCGGGTCGGGGTGCCCGTCGAAGGTGATTCCAAACATATCCCACATCTCGCGCTCCTTCCAGTTGGCGTTGGGGAACAGCCCCTGGATGGTCTCGATATGCGGGGCATTCCCGTCCAATGGGACGCGCACGCGCAGCAGCGCGTTGTGGGGCATCGAGTAGAACTGGTAAATGACGTGAAAGCGCGGCGCCTGCTCGGGCCAGTAATCGACGGCGGTGGCGTCGATCAACATATCGAAGCCGTGTTCATCCCGCAGGGAGTGCACGGCTTCGAGCAAATGTTCACGGCTGATCAGCAGGGTGGTCTCACCGGCGTAGCGGTGCAGTCCGGCGGCAAAGCGCTCCTGCAGGACTTGTACGGCGTTTTCCAGATGTTCGCTCATGCTTTTTTCATCCCGCTTGTTACAAAAATCACATAATCCGGGTAAGGTCTGCCCTTTTTGGGGCAGGCAGAAGGCAGCCGGGCGGAGCATTACGCCCAGTGGGTAATTTTTTCGCGTTTCACCTTTTCGTGGAGAGTCAGCACGCCGTGAATCAACCCTTCCGGGCGCGGCGGGCAGCCGGCGACGTACACGTCCACCGGCACCACCTCGTCCACGCCCTGGACGATGGCATAGTTGTTGAACACGCCGCCGCACGAGGCGCAGTCGCCCATGGCGATGACCCATTTAGGGTCGGGCATCTGGTCGTACAGCTGGCGCAGGATGGGTGCCATCTTGCGCGTCACCCGTCCGGCGACAATCATCAGGTCGGACTGGCGCGGGCTGGCGCGCATCAGTTCCATCCCGAAACGGCTCATATCGTAATCGGCAGCCTGGGCAGCCATCATCTCAATCGCGCAGCACGCCAGCCCGAACAGCATCGGCCACATCGAGTTGGTGCGCGCCCAGTTGACTACCTGTTCCAGCGAAGTGGTTACCACGCCCAGGTTGCCGGTTTTTTGCTCTAATCCCATTCCAGCGCTCCTTTCTTCCACGCATAGACGTGCGCTACCTCTAATACGATCAGAAAAACGAGCATCCCGAACAGCCCCAGCGTGCCGAGCTGGCGCAGCACCACCGCCCAGGACACCACGAAAATGACCTCGATATCGAAAAGGATGAATAAAACCGCGGTGAGATAATAACGCACCGACATGCGCCGCCTGCCGGGACCGTAGGGCACCATGCCGGATTCGTACGGGGCGGCTTTGCGCGCCGTTGGGCGGCGCGGACCAAAGAGCATACCCAACAGGAGGGCGACGAATCCGATCAGGATCGCCAGTGCGAGGATGATCAGCAGGGGGAGATAATCTTCGATCATTGCAGCCCTTTCAAATCGCGCCAAAATAGTTCAAACAAACCGCTGTTCGTATCATGCAGGCGGCAGATTGGTGGCAAATTTCACAAATAAAATGGATGTGAAAAGACAGACCTCTCTATTTTACTTTTATTTGCAAATAAATCAATCCTGTTGGCAAGTCGTGACCGTTCCAAAATTGGTAAAGTAGGATGAACGAGGCGCAATACGCGACAAT
>JBBIQB010000135.1:0-8424 GCA_037442545.1 Bellilinea sp.
GCCACCTGGGACACCTGGTGGGAACGCTGAACAACTGGGTGCGCTTGCAGGACAGTCACGAATGCTTCTTCCTGGTGGCTGACCTGCACGTATTGACCACCGATTACCAAAACCCGCAGCAAATTCGCAGCCACACCCTGGAGGTCGTGGCAGACTGGCTCGCCGCCGGAATCGACCCGCAGCGCAGCACGCTGGTGCTGCAATCGGCAGTGCCCGAACACAGCCAGTTATCCCTGCTGCTCAGCATGTTGGTGACCGAAGCCCGCCTACACCGTGTGCCCACGTACAAGGAACAAATTCAGCAGTTGCACATCCAACCCTCGCTGGGCATGTTGACCTACCCTGTGCTGCAGGCTGCCGATATCCTGCTCTACAAAGCTGCGCTGGTGCCGGTCGGCGAAGACCAACTGCCGCACATCGAACTGACCCGTGAGATCGCCCGCCGCTTCAATGTCCTCTACGGCGAACTGTTCGCCGAACCGGATGCGCTGCTCTCCGACATGCCGCGCCTGCCGGGCATCGACAACCGCACCATGCACACTTCGTACGGCAACACCATCCTGCTGCGCGACAGCCCCGAAGAAACCACCCGCAAGGTGATGAGCATGTACACCGACCCGGCTCGCATTCACGCCAGCGATCCCGGGCAAGTGGAAGGCAACCCGCTGTTCATCTACCTCGACCAATTCGATCCGCGCAGCGAACAGGTGGAGGAATTCAAAACCCGCTACCGGGCAGGAAAAGTCGGCGATATCGAGGTCAAACGCTATCTGGCGGATGTGCTCAATCGTTCGCTGTCGCCGCTGCGCGAGCGGCGGGCGGAATGTATGCGCCAGCCAAACCTGTTGCGCGACATCCTCTACCACGGCAGCATCCGCGCCCGCCAGATCGCCCGCCAGACGCTCGAGGAAACCTTAAGCCGCATGGGGCTGAGTCTGGGACTGGCGCTCCAGCCGGGAAGCGGTCAAACCCCGTCCGCGTCCGGAGCCTATTGCTAACCCAATCCACAATCAATTCTTCAACATTTTAGGAGGTTTACCATGAACCAACATACCCGTTTCATACTCGATGAAAATGATCTGCCGCGCAGTTGGTACAACGTGCTGGCAGACAGCCCGGTCAGCCTGCCGCCAGTGCTTCACCCGGTCAGCAAACAGCCGGTCACCCCGGATTTTCTGAGTGCGCTGTTCCCGATGGAATTGATCCTCCAGGAAGTTAGCACGGAACGCTATATCGAAATTCCGGATGAGGTGCGCGAAGCCTATAAACTTTACCGCCCCACCCCGCTCATCCGCGCCCGGCGGCTGGAAAAAGCATTGAACACCCCGGCGCACATCTATTACAAATACGAAGGCGCTTCCCCCTCCGGCAGTCACAAGTCCAACACGGCAATTGCCCAGGCGTATTACAACAAAGCCGCCGGCACCAAGGCGCTGACTACCGAAACCGGCGCCGGTCAGTGGGGATCGGCACTGTCGATGGCGTGCGCCTTCTTCGGCATGGAGTTGGAAGTTTACATGGTCAAGGTTTCCTACAACCAGAAACCCTACCGCCGCTATCTGATGGAATCGTTTGGGGCGCAAGTTTTCGCCTCGCCGACCGGAGTAACCCACGCCGGCCGCTCGATCCTCGCCAAAGACCCGGACAGCCCTGGATCGCTCGGCATAGCCATCTCGGAAGCCGTTGAAGTGGCTGCCACCTCCAACGGGTATAAAAAATACTCGCTCGGCTCGGTGCTCAACCACGTCCTGCTGCACCAGACGGTGATCGGCGAAGAGGCACTCAAGCAAATGGACATGGCAGACGAATACCCCGACGTAGTCATTGGCTGCGTGGGCGGCGGGTCGAATTTCGGCGGCATTGCCTACCCGTTCCTGCGCGAAAACCTGCGCAATGGGCAGCGCACCCGCCTGGTGGCGGTCGAACCCTCTGCCACGCCTTCGCTCACCCGCGGCATCTACGCCTTCGATTACGGTGACACCGCCCAAATGGCGCCGATCGTTAAAATGCACACTCTCGGGCACTCGTTCATTCCGCCCTCGATCCACGCCGGCGGGCTGCGCTATCACGGCATGGCTCCGTCGATCTGCGCATTGTACGACGCGGGTTTGATCGAAGCGCTTGCGGTGTCTCAGCGCGCCACCTTCGAGGCTGCTATCCAGTTCGCGCGCTGTGAAGGCATTCTGCCCGCGCCAGAATCCGCCCACGCCATCCGCGCCACAATTGACGAAGCCCTGCAAGCTAAACAAAGCGGCGAAAAACGGGTGATCCTATTCAACCTGTCCGGGCACGGCAATTTCGATTTGAGCGCCTACGATGCCTACAACAACAACCGGCTGGAAGACTTCGATTTTCCGGAAGAGGACATCAGCGCCATCCGCGACCGGCTGCCAGCCATTCCCGATCACATCCCTGCCTGACCACCCGGATGTTTCATCTTTTTCCTCCTTAAAAATGCGGGTGCGAGTACGCTTAGTTCGCACCCGCACCTCTTTCATTTCCATGATCGGGAGGATTAAAATAGCCCATCCGTACTTCCAGAGATGGATTTTGACAGCCTACTTCCCCGGTGAATCTTCCTCCCGCTCCAGTTCACTCAACAGGCTTTCGTCCTGCTTAAGGTTGCGCCAGCGAATGATCAGGCTTGCCAGATAGAAAAGCATCACGCCGAAAATGACTATGTAAGCAGCAATAAAATAGGACACAGTATTCGCAGGGGTATCCATATCCATACCTCACTTTGACTCAGGATTGCACTTTCAAGCGCAGTGCTTCGACCCGCTCCGCCAGCCTGCCCAGCCGGATGCGGTGCCAGAGCAAGTCAAAATATACCACCGTGAACGCCAGCAGGCTGAACAAAAACACCTGGGTCATTGCCGGGGTCATATCAAAGGCGCCCATGGCGCCCGGATCGTTGCTTCCGATCACCACCGGGTGGATGGTGCGGAACAGGCGGATCGAGAAGAAGGTCAGCGGCACAGAAAGAAAGCCGATGATGGCGTACACAGCACTGAACCGCCCGCGCCGTTCCGGCTCCTCGATCCCGGAACGCAGCATCAGGTAGGCAAAGTATACCAGCAGCATGATGGTCGCGGTGGTCAGACGCGGGTCCCACGTCCACCAGGTATTCCAGATCGGACGCGCCCAGATGGCGCCGGTGATGACATTGATCATGGTGAAGGCGATCCCAATTTCGATTGCCGCCACGCCGATGAAGTCCCAGCGCATGTCCTTGCGAATCAGATAAATTATGCCGACGACGGCAGCCACCAAAAAACTGAGCATACCCACCCATCCAGCCGCGACGTGAAAATAAAACACTTTTTGCACCGCTCCCATGACCCGTTCCAGCGGGGCGTAGAAAAAGACCAGCCCCGTCGCAGCCACAAAGAAGGCAATCGCAGCCACATCCAGTACGGTCAACAATTTGGGTTTTTGAAGCATGGCTCTCCTCCTAAAAGAAAAAGAATTATTCTTCGACTATCGAGTCGAACACCATGAAGGCTACCGAGGTGAAAATGACATCGTAAACCACCAGCAGCGTGATCCACGGCTGAATTTCTGACCACGCCAGCCCCGCCAGAAAACCGCCGGTCGCTTTGACCGCCGCGACCACAACCGGCACCGCCACCGGAAAGAGCAGGATCGGCAGCAGAATATCGCGAGTGCGCGCCTGCACCGCCATGCTGGCGAGCAGCGTACCTACGGCAACGTAGCCCTCCGCGCCGAGCACAACGGTCAGCAGCAAACCGGGGATGAACAGGTTGGTGTTATAGAGAATGCCGTACAAGGGCAATGCAATCAGCGCAACCAGCAGCATGAACACCAGGTTCGCCAGCGCCTTGCCCAGGTAAATCGCAGCCCGGTCAACCGGCGCGAGCAGCAGTCCATCCAGACAGCCGCGGTCTTTCTCCACCGCCATCGAGCGATTCAGACCCAGCGTGCCGGCAAACGCCAATGTAACCCACAACACACCGGCGGAGATCCCGGCGCGGATGTTCGGTTGTAAGTCGAGGGCAAAATTAAAAATAATGATCACCAGCAGGGTGAACACCAGCATAGCAGAGACAATTTCACGGCTGCGCCACTCCGCCCGCAGATCCTTCCAGATGACCGCGCCCATCGCGCTGAGAAATGAAGTCAGTCCGCTCACAATCCCCCTCCGTTCGGCGAACGTTGTTGTTCCAGCGTCTGGCGGTAATATGCCAGCAGTCCATCGCGCGGCAGGTCCGGCGCCGCCCGGCTGGAAACAATGCGCCCGGCGGTGAGCACATCGAAGCGCGAAGCCAGGTCCTGAATACGCGCCAGGTCGTGGCTGGTCATCACAACCGTCCGCCCGCGGGTGGCAACCTGCTTGAGGGCGGTATCCAGCATATCGCAGGCGTCCTGATCCAGACCGGTGTGCGGTTCGTCCAACAGCAGCAGGTCGGGGTCGTGTAGAATGGCGCGCCCGATTGCCAGGCGTTGCTGCATCCCGCGTGAGAAAGTACGCACCAGGTCGCGCTGGCGGGCGGAAAGTCCAACCAGTTCGAGCACCTCCTGAATACGTCGCGCCAAAGCGGGCACGGCGTACATGCGCCCGAAAAATTGCAAATTCTCCAACGCGCTCAGGTCGCCGTACAGCAGCGGCTGGTGGCTGACCACCCCCAGACGGCGGCGCACGGCGGCAGCCTGCTGCGGCAGGCGGAAGCCTGAAATCCACACCTCGCCCAACGAAGGGCGCGCCAGGGATGCCAGAATGCGGATGAAGGTTGTCTTGCCGGCCCCATTTGGTCCAAGCAGCGCGACAAACTCGCCGGTTTCGACGGTGAAATCCATCTGGCGCAGAACGATCTTTGCGCCAAAGCGTTTAACCAGGTGACGTACGGTGATCAGAGCGCTCATGCGCAATCAGTCCGCCAGCGTACGCAGCCGGTCTTTCAGTTCAGCCCGCCGCTGCTGGTAAACGGCATCATCCAGATTGCCTGCCTTGTGCAATTCATCCAGCGCGATGATCGCGTCGATCAAGGCTTCGCGGCTTTCCATCTCGGCAGGCTCAGCCGCTTCAACTGCCACGCGCGCCGCCAGCGGTTTGCGCTGGCGCAGATACCAGAACAGCCCACCGCCCAGCACAGCCGCCAGAGCCAGCGCCCCGGCAATCAGGCTGCCCGTCTGCCCGGATTGGATGTTGACCCCGTTGCCCATGCGCCCGCTCAGGGTCATTTTCAGCGTGCTGCCAGGCTGGAGCGCGGTGGCGGAGTACAAATCCAGCGAGACGCCCTGAATCTGGCGCTGACCCATCGGCTGGAGCTGATCGCTCTGGATCGTCATGCTGCCCTGCGGCAGCATGACAATCGCGGCATCCACCGCCAGCGGGATGGGGATGGATACATCCATTCGGCGCTTGAACGGCAGATCGTAAGCAAACAGGATTTGCGAGCCCGCTCCGGGGGCAATGCTCTGCGTATCACCAAAACCGCCTTCCGTTTCCACAAAGCGCTCGCCGAGCACCCCATTCTGGAACTGCAAGTTGGTGGCTCCCTCCGGTAGAGGGAAATTAATCACCGCCTGTCCGGGTGGATCGCTGACGATCACCCGGCTGCCGGTATTGTTGAGCAAGAACAATTCCGCGATTTGCACCGTTTCGGGATTGGTGAAATCGAAGAAGACGTGCATCCGGTCAACTTTCAACGCCGAAAGATCGGTGGTGGTGTTATAAATGGTGATCGGCAGTTCCAGCGGGCTTTGAAATGTGTCAGCCAAGCTGTGATAGACATCAGAATTAAAGACGAAGCCGTTATATTCCACCGAGGCAATGAACGCCCTGCCAGGAACGAAGCCGGCGTCTTCGAAGCGGTAGGTTCCATCCGGCTGCACATCGCTGCGGGCAACATAAATCTGTTCCATGCCATCATAGCCTTCCAACTGCACGGTCAAGCCGGGCGGCACCGCGTCACCCGAACCGTGGATGATCGAACCGGTCACCTCCATGCGAATTTCTTCGCCAGCCAGATTGCTGGCGGAAGGCATACCCTCACTCTGTTGATCCGGAACGGCTTCGGTCTCGCTTGGGGCAACGCCCGGCTGTTGCGCGGTCTGGTTGCCCTGCGCCGGTGAGTTAAATCCCAGCGAACGCGAGTAGGTTGCCAGCGCCAGGCGTTGAGAGGCATCCAACCGGTCACCAAAGGCGGGCATATTACCTTTGCCGCTGTTGATGATTTGTGCCATATCCACCAGGGAAAGCGATGCCAGCCGCGAGGTATCGTCACGCCAGCCGGGCGCCTGGTTGCTGCCTTCACCCGCAGCGCCATGGCAAGCCTGGCAATTTTGCTCATATAACGTCCTGCCCTGTTCGAGGGTATCCGCCTGCATCGACAGAGTCAGCGCATACGCAACCACGTCCCAGCGCTGGCGGTCATCCAAAGAACGGAACGCGGGCATAAAACGCTCCATATTGCCTTCACTGACCAACCGGTACCAATCCACCGGCCGCGCCCCCTGGGCAATGGTTACATCTCCCAACGGCGGCACCGCAACCGGCAATTGTTCCGCCTGAGGACCATCTCCCATACCGCGCTCCCCGTGACACGCGGCGCATTTCTCGGCGTAAATGGCAGCCCCTTCTTGCGGGTCCGGCGGTACGGTCGGGTACAGCGCCGCGTCACTGACTGGCGGGGTACCCTGCGCAACGAACGATTGCGCTTCCGGCGGCGGGGTGATATCCGCAGCCAGCGAAACCGCGCAGCCACTCAGGAATACGATCGAAAATAAGGAAAAAAGAACAAACCGAGTCAGGTTATCAGGTCGATTGAACGTACCGTTCATTGAACTTCGCTTTCTTGGAGAGGTGCGCCGCAGCGAGAGCAAAAAACATCCGTTTTGGCAGTCACATTGCCGCAACTGGGGCAAAAACCGCTTGCCTTTTGCTGCTGTTGGCGACGGCGGGCAAGAATTGCCAGTTCCAGTTCATCCATCTCCGCTATTGCCGCCCGGGTCGCCGGGCGGTTGGAGTCGGCGCGGCGGGCTGCCACCGCGGCTTCAATGCGTTGTTCGGCGCTGGATTTGCTGCCATTGGCAGGCTGCAATTCGTCCAGCTGGCGCAGAATGTCCGCACCGTGGTTGAGCAGCGCCGACCGTTCGTTGGGATAATCCTCGCCAGGAATTTTGCCAAGCGTATGGTCGAAGTCCAATTCCTGCAGCGCGGTCAATACCCGTTCGTGCTCCGCCAGGAGCATCGAGCGCTGATGATCAACCTGATCGGCGGTTTTTCGCTCGTGCACCAGTTTGGTGTTGTCTTTGATTTTCATGAATGGCTGGCTGAGAATCATCCCGACCAGCAGTGCAAGCGCAAGGATCAAAAAAAGCGAACCTAAATCCATTCCGTCATTTCTCCTAAAAGCGAATCAGGGCAGCAAAGGATCGATTGCCGCGCGAATTTCCCCAACCGAGAGGAAAGGGCCTTTCTTGACAAATGCAAGCCGCCCTTCCCGATCGATGATGTACGTTTCAGGCACGCCCTGGATGCGGAACAGCTGCGAGATGCGCGTACGTATATCCGGTCCATTGGGGTACGTCAAACCAAACTTCTCGATGAAAGCCAGCGCCTCCGGCTCGGTATCAACATAGTCAACCCCCAGAAAGATCACGTTTCCGCCCGGTTGGTAATACTGCCAGGCTTCCTCCAATTCGAAGGCTTCTTGTTCACATGGTTTGCACCACGACGCCCAAAAATTGACCACGATCACTTTACCCTGCATCTGCTGGGTATCGTACACCTTGCCATCGAAGGAAGTCAGCTCGAAGGCGGGCACCTGTTGTCCGATGACAATGGGTCCCGCCTGGGCGCGGCGCAAGCCCATGCCGATCAAGGTTAAAAAGGCAACCAGAACAACAAACGCAAGACCGATTACCCAGCGGGGCGGCGTGTGACTGGTGGACTGTTTTTTTTCGGCGTTTTCAACGCTCATAATGGCATTTTCCTCCTGCTCAATGGTCGCGGGCGACCCTTACCGTTCACTTTTCCTGCCGGCGTTTCAACTCCGCCTCGATCTGCGCCAGATACGGATCGGACAAAGGCGTCTTGTCAGTCGCATTGGTTACGTCTTTGGTCACAGCTGCCGGCGCGTTCGGGCGCATGGCGCGCATCACCCGGTACACCAGCCACGCGCCGATGATGAATAACAACGGCGGCAGAACATACACCAGCCAGTTAAGACCGCGCAGGGGCGGCACTTCCAGCACCCGGTCGCCGTATTGTTGGACGAAGTAGTCCTTGATCTGCTCATCGCTCAATCCTTCGGATAATTTCAAGCGGATCAGCGAGCGCCATTGCGCGCAAGCCTGCGTCGGACAGACATCCAGGGGGATATTTTCACACACCGGACAGTACAACTGCTTGGCAATCCGGTTAACATCGTCGTCCGAAGGGGTTGGCTGCTGGGCAGC
>JBBIQB010000136.1:0-8164 GCA_037442545.1 Bellilinea sp.
CGCGCCGCCTGCCAGGCGTTTCAGGATGCCGTCCTCGAAGTCGCCCGCTATCCGAAAAAATATTGACCCCGATTTAGGAGACTTCCATGAATGTTCAGATGATTGCATTGGGAATGATCGAGACCAAGGGTTTGGTGGGCGCGATTGAAGCGGCGGACGCGATGGTGAAAGCCGCCAACGTGAAACTGATCGGCAAGGAATACATTGGCGGCGGGTACGTGACGGTGATGGTGCGCGGCGACGTGGGCGCGGTGAAAGCCGCGACAGACGCCGGCGCAGCCGCGGCGCAGCGCATTGGCGAGCTGGTCAGTGTGCATGTCATCCCGCGTCCGCACGGCGATGTCGAGATGATCCTGCCCAAGGCAAGCGAGTAATCAGCGCGCCGCTCCCAGCCTCCCGTTCACCGGCAGGTGGATGGGACGAGCCAGGATCGCCAACCGAGCAGTTGAGTGCATGGGCGCGCTGCCCGTGCACCGCACCACCAATAGGATGGTACCATGCCGAAAAAATGCTATACGGCTCAAGACATTCGTAATCTGATGATGCGCCAGGTGCGCGAACTGCACCTGCAAAAAGGGGATCTGGTCACCCCGCTGGCGCGGGACGCTGCCCGCGAAGCCGGTTTCACCATTTACGAAGCCGGCAGCCAGCCCGCTGCCCAACCGCCGGCGGCAGAGACGCCGCCGGCGCAGGCGCCAGTCCCCGCCGCCAGCCTGGAACAGCAAGTGCGCGAAGCCGTGTTGCGCGCGCTGGGGCAGAGCGCGGCTGCCGAACCGCCGCCCGCCGCCCCGACCGGCATCCTCCGCGCCGACGGGCGCGCCCTGAGCATGCCGCCGTTCCCGTTCGATGTCAAGCGCCCGGAAATGGACGTGCGCCTGGAAGATGTCGTCACCGCTGCGCATGGCTCGCCGGTGGCGGCCGGGTTCATGACCTTCCAAAAGGGCAGTTTTCCCTGGACGCTGACCTACGACGAGGTTCAGTACATTATCGAAGGTGAGCTGCACCTGACCACCCCGCAAGGCGTGACCATTGGCAAACCCGGCGATGTTCTCTACGTCCCCAAGGGCACCAGCCTCACCTTTGGCACGCCCAGTTGGGTCAAGTTCCTGTATGTGACCTATCCTGCCGAATGGTCCGGATAACCGGATAGAAAGGCGGTATTGTATGCCTATCATTACCGAAGCGCAGCTGCGCGATCAAATCCGGCAGCCCCGGCAGGGGATGACGATTCACCTGCCGCCCGACGCGCGCCTTTCACCCTCGGCTCAGGATTTTATCAACCAGTGGAAGATGGAAATCGTCGTTGGCGAAGCCCCCGGCGCGGCGGCTCCAGCCGGCGAGGAAACTCCCCGCGCCGGCTGGGACAAGCCTGGCGTCTTTCCGGTGGTGCTGACCGGCGAACTGCCGCGCTGCACCACCTGCGGTATGCCGGTCACGCCCAAGCCGGATCACATGACCCAGTTGGACGCGGAACACTTTTCGCCCAAGGTGCACGACCGCATCCGCTTACGCGGCAAGATGGACACCCTGCATGGGTATTTCCTGCTGGTCATTGCCCGCGCGCGGGCGGAGAACCTGCCCAAACTGGCGGAGATGCTTTGCACCCTGGCGGCCTACTGCCGCGAAATCACCAGTGCCGAGTACCACCGGCGCAAGGTGGACGCGCTGCTGCTGGACGGCAAAACCGACGACGACCTGCGCAAAGCCACCCATAACCCAGAAGCCAGCATCGGCATCGCGCACATCGTCCCCGCGCCGGATGACCCCGAAATTCTGCACTGGCTCAACTTGGTGCGCTGCCAGGTGCGCGAAGCCGAAATCGTCGCGCTGGACGCCATCTCTTCGCACGGCGGGCAGCCGGAGGATCCCGACCTTGCCAAGGCGGTCAACCGCCTGAGCAACGCCGTGTATTACTTGGAATTGTTATACGTTGCAGGGAAGTTGAAATAAAGGACTATGAATCCAGCATTGCTTGAGTTTTTGGAAGCCGCCGACCAGGCACTCCTGCGCCGTTCGATCAACGGGTACAGCGGGCCGGTGTACTGCGGCGTTGACCTGGGCACCGCCTATGTCAGTGTGTTTGTGTTGGACGAAAACCACCAGCCCCTGCTGGGCACCTACCGCTTCGCCGAAATCGTACGCGACGGGCTGGTGGTGGATTTTGCCGGTGCGGTGGCGCTGCTGCGCGAACTGAAGGCGGAGGTCGAAGGGCGGCTGGGCTTCGAACTGCAAACCGCCGCCACCGCCTACCCGCCCGGCGTCCCCTTGACCGAGGTGCGCGCCACCCGTTACGTTCTGGAAGCCGCCGGGTTCCAATGTACCGCGCTGGTGGATGAACCCAGTGCCGCCAACGCTGTGCTCAACATCGAAAACGGGGCGGTGGTGGATATCGGCGGCGGCACCACCGGCATCGCGATCATCCGCGATGGGCAGGTAGTCTATACCGCCGATGAAGCCACCGGGGGTACCCACTTCACCCTGGTCATTGCCGGCGCGCATAAACTACCCTTTGCCGAAGCCGAAAAGTTGAAAACCGACCCAGCCCAGCAGCGCCGCCTGTTCGCCGTTGTTCGCCCGGTGATGGAAAAGGTCGGCAGCATCATCGTCCGCCACATCGAATCCCACCCGGTGGAGTCGATCTACCTGGTGGGCGGCACGAGTGCTTTCGAAGGTATTGCCGGGGTCATCGAGGGCATGACCGGCGTCAAGACCAGTGTGCCGGGCAACCCGCTGTTCATCACCCCGTTGGGTATCGCCATGAACGACAAAATTTCACTGTGAGGAGTACTATGGGTGACCAGTTTGAATTACGCGCCTACTGTTATCTGGACCGCATGCAGCCCCAATTTGCCGGTTTTGTCGGCACCATCACCCAGGGAGACCTGCCCGTTGAGGGCATGGCGAGCCTGTACGTTGAAATGGCGCCCGGCAACTGGGTGTTTCGGGTGGTGGATATCGCCGTCAAGGCAACCGATGTAAAGCCGGGAGCGCAGATCGTCGAACGCGAATTTGGCATGTTCGAGATCCACTCGCTCTCGCAGGAAGATGTCATCCAGGCCGGGCTGGTTGTGCTCAACCAGCTTGGACTCCAGGTGACCGACCGCAAGAAACCCGAAATTGCCTCCTTGCAGGTGATTACCAATGTCAATCCCTACCAGGCGCAGCTGCTTAACCGCTTTGCGCGCGGGATGATGCTGGTGCCCGGGCAGACTATGCTGGTACTGGAATGCGCCCCGGCTGCCTACATTAACTTGGCTGCCAACGAGGCAGAGAAAGCCGCCCCGGTCAACCTGATGCACATCAGCTCGGTGGGGCGTTTTGGCCGCCTGTGGATGGCAGGCACCGAAGCCGATATCCTGGCTGCCCGCGACGCCGCCGTGACCGGCTTGAACGGGATCGAGGGCAAGTAACAGAAAGCGAGGCATCATGCCAAAGAAATTCCTGACCGCGCGGGATATCGATTATCATGCTGATTTGGGGGTGCGGGAAATCCACGTCGATGACAACTTGGTCATCACCGACATCGGGCGCGAGCGTGCCCGCGAGCGCGGGGTGACCCTCACGCGGCTGCCGGTCGGCGTGTCCGCGCCCGAACACCCGCCGTGCGACCAAGCCCCGCTTGCCGGCGCCCACGCCGAAGTGCGCGCGGCGGTCATTGCCCGCCTGGGCGCAACCCCCGAAGGGCTGGATGCCATCATCTCCCGCATTCTCAACGGGAAGAGTTAAGTTTATGCGTTTATAGCCCTCCCCAACGTTCGCCAAGAATTTGGGGAGGGGACATCACCCCGGCTGGCTGCCGTCCGCCAGCCAGCGGTCGATCTTGACGGTCAGGTCGTGCACTTGCTCCACCAGCCGGCCGCCGGTGAGCGGCTTGCCCGCCCCCATGCTGCGGGCGGCTTCCACGCTGCGCCCGATGACCGCCAGCACCGGCAGACTGCCGGCTTGCAGTGCTTCCAACGCCTGCTGGTGCAGTTTGAGCCGTTTTTCGTACTGGCAGACGACGATGCCCAGCACGGCCAGGTCGGGGTTGAGTTCGCCGCGCACCGCCGAAAGGCTTTCCATCAAAATTGCCACCCCGCGCAGGTCGATCGGGGTCGGCAGGGTAGGGATGAGCACGCCGTCGGCGGCGTTGAGCGCGTTTTCCACCAGCAGCCCCAGCGCCGGACCGCAGTCGATGATGACCGTGTCGTAGCCGTTCAGCCCGCCGAGGGCTTTTTTGAGGATGTTCTCGCGCCCCATGCGGGTGATCAGACCGATTTCCGACACCGAGAGCGAAAGCCCGCCCGGCGCCAGGTCGAGCCGCTCGCCCAGCGGGCGGATGATCTGCGCCAGGCTAATGGTTCCCGGCAGGGACGTGCCAATCACCTCGGCGATGCAGCTGCCGCTGCTCTCGCCAATTGTCGCCAGCGTCAGGCTGGCTTGCGGGTCGAGATCGACCAGCAGCACCCGCCTGCCAGCCGCCGCCAGCCCGGCGCCCAGGTTCAACGTGAGCGTTGTCTTCCCAACGCCGCCCTTCTGGTTGGTGATGGCAATAATTTTCATGGTTATTCCTGTTCGCTTGGTGGATATGGAGAGGATGAGCACCGGCGTGCGCCTGGGTTAATTATAGCCAAACCCGCCGGTTTGCATACCCAGCCGGCGGGTAGTGTTGCGTATTGGGGGATCTTTTCCATTTGAGGCAATGTCCCATCCCGGCTTGTGCTATAATCCCCACACGGTACACTCTCCAATATTCCATATTCCATCCCCGGGTGAAATATAGACCATGCGATTTCTGATTACCGGCGCGGCTGGTTTTCTCGCTTCCGCCTTGGCTAACCGCCTGGCGCAGGAAGGGCACACGGTGCGCGGTCTCGACGACCTGTCCACCGGCGACCCTTCGGCGCTGGCGGCGGATGTTCACTTCGTGCGCGGGGACGTCAACGACCGTCCCAAACTGTGGACGCTGCTGCAAGAGGTGGACTGCGTGTATCACCTGGCGGCGCGGGTGCTGGTGCCCGAGTCGGTGCTCTACCCGCGCGAATACAACCAGGTCAACGTCGGCGGCACGGTCAGCCTGATGGAAGCCATGCGCGATGTCGGCGTGCGGCGGGTGGTCTTCATCTCCTCCGGCGCGATCTACGGCAACCAGGCGGTGCAGCCGGTGCGCGAGGATGCGTTGCCCGACCCGCGCTCGCCCTACGCGGTTTCCAAACTGGCTGCCGAATTTTACGTCAAGACGATTGGCCGGCTGTGGGGCATCGAGACGGTCTGCCTGCGGGTGTTCAATGCTTACGGTCCGGGGCAGCACCTCCCGCCGGTGCACGCGCCGGTGCTGCTCAACTTCCTGC
This sequence comes from Bellilinea sp., assembly GCA_037442545.1. Classification (GTDB taxonomy): domain Bacteria; phylum Chloroflexota; class Anaerolineae; order Anaerolineales; family Anaerolineaceae; genus Bellilinea. The sequence goes on from JBBIQB010000136.1 coordinate 5,331, forward strand.
GCCAGGCGCTGCAAAACGGCACGCTGGTGGTGCACGGCGACGGCAGCCAGACGCGCGATTACGTCTATGTGGACGATGTCGTCCAGGCGATGATCGCGGCTTCGACCGCCCCCGGCGTCGATCAGATGACCATCAACGTCGGCAGCGGCGTCGAAACCAGCGTGCGCGACGTGGTCAAACAGGTGCTGGCGGTCACCGCGGCAACCCCGGAGGTGGTTTTTAATCCGCGCAGCGACGGCGGGGCGGGGCGCATGTGTGCTGATCTCAGCCTGGCGGCGGAAAAACTGAACTATCGTCCGTCGATTTTACTGGAAAGCGGACTGCGCCTGACCCTGGAACGCGACCCGCGCCTGCGGCTGCGCGCTGCCGGTTAAGGCGGGGTTACCGGTCGCGGGGTTTTTGTCAATTATCTGTCCACACCAGCGGGGTATCATCACAACATCGGGCATCAGGTAAAAATTGAACATGGGTTATTGTTAACTTCCGTGGAGGGGGTTTTTGCCCGCCTCGTCCACAAAAATGGGTTGGTTTCCCGGGAACGGATTAACGGGAAGATGGTTTATTGGAGAATTTGTGAACGTGCAAAAAAGTGGCAATGGTTGGTTTTGGCTGGCTGCGGCGTTTCTCCTGCTGGGAGGGATGCTGACGGCGTGCGCCCCAGCCGAGCCGGTTCAGCCGGTGCAGCAGCCGGGCACGTTTCACATCGATCCGCTATTCCGCGAATTCTACGCCTCGCTGGGCGGCGAGGACATCCTCGGTCCTGCTATTACCGCGGCGTTCAGCTTCCAGAATTTCCAATGCCAGTACGCCCAAAATGCACAGATGTGCTTCGACCCGTACGGACAGGGCGCCCAGCGCTTCAGCCTGTACCCGCTGGGGCGCGAATTTGAGCTGGACGACGCCGTTTCGATTGCCGGAGAGGGTAGACCCTACCCGGTGTACGAGGAGTTCGATGTGTTGTACCACCGCCTGGATGGGTCGCGCTACGCTGGCGAGCCGCTAACCCCCCCGCGCTACAACCCCAACAAAAACCGCATCGAGCAGTATTTCGAAAATGTTGGTTTCTACCGCAACATTGATGATCTGCAGGGAGAGGCGCGTTTGCTGTCCTATGGCGTGTTTGCCTGTTCGAGCGACTGCCGCTACTCGCCGCCGATGAACGCAGTGGTGATCCGCAATGTGGTCGAGATCGAGCAGCCTTTCCTGCCGCGCCTGGTGCGCATGGGCGGGGTGAAGGTGTTCGGCTTGCCGCTGGAGCATCCGCGCATTGCCGCGGACGGCTTGCTCGAACAGGCATACGAAAATGTGGTACTGTGTTCGCCGCCGGACAACCCCGCGCATTTGTGCCTGCGTCCGGCAGCGGTGATGCTGGGCATGCCCGCCAGTCCGCCGCGCCCGCGTGTCTACGGCGAAGCGGATGGGGTGGTGTTCTATCCCCTGCAGGATCAGTTGGGCTTCCACGTCCCGCTGGCGTTCGACCAGTTCATTGCTTCACACGGCGGGATGGAAATCTCCGGCAAGCCGCTGATGGACCCCTACCAGGTGGGCGAGAACCACTTCCGCCAGTGTTTCGAGAATTACTGCCTGGATTATGATAACCAGCCCGGCGTAGTCGAGCGGGTGAAGATGGTGGCGCTGGGCAGGGAATACCTGCGCGCCACCGGCGGCGCGCCCGCCGAACAGACCGCCTTCCAGGTCGCCGGGGATACGGTCCGGCTGGCAGTCAATGTGGCTCAGCCGCGCGTGGCAGCCGACCAGGGACAGCGCTTCGAACTGCTCCTGCTGCGGGCGGATAACCAGCGCCCGGTGTCCAGCGTCGAATCTGCGCTGACCCTGACCCTGCCGGACGGCACCCAGGCGCTGTATTACCTGCCGCCCAGTGACGCCAACGGCAGCGCCGGGCTGCTGATTGCCCCCTTGCAGCCACCGCCGCCCAACGGCAGCGTGATTGCCTACCGCCTGTGCCTGAACGTACCCGCCGACCCGCCAATTTGTGCCAGCGGCAGTTACCTGATCTGGAATTACCGCTAGAGCGGTCTTACGGCAGTCCTTCGCTGAAGATCATCACCCGCGCAATTGGCGCGCCGCTGGAATACACCTGCACGTGGAACGACAGGCTCTGGCCGGCTTCCAAAGGCTGGTCGGATTCCCAGCGGCGCAGCCCGACCACCCGCCCGGTTTCGTCGAAGGCTACCGCCGCCAGGGTCACCTGCCCCGCCGGCGGCTGTTGTGCGGCGAGCGCCAGGCTGCCGCTAACCGCTGCCGAAAGGCGGTCATTCGCCAGGGTGGTGGTCTCGCCGCTGATTTCCAGGCGGACGTAGCGCGAGTCGCCCTCCGGCAGCGGCAGGGCGGTCAATAGTTCGATGCTGGCGGAGAAATCCCGCGCTGCCGGGGCGGGAAAGTGGACTGCCAGCGGAAGGGCTTCTCCGGCTGCCAGGCGGTTGAGCGGCGGGTAGGCGCTGCGGGTCAGGATCTCCCCGCTGGCGCGGTCGAGCAGGCGGAAAGCCGCCGAGATGCCTTCCACCGCGAACGCCTGGTCGTTGCGCACCAGGGCGAAGCACCAGATGCCGCCGTCGTTGACCGGCAGGCAGGTGGGTTGTTCCAGCGTCAGCCCGACCGGCGTGGGCAGCGGCGGGTTGCGCGGGTCAACCGTGGGGGTGTACAGCGCAGCGGGGATGACCAGCGGGTCGCCAACCCGCAGCAGGTTGGGCTGGACGGTCGGATTGGCGGTTAGCAGGTCTTGCAGGGTGATGCCGTAGAACAGGGCGATGCCGAACAAGTCCTCTCCCAGGCGGATGGTGTGAATGCGCGGGGTGGGGGTGACGGTCGGCAGC
>JBBIQB010000137.1:0-7953 GCA_037442545.1 Bellilinea sp.
GCGGTTGACCCCCGAACAAGCCATGTACCATTTTCTGTCCGGTTACACAGCCAAGGTCGCCGGCACGGAGAAAGGTGTCAAGGAACCCAAGGCGACCTTCAGCACCTGTTTCGGTGGTCCGTTCATGGTGCATCACCCCATGGTGTATGCTCGCCTGCTGGGTGAGAAGATCCGCCAGCACCAGTCGCGCTGCTGGCTGGTCAACACTGGCTGGACGGGTGGCCCCTACGGCACCGGTCAGCGCATGAAGATCGCCTATACCCGCGCCATGGTGGACAGCCTGCTGTCCGGCGGGCTGGATGATGTGGCATACGCGCCGGATGCAGTGTTTGGGGTGATGCTGCCGCAGTACTGCCCGGGCGTGCCCAACGAGGTGCTCAACCCGCGCAGTACCTGGACGGATGCAGCCGCGTACGACATTCAGGCATGTAAACTGGCGGAGATGTTCATTACCAATTTTGCCCAGTTCGCCGACAGCGTGCCCGCCGAAGTGCTCAACGGCGCACCGGTTCTTCGTCCGGTATCGTCATAAACTGGATAGGCGCCCACCCGCGCCAGACTGACCCAGCCTGTCCCTCAGCCTGATCCAATACATCGTTGGTGGTCGCATCATTCACCTAACCCCCAGCGCATCTCGATTTGCGCGCCGTGGCAAACGTCTTTCAACTCTTCGGGTCCAATCTGCAGGCACTCATGTTGCTCGTGAAGGGAAATGTGCTTGCGGTACCCTTGCCCATAAAGCGCGGAATCAAAAGACCCTGGATTTCTCCAGGGATTTCCGATAAGCATAATTGAATCCCGGTCAAGTCAGGTAAAATCAAAGTATGCGCATCTGGAATCTCGGTTTGAACGATCCCCTTATGCTGACGCTATGCGCGGATGTGCGCCTGTCGGCGCTGGATTACACCAACGACCAGGTCTGGGATCTCTCGCTCAACGCGGGCGAGCCAGCCGCGCTGACGGTTGCCACCAGCTTCGGGCTGCGCGCCCGCGCCATGCGCCTCTTTCCACGCTTTCTGCACGGCGATGAAATCCGCGCCGACCCAGCCGAATTCTACCGCCCGCCGCGGGTTACCCGCCTGTTCCCCAACCACCTGGAAGTGCGCTTCTCGCCCTTCACCGGTCTGGACGTGACTGCCGAGTACCGCATGTACACCTCGCAGGTCATCGCCGGGCGCCTGACCTTTCACAATCCCTCCGTGCTGGCGGAGCAGTTCGGTTTTGAGTGGTGCGCTTACCTTAACCCGCTGGGCGACGGCAATGGGATGAGCGTGGTGCCGATCGGGGTTCATACTGTTCTTCAAGGAAAAACCGAGGGGTTGTCGCCGGTTTGCTTTATTACCGGCGGGCTGCAGCCCGGTAAAGGAGCGTATGCCAGCCTGAGTGAGGAGATTCGTCTCTCTCCCGGCGGTATGCGCCAGTTGATCTGGGCGCTGGCTGCGCTGCCGGCTGTGGCGGAGAGCTACGAGCTTGCCCGCCAGACCAGCGCCCGCTCGTGGGAAGCCGAGCAAGCCCGCATTGAGCTGACCCAGCGCAGCGAGAGCATCGAGATCACCACCAACAGCCCGCTGCGCTGCATCGCTCTTCTTCCCTGCTAGCCCGCACCTGCCCCGCCCCTCGATTGTCCTTTCCCGCCAGCCGGATCAGGGTTTTTCGCTGCGCGGCGACGGCAGCGATTACGGCGCCTTGTGGAATGGACAGACCGCCCTGGATTGCTGGTACCTGAGCAGCCTGATCTTGCCTGGAATGGCGGAGCGCGCCGCCGGACTGGTTGAGAATTTCCTCGCCACCGCCGCCGCGGATGGCTTCATCGATTGGAAGCCCGGATTGGCAGGGCAGCGCTCCCGCCGCCTGGCGCAGCCATTGCTGGCAGCCCTGGCATTTGCAATCCACCAGTGCCGCCCAAATCCAACCTGGCTGGAAAAGGTCTATCCCGGCTTGCTCGCGTTTCTGCGCGTTTGGCTGTCCGCGCGCCACGACCGCGACCAGGACGGTTTCCCGGAATGGGAACACCCTTACCAGTCCGGACTGGAGGAAGCCCCGCTGTTCAATCCCTGGCATTCCGCCGCCCAGGGGGTCGAGCCGGAAACCGTCGAGACCCCCGGTCTGGCGGCCATGCTCTACCATGAAGCCGGCTGCCTGCTCAAGATCGCCAGCCTGCTCGACGATTCCGATGGTGCGGAATGGCTGGAACAACTGCGCCGCCGTCTGCGTGCCCAGGTGGAAGCCTGCTGGAGCGACGAGGAGGCGACGTATACCCACCGCGATGCGTTCACCCATGCCGCCGCCCCCGCCGAGGCGCTGATCAGATTCGATGCGCGCGGCGAATACCGCCTGGACCGGGCATTCGACCTTCCGCACCGGCTGCTGCTGCACTTTGATACCCAGACCGACCTGACCCGCCGGGTTCATCTCGCCCTGTCCGGCGCCGCTGCGGACGGCAGCCCAATCCGGGAAGAAATCACCCCGCAGGATGTCTCCTGGCTGCACGGCATTGGGCGTTATACCAGCCGCAGCCTGTTTGCCCGTCTGGACAGCCTGACCGTGCTCAACCTGCATCCCGGCGATAGCGGCGTCTTGCGCACGATCGATTTCCTCGAAGAGGATATCTCGCTGCTCCTGCCGCTTTGGGCGGGAATCCCCGACGTGGAACGCGCCGGGCGGCTGGTCGGTGAAACCATCCTCACCCGCTACCGCCAACCGTACGGGCTGGGGGTGCTGCCATCCTCGGCGCTCAGCGAAGCCATCCCCGAAACCCAGCAGGTGCTGCTGCCGTGGAACTGGATGATTGGCGAGGGAATGCTAGCGTATGGTTTTCGCAAGCCAGCCGCGGCGCTGTTCGAAGACTGGATGAAAGCCGTCGTTCAATCGCTCAAAAACGAGCACGCCTTTCATGCCGCTTACCACCCGGTCAGCGGGCAGGGCATCGGTGAGCCCAACCGGCTGACCGGGCTGCCGCCGGTTGGTTTTTTTCTGCGCCTGCTGGGCGTTCGCCTGCTCAGCGATACTCGCCTGATTCTGGAGGCTCTTAGCCCTTTTTCGTTCCCGGTTACGGTACAATATCGAAGGATCACCTTGACGTGTTTGCCCGACAGCACCCGCGTCAACCTGCCCAACGGGCAAATGATTGTCTACAATGGTGAACAAGCGCAAGAAATCGTTCTCGCCGGTTAAATCCTGCCAGTCCCGTTCGAGAAAGGAGCCGCTGCCAAAATGACCAAGGGAAGACGCATCATCCAACCTGACCTTTGCATGTGGGTCATCGTCCAGGCGCAGGACGCCGAAAACGCCGAGGGCGCGCTGGAAGAATTGGGCTTCTCCGTCACCCGGCTGCCCAGTTACGGGGGTTTTCTTGGCCGTCGCAACGCCACCTTGCTGGTTGCCCTGCAAGCCAGCCGCCGCAAGGATGCGCTGGATGCCCTGCACGAGACCTGCCGCCAGCGGGTCGAATATATTGCCGTCCCACTAGAAAGCGCTCCCCTGCCGCTGCCCACCCCAACCCCGATCACCATCGGCGGAGCAACCATCTTCGAGATGGAAATCGAGCATTACGAGGAGGTGTAGCCATGAAATTGATCCTTGCCATTATCCGAGACACCAACAGCGATTCGGTATCCCAGGCGCTCACCTCGCACAATTACCGCGTGACCGGCATCGCTTCCACGGGGGGATTTCTGCGGCGCGGCAAAACCACGCTGATGATCGGCTTGGAAGACGATCAGGTCGAACATGCGCTCTCCCTGATCCGCAGCGCGGTTGTTTCAACCCCGCCGGATCAGAAAGAAAGCCGCGCAGTGATCTTTGTCCTCAAAGTCGACCAGTTCGATCATTTTTAACCCCCGCCGGTTGTTGTCTGCGGTCATTCCTTTCAATTCCACCGCCGGGGCGCAACTTTTCTACCTCCACTGCGTATGTTAACCACACCGCTCGCGTGAGCGGCAGTCTTGACAACAAACACAGGGAGTAAGCCAACATGCAACAGATTCCAGGCACAACCAACTCATCCACCCTGGTGGTCAAACCGGGCATGGTTACCACGCTTGGCGTGATGACCCTGGTGAGCGGGATTCTCAATATTCTAACCGGGCTGGGCATCACCTTTGCGGTCGCCGTCAGTACGCTGGGCATCGGGCTGCTGTGCGCGCCAATCACCTTTCTGCCCGGCATTCTGGGGGTCTTTGAAATTCTCTACGCACTGAAAATTCTTGCCAACCCGCCCACACCGGTACAATTTTCGCAAACGATTGCCATTCTGGAAATCCTGACGATCCTGATCGGCAATGTTGTTGCGTTGATCGTCGGCATCCTGGCGCTGGTGTTCTATAACGATCCGCTCGTGCGCGACTACTTCGAGCGCATCAACGCCCAACCGGTGGCGGTCGAAAATTAATTCGGGCATCCTGCTTGCAACCATTGCAAAAATGGCTATAGTTAATCTCAGCCTTCGGTTTTAAACCAGTAATTCTTCGAGGAGTGAACCATGAATTTCGGACTTGCGTTTTCATATATTTTTCAGGATACCGATTGGATTAAAAAGGTGGCGATTGCCGCGCTGATTTCCTTGATCCCATTCATCGGACAAATCATTGTTCTGGGTTGGGCATTGAATATCGCCAAGCGGGTGATCGACCGCCATCCCGTTCCCCTGCCGGAAGTGGATTTCGGCGACGACCTCGGGCGCGGTTTTGCCGGCTTCGTGATCGCCTTCGCATATGCTCTGCCGATCACCCTGTTCGCCTTGGTCTCCGGCATGTTGGGCGGATTGGTTGCCAACCAATCCGGCTCGGATGCGGTCGCCGTCATCGTCATGCTCATTTCGGTCTGTTTTGGGTTGTTTGCCTTGGTCTATGGGGTTCTGATTGCGCTGATGATCCCGGCTGCTCTTGGCAATTACCTTGCCAAGGGCAACCTCAGCGCGGGTTTCGCGCTGGGTGAGGTTTTTGGGCTGGTCAAGGCAAACATCGGCGCGTACCTGATCGTCCTGCTGGGCAGCCTGGTGGTCGGTTTGATCGCTCCGCTCGGCACCATCCTGTGCCTCGTCGGCGTATTCCTGACCTACGCCTACGGCATGGCTGTCACCGGTCACCTCTACGGGCAGGCATACGCCGAAGCCACCAAAACCCGGGTGGTGGAAACCGCCTGACGTTCCATTCAAAAAAAAGCAGCCGCGCAGGGACGCGCGGCTGCTTTTTAGTCGGCTCAGCTTACTCGTGGAATTCTTCCACCTGGTAGATCTGCACGCTCAACTTCTTTAGCCGCCATAGTTTGCGCGGTGCCCCCATTTTCAGGCACAATTGATCGAGGAAATCTTCCGGGTCGGGCAGCGATTGCCACACCTGGGGCAAAAAGGTCGCCCGCCGCCCCTCGTCGCGGATGACCACCCCATCGATGCCGGGACGCAGCTGGCGCAGCAGGTCGAGCGGGGAGTCGTAATCCAGTGGTTGCGGCGGGGTCAGGCGCGAGATTTCGATCCGCAGCCGGTCCACCTCCGCCAGGCGCACGGGTGGAAAGCGGTAGTCTTGCAGCGCCGCGCTGACGGCGTGTTCGCGCACGTCCTCGATCAAGGGCTGGCGGGCTTCCAGCGTGCCGATGCAGCCGCGCAATCTGCCCTCCAGGGTCAGGGTTACAAAGGTTGCCCCCGGTTGGCTCAGCCGCGGCGGCACCTGCTTCGGGTCGAGCGGCGGCAAATCCTTGCCGCCAACCGCCTGTTCGATTGCCCGGCGGGCTTCGATCAACAATTTCTGTTTTTCGGCGTCGGTTAATTCCGTATCATCCATCACACAACCTACGGTAGATGCGATTGTGGTACACCAGCGGTTTGCCATCCCGGTTGTGCCGCACTGCCTGTACCTGACCGATGTACAGGGTAGAGCCAGCCAGTTCATGGCGCTGAATCACCTTGCAATCCAGGCAAACCAGCCCGCTGGCGAGCTGCGGTGCCTGGCTGATCAGGGTGTAGGTTTCCATGCCCGCAAAGCGGTCATCGTCATCGGCAATCCGCCCCGCAAAACGATCCGAAATATCGCCCTGTTCCTCTGCCAGTATTGTAACTCCAAAAATACCCGCCTGTTCCACCAGATTCCGTGTGCGGGTGTTGTTTGCCAGGGTAACCGAAACCAGCGGCGGGTCAAGCGACAGTGAGGTAAACGAGTTGACTGTCATTCCGTGTTGGTGATTTTCCGTGCAACTGGTCACCACTGCAACGCCGGTTGTCCACTGGCGCATGGCATGGCGAAGAATTTCCGGACTGATGAGCGACATGTAATTCTCCTGAGCGGGATTCGGCTGGTTGAGTTGGCAAACTCCTTGCACCACCCCTAACCATACTGGTTATACCGGTGGATACCCTACAAGTCAAGCCGGTGTCCAACACCTCACAGTTCCAATACCGGTGTACAATGGTGGTGGTCGTGTTTCTATGCGAAATGCACGAAATTGATTGTTGCCAAATGGGGTCTAATTAAGGTACGATGAAACGTAATTGCCATGAGTAACGAAACCTCTTCCACTTCAACCGAAACGCGTAAAAACCCGGCAGCGTTCAGCGTGCTGTGGACGATTCTGACTGTGGCACTGGTAACGGCGACCCTGTTCACGCTGTGGACGCCCGCCAACCTGTTCTCCAACCAGATGCTGGACAACATGTTCTCCGCCATGCAGACCAACCCTACCCTGACCTACCCGACTCCCACCCCCGCACCGCTGCCGCGCATCGGTATTGTTGCCGGGCACTGGGGCCACGATCCGGGCGCGGTCTGCCCGGATGGCTTGACCGAATTGCAGATCAACCTGGAAATCGCCACCCGCGTCCAGCAGCAGTTGCTCGCCGAGGGCTTCGAGGTTGACCTGTTACAGGAATTCGACGAACGACTAAACCAGTACCAGGCGCTTGCGTTGGTTTCCATTCACAACGACTCGTGCGATTACATCAACGATGAAGCCACCGGGTACAAGGTGGCTGCGGCGGCATCCAGCGCGTACCCGGAGAAAGCCCAACGCCTGTCCGGCTGCCTGATCGACCGCTATGGTAAGGCAACCCAAATGAAGTTCCATTTCAACTCGACCACGCCTGACATGATCTATTACCACACCTTCTCCGAAGTCCATTCCGACACCACTGCCGCGATTATTGAAACCGGCTTCCTCAATCTCGACCGGCGCATTTTGACCGAACAACCCGACCTGGTAGCGCGCGGCATCACCGATGGTATTCTCTGTTACATACGCAACGAGCCTGTCCCCGTGATGGATACCGGACAATGAACCCAGCTCAGCCAGACGCCCGCGCGATCCTTTCCGCCGCCCGCCAGGCATTGAAACAAGGCGAGCGCAGCACCGCCCGCCGCCTGGCTGCCGAAGCCGCCCGCCTGGAGCCGCGATTGGAGGAACCCTGGCTGATTCTGGCTGCCCTGGCAGAACCCCACGCCAGCATCGACTATCTCAACCGCGCCTTGCAAATCAACCCGGGTAGCCAGCGCGCGCGCAAAGGCATGCACTGGGCGGTAAGCCGCCTGCGCGCCGGCCAGCCGCCGCGCCCGGCAAGCCCCTCGCCTGCCCCCGCATCGACCCTGAGCGCCGGGGAAACCCTGCCGGTGCGCATTCAACGCCTGAAACAAGCGGTACTGGAAGTCACCCAACCGGTCCTCGTTCGCCGCCAGCCCACGCCTGCCCCGCGCGCCGCCGCGACAGCTTCGCGCCGTCCGGCAGCCGCCTGGTGGGTCAGCGGACTGGCGCTGGTGTTGGTGGTCTGCCTGGGGTTGTTGTTCTGGATGCTCTTTCCCGAATTGAACACTGCCCTGGCAGGCAGCCCGGCAGTCGCCCGTCCAATCGGCGCGCTGTTCAAACCGACCATAACCCCCACTCCAACCGCCACCTTCACCCCAACCAATACTGCCACGCCAACCGCTACGCCAACTTTCACCCCAACCCCCACGCCGACCGAAACGCCCACTC